>NZ_KB906501.1:0-116498 GCF_000381445.1 Thioalkalivibrio sp. ALE22
ATACCGACGTTGTCGCCCGCCTCGCCCTGGTCCAGCAGCTTGCGGAACATCTCGACACCGGTGACGGTGGTCTTCTGGGTGTCGCGAATACCGACGATCTCGATTTCTTCGCCGACCTTCACCACGCCGCGCTCGACGCGACCGGTCACCACGGTGCCACGACCGGAGATCGAGAAGACATCTTCCACCGGCATCAGGAACGCGCCGTCCACGGCACGCTCGGGCTCCGGAATCCAGCTGTCCATCGCCTCCACCAGCTTGTAGATCGCCGGGGCGCCCACTTCGCTCTCGTCACCTTCCAGCGCCTTCAGCGCGGAACCGGTGATCACCGGGGTGTCGTCACCCGGGAAATCGTAGGAGGACAGCAGGTCGCGAACTTCCATCTCGACCAGCTCCAGCAGCTCCGGATCGTCGACCATGTCGGCCTTGTTCAGGAACACCACGATGTACGGCACACCCACCTGACGCGCCAGCAGAATGTGCTCGCGCGTCTGCGGCATCGGGCCATCGGCCGCCGACACCACCAGGATCGCGCCGTCCATCTGCGCCGCACCCGTGATCATGTTCTTCACATAGTCCGCGTGCCCGGGGCAGTCGACGTGCGCATAGTGGCGAATGTCGCTTTCGTATTCGACGTGCGCGGTCGCAATCGTGATCCCGCGCGCCTTCTCTTCCGGCGCATTGTCGATCTGGTCAAACGCACGGGCTTCGCTCCCGTACTTCTTACCCAGCACCGCCGTCATCGCCGCCGTCAGCGTCGTTTTCCCATGGTCCACATGACCAATCGTCCCCACATTCACATGCGGCTTCTTACGCTCGAACTTTTCCTTGGACATTTCTCGCTTCCCCGGATCGTGACGCTAAAACTCAACAGCGACGCAGGTTGTACGCTGACATTAATATGGAGCTCATGACCGGATTCGAACCGGTGACCTCTTCCTTACCAAGGAAGTGCTCTACCGACTGAGCTACATGAGCCGGATAACTCTATTGCTCTGGCTGCCAGGGCCTCGGCCGGGCCGCCCGCAAGGACGCACCACAACAGGCCAAACGTGGAGCGGGTGATGGGAATCGAACCCACATCATCAGCTTGGAAGGCTGAGGTTCTACCATTGAACTACACCCGCAGAACCCTGGCTTGCCTGACCACCGCCCACTATGGCCGCTGGCTTCAAAAACTCGATGGTGGAGGGAGGAGGATTCGAACCTCCGAAGGCTGAGCCAGCAGATTTACAGTCTGCCCCCGTTGACCGCTTGGGTATCCCTCCTCGATCAAGCCGCGTATTCTGAACCAGCGCGAAGCGCAGCGTCAAGCGCCTCGAGCATTCGCTTCCGGCCGCGGCGCAACAGCCTTGTCTTCTGCGGGGTTGATTCCTATGATCGGGGGCACAGCGGGGGGCGCCAGTGGTCCGCCAGGGCGTTTCCCTTCCGCCGCGGACGCACGTATTGTGTGGCCCATCACTGGTTTGTATACGCAGAGGCCCATGGCGAACACCACTACGGCACCGCGGCTCCCCGGGCTGGCCAAACGCCTGGTCGAGGCCGGCCTGATCGCGGAGGACATCGCCTCCCAGCTGGTCGAGGAGGCCCAGTCCCAGCAGACCCCCCTGATGACCCTGCTGGCCAGCAAGGGCCAGGTGGCGGAGGCCCGGCTCGCGGAGGCCGCCGCCGAGGAATTCGGGCTGCCGGTATTCGACCTCGCGACCTTCGAGCCGGAACTGCTGCCCAAGGATCATCTGAACGAGAAGCTGATCCAGAAGCATCACGCCCTCCCGCTGATGGTGCGCGGCAACCGGCTCTACATCGCCGTCTCCGACCCGACCAATCTTGGCGCCACCGACGAGTTCAAGTTCGCCACGGGCATGCCGGTGGAGGCCGTGCTGGTCGAGTCGCACAAGCTCGACCGCTTGATCGACAGCGCCCTGAGCGCCGCCTCGTCGCTGATGGACGACCTGGGGGACGACGGCCTCGACAGCCTGGCAATCGAATCGGGCGACGACGACAAGGACAGCTCGGACACCGCCGAAGGGGCGGACGATGCCCCGGTAGTGCGCTTCGTCAACAAGCTGTTGATGGACGCCATCAACCGCAAGGCCTCCGACATCCATCTCGAGCCCTTCGAGAAGGACTTCCGCGTGCGCTTTCGCATCGACGGCGTGCTGCACGAAGTGGCCCACCCGCCGAACTCCCTGGCACCGCGAATCACCGCGCGGGTCAAGGTGATGTCGCGCATGGACATCGCCGAACGCCGCGTACCCCAGGATGGACGGATCAAGCTGAAGCTGTCACGGACGCGGGCGATCGACTTTCGTGTCAGCACCCTGCCGACGCTGTACGGCGAGAAGATCGTGATGCGTATCCTCGACCCCAGCAGCGCGTCGATGGGGATCGACCAACTGGGCTACGAGGAACATCAGAAGGAAGCCTATCTGCAGGCGCTCAGCCGGCCCTACGGGATGATCCTGGTGACCGGCCCCACCGGGTCGGGCAAGACCGTATCCCTCTATACCGGCCTCGGCATCCTGAACACCGCGGACCGCAACATCTCCACCGCCGAAGACCCGTCGGAAATCAACATGCCCGGGGTCAACCAGGTCAACGTGAACCCGAAGGTCGGCCTGACCTTCGCCAGCGCCCTGCGCGCCTTCCTGCGCCAGGATCCGGACGTGATCATGGTCGGGGAGATCCGTGACCTCGAGACCGCGGAGATCGCGATCAAGGCCGCGCAGACCGGCCACTTGGTGCTCTCCACCCTGCATACCAACGACGCGCCACAGACGCTGACTCGCCTCGCCAACATGGGCGTGCCACCGTACAACATCGCGTCGTCGATCCTGCTGATCATCGCCCAGCGCCTCGCGCGGCGCCTGTGTCCGAACTGCAAGGAACCGGAACAGCTGCCGGAAGAGGTCCTGCGCAAGGAGGGCTTCACCGACGCCGATATCCAGGCCGGGGTGACTGCCTATCGCGCGGTGGGATGTGACCAGTGCACCAACGGCTACAAGGGCCGCCTCGGGATCTACCAGGTCATGCCCATCAGCGAGGAGATGCAGCGCGGCATCCTGGAGGGCTACAACTCCATGCAGCTGGCGGAACAGGCAGAAAAGGAAGGCATCGAGGACCTGCGCCGCGCCGGTCTGATGAAGGTAATGGCGGGGCTGACCAGCCTCGAGGAAGTCAATCGCGTGACCAAGGACTAGTGCCGCAAGGGGCACGGGTCACCAGCTACAGGGGGACAGGGGGATGGCCGACTCCGGGACGATCTACACCTGGGAAGGACTGAACAAGAACGGCGACCGGGTCAAGGGCGAGACCCCGGCCGACAATGAGGCCACCGCGCGCGCCGAACTGCGCAAGAACGGCATTAACGTCGTCAAGATCCGCAAGAAGCCGAAGTCGCTGTTCTCCGGCGGCAACAAGAAGATCGTGCCGGCGGATATCGCTTACTTCCTGCGGCAGATGACCACGATGCTGCAGTCCGGTGTACCTCTTGTGCAGGCGTTCGAGATCGTCGGCCGCGGGAACGAGAAACCCGCGATGCGCGACCTCGTTCTGAAACTGAAAGCGGACGTGGAAGGCGGCGAGACCTTTGCCAAGGCCCTGTCCAAGCACCCGCGTCACTTCGACGACCTGGTCACCAACCTCGTCGAGGCGGGCGAGCAGGCGGGGACGCTCGAGACCCTGCTGGACAAGATCGCCACCTACAAGGAAAAGACCGAGGCCCTGAAGGCCAAGATCAAGAAGGCCCTGTTCTACCCCGCCGCGGTCGTCGTGGTGGCCATCGTGGTCACCGCGATCCTGCTGATCTACGTGGTCCCGCAGTTCGAGGCCCTGTTCCAGGGCTTCGGTGCCGACCTGCCGGTGTTCACACGGATGGTGGTGGACCTCTCGGAGTTCACCCAGAGCTGGTGGTGGGCGATCCTCGGGGTCATGGTGGCGATCGGCTTCGTCTTCGTGCAGGCCAAGCGGCGCTCGCCACGTTTCGCCCGCTTCCTCGACATCATCATCCTCAAGGCCCCGGCCTTCGGGCCGATCCTGCGCAAGGCCGCGATCGCGCGCTTCGCCCGCACGCTGTCGACCATGTTCTCCGCAGGGGTCCCGCTGGTGGATGCCCTGACCTCGGTCTCCGGCGCCACCGGCAACGCGGTCTACCGCGAGGCGACCCTGCGCATGCGCGACGAGACCGAGGCAGGCGGGCAGTTGCAATGGTCGATGCGCAATACCGGCGTGTTCCCCAACATGGTGGTGCAGATGGTCGCGATCGGCGAGGAATCCGGCTCACTGGACTCCATGCTGGCCAAGGTCGCGGACTTCTACGAGGACGAGGTCGACAACGCCGTCGACAGCCTGTCCAGCCTGCTGGAACCGCTGATCATGGTGGTTCTGGGCGTGCTGGTCGGCGGTCTGGTCATCGCCATGTACCTGCCCATCTTCCAGATGGGTCAGGTGATCTAGGGGATGCTGGCCGAGACCGGTGCGCAACTGGGCGCGTGGGCCCTGCCGATCGCCGGGGTCTTCGGGCTGCTGATCGGCAGTTTCCTGAACGTGGTCATCGCGCGCCTGCCGGTGATGCTGGAACGCGACTGGGAACGCGAGGCCCGCGCCATCCTCGAGCACGAACCGCCGGGCGCAGAGGAGCGCTTCGACCTCGTGCGCCCGCGCTCGCGCTGCCCGCAATGCCAACGCCCCATCCGGGCGCTGGAGAACGTGCCCCTCCTCAGCTATCTGCTTCTGCGCGGGCGCTGCCCTGGCTGCGGCACCCGCATCAGCTGGCAGTATCCCGCGGTCGAGGCCCTCACCGCGCTGCTGTTCATCGTGACGATCTGGCACCTGGGGCCGAACGCCACAGGCCTCCTGGCCCTGGTGTTCACCGGCGTGCTGATTGCGGCGGCCGGCATCGACGCCCGCACCACCCTGCTCCCGGACCAGCTGACCCTGCCCCTGCTGTGGCTGGGCCTGCTGGTCAACATCCCGGGGACCTTCACCGACCTGCAGTCGGCGGTCATTGGCGCCGTCGCCGGCTACCTGGTGCTGTGGCTGATCTTCCATGGCTTCCGCCTGCTGACCGGCAAGGAGGGCATGGGCTTCGGGGACTTCAAGCTGCTGGCCGCGCTGGGCGCCTGGCTGGGCTGGCAGGCCCTGCCGGTCATCCTGCTGCTGGCCTCGCTGGTCGGCGCCGTAGTCGGGATTGCGTTGATCCTGCTGCGCGGCCGGGATCGCAATATCCCGATCCCGTTCGGCCCCTATCTCGCCGCCGCCGGCTGGCTCGCGCTGATCTGGGGAGACGAGCTGCTGGCCCTCTACTTCCCCCAGGGATTCTAGGCGACGGGCATGCTGCGGGTCGGACTCACCGGGGGGATCGGCTGCGGCAAGAGCCGGGTCGCGGGGTTGTTCGCCAGCCTCGGCGTGCCGGTGCTGGATGCCGACGCCATCAACCGCGAGCTGCAGACACCGGGACACGACCTCTACGCTGCCATCGTGAACCGCTTCGGGCCCGGCGTCCTGGATGCCCGCGGGCACCTGGACCGCGGCGCCCTGCGCAGCCGGATCTTTGCCGACCCGGGGGAGCGCCAGGCGCTGGAGGCCCTGGTCCACCCCGCGGTGGAGGCCCGCATCGAGGAAGACCTCGCCGCGCTGCCATCCGACACGCCCTACGCCCTGATCGTGGTTCCACTGCTGTTCGAGGCCGGCTGGGAGAACCGCTTCGACCATGTGATCGTGGTCCACTGCGAGCCCCACGAGCAGATCGCCCGCGTCACCCAGCGTGACGGCCGCAGCAGCGCCGAGGTGGAGGCCATCCTGGCGGCCCAGATGAATCCCGAGGAGCGCCGCCTGCGCGGGGACAGCGAAATCCGCAATCGCGAAGCCACAACGGAGGCCGACTTGGCGAACCAGGTAGCAGAACGCGACGCCGCCCTGCGCGAGCTGTCCGCCACGACCGCCTCCCGGGTGGAAATCCGCCCCCCGAATACCTGATACTGCCGGGATTCCCGGGCCATGCACCTTCAGCCCTCCTGCCGAACAGGCACGCCGTGAGCCAGACCCTGACCTTCGAACAACCGCTGCATGAACGCGTGCGCCTCCTGCTGCGACTGGAGGCCCTGAACGCGCGCTTCGCCGACGCACTGGAGTCGGGGCGGCCGTTCGACCACCACGAGGCCCTGGTCTCCCTGGTCGATATCTACGCGCTGGTGACCCGCGTCGACATCAAACGCGAGCTGATGGGCGAGATCGAACGCCAGACGGTCAACCTGAACCGCCTGGCCAACCAGCCGGGCGTGGATGCCGAGCGCTTCCGCGAAACCATGGACACGCAGAAGCGGCTCCATGATGCGCTGGAGGAACAGGCCGGCGCCCTCGATCACCGCGTGCGCGGCAGCGAGTTCTTCTCCAGCGTACGCCAGCGCATGGCCCTGCCGGGCGGCGCCTTCGACTTCGACCTGCCGATCTACCACTACTGGCTCGCACAGCCAAGCCAGGCGCGCAGCGAACTCCTGCTGGAGTGGTTCGAGCCGCTCAATACCGTCGCCGAGGCGACCGCCCAGGTGCTGCGCTACATGCGCCGCTCGGGCCACGCGGAGCCGGTCACAGCGGAGGAGGGCTACTTCGAGCGCAGCCTGGACACCAGCCATGCCTGGCAGCTGATCCGGGTGACCGTCGACCCCACCCTCGGGGTCTATCCGGAGATCAGCGGCGGACGCCAGCGCTTTACCGTGCGCTTCTTCGCCCCGGGCGACTTCCGCGAGCGCCCGGTTCCGGCCAGTCGCGACGTCCCCTTCCAGCTCTGCTGCTGCGCGATCTGACACCGTGACCGGGCTCGTTGCCCGGCGACGGGATCAACCGTCCAGCAGCCCGCGAATGCCGGCAATCCCCTGCGCTCCCGCCCGGCGCGCCTGGGCCAGGTGCCCCGGGGTCATGCCTCCCAGCGCATAAACCGGTACGCCCGCACCGGCCGTCCAGGCAGTGAAGCGCTCCCAGCCCAGCACCTCGGCCCCGGGGTGGGTGGCGGTCACCTCCACCGGCCCGAGGACCACGAAATCCAGCCCCAGCGCGGCGACCCGCGCGAGCCCGGCCCGGTCATGCACCGACGCGCCGATCCAGCCACCCCGGTCCGGACGCGTCTCCAGTTCGCGCCAGCGCCGCTCCGGCAGATGCAGCCCCACCTCCGGGAACCCGGTCAGCCAGTCCGCCGGGGCGTTGGCCAGCACCGGGATACCCAGCGCGCCGGCGGGCCCGGCGATGGCCGCGAGGAAGTCGCGATAGGCCGACGCGTCCAGCGCCGGCGCCCGAACCTGGACCATGCCGGCCCGGCCCGCGCGCAGGGCCCGGACCACGCGCTCCGCGATCGCGTCGGCCTGGCCCGCATCGTCCGGGGACGGGGTGATCAGATAGCGCTCGGGGAGCCGCAGCGCGTTGAGCATCGCGCGGTTGGCCGCCGGGAAATCCGCCGGGTCGAGGGTGTCCGGGCGCAGCCACGCCATGGTCTGGCCCTCGCGCGGCGCGGGTTCGCCGGACCACGTGCTCACGCGAAACACGTGCAGGCGCACGGCGCGCTCCGAATAGCGGTGATCAATGGTCAGGCACTGAACCGCAGCGCCGACCCGGACGCCCAGTTCCTCATCCAGCTCGCGGGCCAGGGCCGTGGCCGGCGATTCCCCCGCGGCCACCTTGCCCCCGGGGAATTCCCGAAACCCGGCCAGATGCTGCCCGCGAGTACGGCGGGTTACGAGTACGCGGCCCCGGGCATCCAGGATCAGCCCGATCGCGACCTCGACCGGCCGGGAGACAACCGGCTCAGGACCGGTATTCGGCATTGATGCGCACGTACTCGTGGGAGAAGTCGCAGGTGTACTTGCGCGCGCCCGCGCGGCCCCGGCCGAGGTCGATGCGCACATGAATCTCGTCCGCGCCGAAGGCCCGCTGGCCATCGGCCTCTGCATAGGCCGGGGCCCGGCCACCGTCGCGAACGATCTCCACGTCATTCACGTGGATCGCGACCCGGTCGATCGCCAGGTCCGGCACACCGGCGCGCCCCACCGCCGCCAGGATCCGGCCCCAGTTGGGGTCCGAGGCGAACAACGCGGTCTTCACCAGCGGGGACAGCGCGACCGTCTCGGCCACCTGCGCCGCTTCTTCGCGCTCCCGCGCCCCGGTCACCTCCACGGTGACGAACTTGGTCGCGCCCTCGCCATCGCGCACGATCGCCTGGGCCAACTCCAGACAGACCGCCGCCAGCGCGGCGAGAAACGCCTCCCGATCCGCCGGCGTGGCGAGCCCGGCGCCGCTGGCGCCACTGGCCATCGCCACGACCGCATCGTTGGTCGAGGTATCGCCGTCCACCGTGATCGCATTGAAGCTGTCGCGGTTGGCCACGCGCAGCAGGCCCTCGAGCTCGGCGGCGTCGATGGCGAGATCGGTCCCGATGAAGGCCAGCATGGTCGCCATGTCCGGGTGGATCATGCCGGAACCCTTGGCGATGCCCGTCAGGGTCACTTCGCCCTGCGACAGGGAGACGCGGCGGCTGCAGCCCTTGAGCACGGTATCGGTGGTCATGATCGCGCGCCCGGCCTGCATCCAGGTATTGGGCGCCAACCCGGCGTACAGGACCGGCAGGGCCGCGACGATCCGCTCGACCGGCAGCGGCTCCCCGATCACGCCGGTGGAAAACGGCAGGACCGCATCCTCGACGGTCCCGGTAAGGCCGGCCACCGCCTCGCAGGAGGCGCGCGCGGCGGCCAGCCCGGGCTCGCCCGTACCGGCATTGGCGTTGCCGGCATTGATCAGCAGCCAGCGAGCGTGCCCCCGCGCCTGGTGCTCGGCGGCCACCACCACGGGCGCCGCGCGGAAGGCATTGGTGGTGTAGAGCGCGGCGATGGTCGCTTCCGGGCCGGCGTCGATCAGGACCAGATCGTCACGCCCGGCGTAACGGATGCCGGCTGCGGTCGCGGCCAGGCGGATGCCCGGCACGGGATGAAGGACCTCCGGGGCGATCAATCCAACGGCCATTGCGTACGCCCCCTAAAGCTTGCCGTGGCAGTGCTTGAACTTCTTGCCCGAACCGCACCAGCAAGGCTCGTTGCGTCCCAGCTTGGGCTCCTCGCGACGATAGGGGGCCTCGCCACTGGCGACCGGCTCGCGGCCCTCCGCCTCGCCTTCGGCATCGGGCTTCAGGGCGCTGTCGGGGTTCTGGTGCTGGAACTGCAGGTCGTCCTCGGCCGGCGCGGCCTTCTTCGGCTGTAGCGCCTCGACCTCCTCCGGCGACCGCAGCTGCATGCGCAGCAGGAACTTCACGACATCGTGCTTGATGCGTTCCAGAAGGGACTGGAACATGGCAAAGGCTTCCTTCTTGTACTCCTGCTTCGGGTTGCGCTGAGCGTAGCCGCGCAGCCCGATGCCCTGGCGCAGGTAGTCCATCGCGGCCAGGTGTTCCTTCCACTGGCTGTCCAGGACCTGCAGCATCACGTCACGCTGCAGCCGGTTCATGGTCTCGTCGCCCAGCTGCTCGCGCTTGCCGGCCAGCATCTCGCGGGCATGCCCCACGATGCGTTCGCGCAGCGGCTCCTCGTGGAGGTCGTCCTCGTCGTCCAGCCACTGCTGCACCGGCAGGTCCAGCCCGAACTCGCCGTTGAGGGCCTGCTGCAGACCCTCGACTTCCCACTCGTCCTCGATCGAGCCCGGCGGGATGTACTGGCTGATCTGGGCGTTGACCACGTCCTCGACCAGGGTGTCGATGGTGTCGCTGATGTCTTCGGTGGTCAGTAGTTCGGCGCGCTGGTCATAGATCACCCGGCGCTGGTCGTTGGCCACGTCGTCGTATTCCAGCAGCTGCTTGCGGATATCGAAGTTGTGGGCCTCGACCTTGCGCTGGGCGTTCTCGATGGCGCGGGAGACCCAGGCGTTCTCGATCGCCTCGCCCTCCTTCATGCCCAGGCGCTGCATCAGCCCGCGCACGCGCTCGGAGGCGAACACCCGCATCAGGTTGTCTTCCAGCGACAGGAAGAAACGGCTGGAGCCCGGGTCACCCTGACGCCCGGAGCGCCCGCGCAGCTGGTTGTCGATGCGCCGCGACTCGTGGCGCTCGGAGCCGATGATGTGCAGACCGCCGGACTCGAGCACGGCATCATGGCGCTGCTGCCAGTCGGCCCGGATGGCCTCCTGCCGGGCCGTGTCCTCCGGATCCACCTCGGCCAGTTCGGCATCCAGCGAGCCGCCCAGGACGATGTCGGTGCCGCGCCCGGCCATGTTGGTCGCCAGGGTCACGGCTTTGGGACGGCCGGCCTGGGCAATGATCGAGGCCTCGCGCTCGTGCTGCTTGGCGTTCAGGACCTCGAAGGCGATGCCGGTCTTTTTGAGGGCCTGGGCCAGGCGTTCGGAGCTCTCGACGGAGGCGGTCCCGACCAGCACCGGCTGGCCGCGATCCACGCACCACTGGATCTCCTTGATGATGGCGGTGTATTTCTCTTCCTGGGTCAGGAACACCAGGTCCTGCATGTCGTCGCGCACCAGCGGTTTGTTGCCGGGGATCACGACCACTTCCAGGTCATAGATGGTCTTGAACTCGTAGGCCTCGGTATCCGCGGTACCGGTCATGCCGGCGAGTTTGTCGTACAGCCGGAAGTAGTTCTGGAAGGTGATCGAGGCGAGCGTCTGATTCTCGCGCTGGATCGGCACGCCTTCCTTCGCCTCGATGGCCTGGTGCAGCCCCTCGGACCAGCGCCGCCCGGCCATGATGCGTCCGGTGAACTCGTCGATGATCTGGACCTTGTCGTCGCGCACCAGATAGTCGACGTCGCGATGGAACAGGGCGTGCGCGCGCAGGGCCGCGTTCAGGTGATGCAGGACCGCGATGCTCGCGGAGTCGTACAGGGTCTGGTGTTCTTCCAGCAGACCCGCCTGGCGCAGCAGTTCCTCGGCCTTCTCGTGACCCTCTTCGCTGAGGAAGACCTGTTTGGCCTTCTCGTCGACAAAGTAGTCGCCCTCGCTCTCCTCGTCTTCCTGACGAGTGAGCTGCGGCGGGATGGTGTTCAGCCGCTCGTAGAGCTCCGAGCTGTCGCCGCTGGGGCCGGAGATGATCAACGGGGTGCGCGCCTCGTCGATCAGGATCGAGTCGACCTCGTCCACCACCGCGAAGTTGAGTGCCCGCTGCACCCGCTGGTCGGCCGAGAAGGCCATGTTGTCGCGCAGGTAATCGAAGCCGAACTCGTTGTTGGTCCCGTAGGTGATGTCCGCCGCGTAGGCCTCCCGACGGGTGACCGGGCGCAGGTGCTCGAACCCGCCCTCCTCGGCGTGATAATCCGGATCGAAGAGATAGGAGGCGGAGTCCACGCCCAGGCCGCCGGAGCTGTTGACCACGCCCACCGAGAGCCCCAGCGCGTGATAGAGCCGCCCCATCCAGGCGGCATCGCGCCGGGCCAGGTAGTCGTTCACCGTGACCACGTGCACCCCGTCGCCGGTCAGTGCGTTGAGATAGGCCGGCAGGGTCGCGACCAGGGTCTTCCCCTCGCCGGTACGCATCTCGGCAATGCGGCCGTCGTTCAGGACCATGCCGCCGATCAACTGCACGTCGAAATGGCGCAGGCCCATCACCTGCGCGCTCATCGCGCGGCACACGGCAAAGGCTTCCGGCAGGAGCTTCTCCAGGTCCTCGCCCTCGCCCAGGCGGCGCTGGAATTCCCGGGTCTTGTGGCGCAGCTCGTCCCGCGACAGCGCCTCGGTGGAGTCGGCCAGGGCATTGATGCGTTCCACCGCGCGGGTATAGCGCTTGAGGATGCGATCGTTGCGACTACCGAAGATCTTCTGAACGAGCTGCTTGACCATGGGGATCCGTAAGGGTTGGCTGAAACCCGCCTAGGATAAACGATCCGCCGGGGAAACGCTGTGCCGGGAAAACGGCTTTCCGGGAGGCCACCGACGCCGAATCCCGCGCCGCGCAGCCACTAGGGAGACGCTGATTGAATCGCACGTCCGCGTTGGTGCCCCCTGTTTTCCGAGACAAGGCGCGTCGTGCAGCGGGTAGTGGTTCTACCCGCAAGGGGCGCAACGCAGGGTCGGGGAATGGGGGGCACCAACCCCGCAAGCGATTGAATGCAGGGGCTCGGGCGCCCGTTGCTGATCAAAAACGGGCGCGCGCACGGCGTTGCGGTTCCCTTGTGCAGAGTGACTGCACGGCAGTCACCGCGCTTTGTTCGCACGCAAAAGCGACTCGAGCGCGGACGTGCGATTCGATCAGCGTCTCCCTAGGTGTCAGTCCCGATCGGGAAGGAAGTTGTAGGGGTTGAGGGCCTTGCCGGCATCCACCACCTCGTAGTGCAGGTGGGTGTCGGTCGCGCGGCCGGTGCGGCCCATGGTCGCGATCACCTGGCCGGCCTCCACGCGCTCGCCAGCCTCGACCAGGATCTCCGCATTGTGGGCGTAGCGCGTGTTCAGGCCGCCGCCGTGGGCGATCTCGACCAGGTTACCGAAGCTGCTGCGCCGCCCCGCGAACACCACCAGACCGCCACCGGCCGCGCGGATCTCGGAGCCGGGCCGACCGGCAAAGTCCATCCCTGAGTGGAACCGCCGATTGCCGGTGAACGGATCCTCGCGGTAGCCAAACGCCGAGCTGATCCAGGCATCATCCTCGACCGGACGAAGCCGCGGCGACAGGGCCTCGCGCGAGGCATCCAGGCGCAGCTCGGAGCCCACGAGGTCCACCGCGGCGCTGTGCCGACCCAGCAGGTGCTCCAGCGCCAGCAGGCGGTCGTGCACCTCCAGCGGTGAATCCGGTCCTTCCAGCAGGGGTCCGCCCTGGCCCCCGGTCTCCGGCGCCAGATCGGCCACGTCCAGTCCCAGGGAGTCGCCCACCGACCGGATGCGCAGATCCACACGCGACAACTGGCGTTCCAGCGCCACGACCCGTTCGACCAGATGATTCAGGCCCTCGCGAGCGGCTTCGCGCTCCACCGTCTCGACGGCCACGGGATCCAGGGTATTGGTCACCGGAATCCGGACCACCTCGCGCTGGCTCTGGCCGACCAGATAGGCCGCCACCACCGCGGCCGCCATCAGCAGCACCAGCACGCCCCCCGACACGGCCATCGCCCACAGGGGCAGGCGTGCACAAAGGCCGTCCGGACGTAGTACGATCAACTGCATGCGAATCCTCTTGTTCTCTCCGCCTCGCGCGACCGGGTTGCCGGGATGACACCGCAGCGGATCACCCGCTTCATCGCCCGCGACTGGTCCGCGCACTCCGGCCGCGACCGCGGCGTGGAGCGCGCCCTCGAGGGCCTCGCCGGCAATGCGCTGAAGGCGCGGCGACTGGCGTTCACCCTGCGCGAGGACACCCTGGTCGCGATCTGCGCGGACCGCGGCCTGGCGACCGAGCTGCGCTTCCAGCAACGCGAACTGCTCAAGACCCTGCGTGCCGCGGGCTTCGAGGGCATCGAGCAGATGCGCATCCGGCTGTCCCGGGTGCCCCGCCCTGCCGAACCGGCCGCGCGGCTGGAACGGCGCGAGATCCCGGAAGCGGCCCGGCAGATCCTCGCCGACACCGCCTCCCGCATTGAGGATCCCGAACTGGCCGGTGCGCTGGAACGGCTCGCCCGCGCGGCGCGCCCGTCCGCGCCGAAGCCGGACTGAATCGGCGCCGCGGTATTCAGCCCGCCGGCGTCGGTGCCAGCTGGCCGAAGGAGATCGGCAGGCGCTCGTTCGGGTCCTCGAAGGTGACCTTTTCCCAGGCCGTCTCGTCGGCCGCGAGTTGGCGGATCAGCTGATTATTCAGTGCATGCCCGGACTTGTGCCCGGTGAAGGCGCCGATCAGGCTGTGGCCGAGCAGGTACAGGTCCCCGACCACGTCGAGGATCTTGTGCTTGACCAGCTCGTTGTCGTAGCGCAGACCGTTCTCGTTCAGGATCTTGTAGTCATCGAGCACCACGGCATTGTCCAAGCTGCCGCCCAGCGCCAGCTGGTTGGCCCGCAGGGCCTCGATGTCGCGCATGAACCCGAAGGTTCGGGCACGCGAGACCTCCTTCACGAAGGAGGTGGACGAGAAATCCAGCTCGGCGCGCTGGCTCCCGTCGGTGAACATCGGGTGTTCGAAGTCGATGCAGAAACCGACCTTGAACCCCTCGTAGGGATCGAAGCGCACCCATTTGTCGCCCTCGCGGACTTCCACGCTGCGCTTGACCCGAATGAATTCCTTGGGTGCGTCCTGCTCTTTCAGCCCGGCGGACTGCAGCAGAAACACGAAGGGACCGGCACTGCCGTCCATGATGGGCACCTCGGCGGCGCTCACGTCGACGTGCAGGTTGTCGATGCCCAGTCCGGCTATGGCCGAGAGCAGATGCTCTACGGTCGAGACCCGGACATCGCCATTGACCAGCGTGGTCGAAAGCCGCGTGTCGCCGACATTGTCGGCACAGGCGCGAATCTCCACGGACGGATCAAGATCGCAGCGATGGAACACAATCCCGGTGTTCACCGGGGCCGGCCGCAGGGTCAGCACCACCTTTTCTCCGGTATGCAGTCCTACCCCGGTCGCCCGAATGCTGTTCTTGAGCGTTCTTTGCCTGATCAACGAATTGAGCCTCTCTCTTTCAGGAGAGCGCATAAGGGGAGCCCGGGCCCTCCCGGGCTCCTCATGCACACAACGATTGCCGCATTATTGCAGGATTCCGCTCGTCCTGCATGTGCCGGCGCTCTCAGTCCGCCTGCTTGCGCAGAAAGGCCGGAATATCCAGCACATCAATGCCTTGCTGCTGGTTGTAGTCCACCGCCAGGTTGTCGCCACCACGGCGCTTGACGGTCGGCTGATCGAGGTCGACTTCGACGTCGGAACCGACGGCCTTCTTCGGCTGGGCATCAACCACCCGCACCTGCGGACGTTCGGACTGCGAAGCCGGGGCCCCCAGGCCGGTCGCCACCAGGGTGACCCGCAGCTCGTCGGTCATCTCGGGGTCGATCACCGTCCCGACGACGACGTTGGCGTCTTCCGAGGCCAGGGCCTTCACCGCCTCCCCGACTTCCTCGAACTCGCCGATACCGACATCCATGCCGCCGGTCACGTTCACCAGGATGCCGCGCGCGCCGGAGATATCGATGTCCTCCAGCAACGGGCTGGCGATCGCGGCTTCGGCCGCCTCGCGGGCACGGTCCTCGCCGGAACCGGAGCCGGTCCCCATCATCGCCATACCCATCTCGCGCATCACGTTGCGCACGTCGGCGAAGTCGACGTTGATCAGGCCCGGGCGGGTGATCAGCTCGGCAATGCCCTGCACCGCGCCGAACAGCACGTCATTGGCGGCCTTGAAGGCGTCCAGCAGCGTGGTGTTCTTGCCCAGCACCGTCAGCAGCTTCTCGTTGGGGATGGTGATCAGCGAGTCGACCTGCTCGGTCAGGGCCTTGATCCCGGACATGGCCACCTGCATGCGGCGCTTGCCCTCGAACGGGAACGGCTTGGTGACCACCGCCACGGTCAGGATGTTCATCTCCTTGGCGATCTGCGCCACCACCGGCGCGGCCCCGGTACCCGTACCACCGCCCATGCCGGCGGTAATGAAGACCATGTCCGCGCCCTGCAGCAGGTCCTGGATGCGCTCGCGATCCTCCAGCGCAGCCTCGCGGCCCACGGAGGGATCCGCCCCGGCCCCCAGGCCCTTGGTGATGTCGCCACCCAGTTGCAGCAGCGTCTTGGAATCCAGGCTTTTCAGGGCCTGGGCATCGGTATTGGCGCAGATGAAGTCCACGCCCTCCAGTTGCGAGTTGACCATGTGCTGCACGGCGTTGCCGCCGCCGCCCCCGACGCCGACGACCTTAATCGTCGCGTTCTGGCTATAGGTATCCATCAGTTCGAACGTCATGATTGCGTCCTCTCGTTGCGTGTGTACAGGTACTTCTGTTGGCCTGCGTCATGGCCGGAGAGCGGTCCGACCCCCAAAGATTCCGGTGTCCCGATCATCAGAACTGCCCGGAAAACCAGCGCTTCATGCGCGCCCATACGCCCTGGAACCCGCTGCTCACGGGCCGGGCCTCCTGCTCCGCACGCGACTCGCGGGCGTAGAGCAGCAGCCCCACTCCCGTCGCGTGGATCGGATTCTTCACCACATCCAGGAGCCCGGTGACGCGTTGCGGCACCCCCAGGCGTACGGGCATGTGGAAGACCTCTTCGGCGAGATCCACCACACCTTCCATTCGAGACGATCCGCCGGTCAGCACGACCCCGGCGGCGATCATTTCCTCGGTGCCGCTGCGGCGCAGCTCCGCCTGCACCAGCTGCAGCAGTTCCTCGTAGCGCGGCTCGACCACGGAGGCGAGCGTCTGGCGCGACAGCCGGCGCGCGGCCCGATCGCCCACCCCGGGCACCTCGATGCTCTCGCCCGGGTCGGCCAGCGAGCGCAGCGCGCAGGCGTACTTGATCTTGAGTTCGTCGGCGTACTGGGTCGGCGTGCGCAGGGCGACCGCGATGTCGTTGGTCACCTGATCCCCGGCAATCGGGATCACCGCGGTGTGCATGATCGCGCCATGGGCAAACACCGCGATGTCGGTGGTGCCACCGCCGATGTCCACCAGGCAGACACCCAGGTCCTTCTCGTCCTCGCTGAGCACCGAATAGCTGGAGGCAAGCTGTTCCAGGATGATGTCGTCCACCCGCAGCCCGCAGCGCTCCACGCACTTGACGATGTTCTGCGCCGCGGACACCGCGCCGGTGACCAGGTGCACCTTGGCCTCCAGCCGCACGCCGGACATCCCGATCGGCTCGCGGATGCCCTCTTGCTCGTCGATGATGTATTCCTGCGGCAGCACGTGGAGGATGCGCTGGTCGGCCGGGATCGCGATCGCGCGCGCGGCGTCGATCACCCGGTCGACGTCGCCGGCGACCACCTCGCCGTCCTTGATCGCCACCACGCCGGTGGAGTTGTAGCTCTTGATGTGGGAGCCGGCGATCCCGGTGTAGACCGAGTGGATCTCGCAGCCGGCCATCAGCTCGGCCTCCTCGACCGCGCGCTGGATCGACTGGACGGTGGACTCGATGTTCACCACCACACCCTTCTTCAGCCCGCGCGAAGGGGAGGACCCGATCCCGATGATCTCGATCTCGCCTTCCTCGGTCAGCTCCCCGACCACCGCCTCGATCTTCGAGGTCCCGACGTCCAGGCCGACGATCAGACCGGGTTCCGACTTCTTTGCCATCATCTTTCTGCGTCCTGTCGTTCGTGTCATCGGGCGTCTCCCGCACCGTCATCCGCCGCATCCGCCCAGGCCACCGCGAGCCCGTGCGGATAGCGCAGGTCGATCCGTTCCACCGGGGCATCGCGATAGTCGCGAATCGCCGGCACCGCGCGGACCAGCTGACCCAGGCGGCTCAGATCGGCATCCCGCCCCATCAGCACGCGCACGCCGTCCGCCAGGTGGATGCTCCAGTCATGGCGCGCCCCTTCCTGCAGCCCGGTGACCTCCAGCCCGGCATCGGCCAGGCGCGCGGAGACCTCCAGGTAGCGATGCATCAGCACCACCTGCCGCCCATCCGTCCCTGCGAGGGCCGGCAGCCCCTCCCAGTCATCCAGCGCCACCGGCCCGAACAGCCGGCCGTGGCGGTCGACCAGGTGGTCGTCGCCCCATTGCGCCACCGGCACCGGCTCGCGGATCTCGACCACCAGCGTGTCCGGCCACTGGCGGCGCAGGCGCACCGTGTCCACCCAGGGCTGGGCCTCCAGCGCCGTGCGCAGGCGCTCCAGCTCGACCCCGACAAAGCCCGATGCATGGGCGCGGGCCAGCTCCTGCACGGCCGCGACATCCGCGTGCTGCGGGTTGCCGGTCACCTCGATGCGCTCGATCGGCAGCCAGGCATCCGGGTCGAACTGCAGCCAGGCCAGCGCGCCCAGCACCAGCATCCCGGCAAGGCCCATGCCGGCCATCAGGCGCAGCCCCGGGCCGGCCAGGCGGCGCAAGGGCGACGGCCCCTGCGACTGCGGCCGGCGCGCGGGTCGGGTTGTACGCCGTGCGTTCAACGCAGCCCTCCACACTCGAAACTGGAATCGAGGATGCGCAGGCACAGCTCGTCGAAGTCGATCCCGGCCTGCGCGGCCGCCTTGGGCACCAGCGAGTGATCGGTCATGCCCGGGATGGTGTTCACCTCGATCAGGAAGTTCTCGCCGTGCTCGTCCTGCAGGATGTCCACCCGGCCCCAGCCGCAGCCCTCCAGCGTCGCGAAGGCCGCGATCGCCAGGGACTGCAGCTCCAGAAGCGCGCTCGAATCCAGCGGGGGCGGGCAGACGTAGCCGGTATCATCGGCCTCGTACTTGGCGTGGTAGTCGTAGAACCCACCCGGGGTACGGATCTCCACCACGGGCAGCGGCTCATTGCCGAGGATCGCGACGGTGTACTCGCGCCCGCGGATCCACTGCTCGGCGAACACCTGGCCCGGCTGCAGCCGGGCCGCCTCGAACGCCGCCGGCAGATCCGCGACGCGATCGACCCGCGTGATGCCGAGGCTGGAGCCCCCGCGGGCCGGCTTCACGATCAGCGGCAGGCCCAGGGCCTCGGCGACCGCCTCCGGATCGAAACCGGGTGTCAGCAGGCGGTAGGGCGCGCTGGGCAGATTGCTGCCCGCCCACAGCCGCTTGCAGGCCAGCTTGTCCATGCCCAGCGCGGAGCCAAGCACGCCGGTCCCGGTGTATGGCACACCCGCCATGTCGAGGCAGCCCTGCAACGTGCCGTCCTCGCCACATTCGCCGTGGAGCACGATAAACACCCGGTTGAAGCCCTCCAGCGCCAGGCAGCGGGCACTCTCGCGGGTCAGGTCCAGCGGGTGGGCATCCACGCCCTGGCGCTGCAGGGCCGCCAGCACGGCCTGGCCACTCTGGAGCGAGATGTCGCGCTCGCCGGACCAGCCACCCATCAGGACCGCGACCCGGCCGTAGTCTTGTGCGCTTCGCTTGCTCATGCCGTTCCCTCGCTTGTCTCGTTCGCACCCGCGGCGCGTCCCAGCACCCGGACCTCCGGCTCCAGGTGCACCCCGAAGCGCCGCTCCACTTCGTCCTGGGCATGGCGCAACAGCCATTCGATATCGGCGGCGCGGGCCGTCCCGTCGTGGGTGATGAAATTGGCGTGCTTGGGCGAGATCTCCGCCGCGCCGCGGCGCAGGCCCTTCAACCCGGCCGCCTCCACCAGACGCGCCGCGTGATCCCCCTCCGGATTACGGAAGACCGAACCGCAGGACGGCAGACCCAGCGGCTGCTTCGCCGAGCGCTCGCGCAGGAGTTCGCGGATGCGTCGGGTTCCGGCTTCGGGGTCGCCCGGGGCCAGCCGCAGCACGCAGCCGGTGAACCATTCGTCTTCCGGGCCCCGGACACTGCGGTAGCCGATGGAGTAATCCGCTGGCGTGCGGGTATGCAGTTCACCGCGCACATCCACCGTGGCCACCGATTCCACCAGCGGCCAGATCTCGCCGCCCCAGGCGCCCGCATTCATGTACAGCGCGCCCCCCACCGTGCCCGGGATGCCGGCCAGGAACTCGGCCCCGACCAGCCCCTCGCGGGCCCCGAAGCGCGCGGCCTGGGCACAGGCCAGCCCGGCGCCCAGCAGGAGACGATCACCGTCCAGACGCCGGCGCTCGTTGAGGACACCCGACAGGTGCACCACCAGCCCCTCGACACCCCCGTCGCGGATCAGCACGTTGCTGCCAAGCCCGAGGAAGGTCACCGGCATCTGCGGGGCGTGGGTCGCGTGGTCGCGCAACGCGGCCACCAGATCGTCGAGGTCGACCGGCTGGAACAGCCAGTCGGCCGGCCCGCCGACCCGCCACGACGTGAGCCCGGCCAGCGGCACCCGGGCCTGCAGCCGCCCGCGCGGCTCCCCGGCGAACGGCGTCGCCATCGGCTCGATCTCGCGCGCCGCCATCATGTGCCCCCCTTGCCGGACGCGCTCAGCTGTTCGGGCAGCAGACCGGCCAGCCGGCCTATGTCGCCGGCGCCCTGGGCAATGACCACGTCATCCGCGCGCAGCATGCGCCCGAGGACGTCGACGACGTCGTCGGCCCGCTCGACAAACACCGGTTCGACCTGACCGCGCAGGCGGATGGCCCGCGCCAGGCTGCGGCCGTCGGCACTGGGGATCGGCTCCTCGCCGGCGGCATACACCTCCAGCAGGATCAGCACATCGGTCTCCGACAGCGCCTCGACAAAGTCCTCGAACAGGTCGCGCGTGCGGGTATAGCGATGCGGCTGGAAGATCGTGATGCGCCGCCGATCCGGCCAGGCATCGCGCGCGGCGGCCTGGGTCGCGGCGATCTCCCGCGGGTGATGGCCGTAGTCGTCGACCAGGGTCACCGGGCCGCTGGGGGCCTGCCAGGACTGGACCTGGAAGCGCCGGCCGATGCCCTGGAAACGCTCCAGCGCGGCCTGGATCGCGGTCGGCGCCACCTCCAGCTCGTGCGCGACCGCCGCCGCGGCCAGGGCGTTCAGCACGTTGTGGCGGCCGGGCAGGTTGAGGGTCACGGGGAATGCGGCCTGCCCCGGCAGGGCCAGATCGAAGTACATGCGCACGCCTTCCTGGCGCACATTCAGGGCGCGCACGTCGGCCGGCTGCTCGATGCCGTAGGTCAGGCGCGGGCGCTCCAGTTCCGGATACAGGTCGCGCACCTGCGGGTCGTCCGCGCACAGCACGGCGATGCCGTAGAACGGCAGGTGATGCAGGAACTCGAGGAAGGTGGCGCGCAGCTTGCCGAAGTCGTTGCCATAGGTCCCCAGGTGATCGGCATCGATGTTGGTCACGATGCTGATCATTGGCTGCAGATGGAGGAACGAGGCATCGCTCTCGTCGGCCTCGGCCACGAGGTAGTCACCGGCCCCGAGGTTGGAGTGACTGGCCGTGCTGTTCAGGCGCCCGCCGATCACAAAGGTCGGATCCATGCCCGCCTCCGCCAGGACACTGGCGACCAGGCTGGTGGTGGTCGTCTTGCCGTGGGTGCCGGCCACCGCGATGCCGTAGCGAAAACGCATCAGTTCGGCGAGCATTTCGGCGCGGCGCACAATCGGGATACCCCGACGACGGGCCTCCTGGACCTCTGGGTTGGACGGGTTGATCGCGCTGGAAACCACCAGCACGTCCGCGTCCGCCACATTCGCCTCGGTATGGGCCGCCACCACCGGGATGTCCATCGCCTTCAGGCGCTCGACCATCGCCGACTGCCCCAGGTCGGAACCGGAGACCCGGTAACCCAGCTGGTGCAGGACCTCGGCGATCCCGCTCATGCCGGAACCCCCGATCCCGACGCAGTGGATACGGCGAATGCGGCGCATTGCGTGACGCGGCAGGCGCGTGGCGTTCATGACGATCCCTCCGGGCGGGCACCCGCCATCTCCATGCAGGCGTCGGCCAGGCGCTGCACCGTGTCCGGGCAGGCCTGCTCGCGCGCCAGGACCGCGCGGGCCCGCAGGGCCTCGCGATCCAGCGGCCCGACCCGGTCAAAGATGGCCTGGGCCGTCAGTTCGGCATCCGCGATCATCCAGGCCGCGCCCGCGCGCACCAGGGCCTCGGCGTTCGCGGTCTGGTGGTCATCCACCGCATGTGGATAGGGGACGAAGATCGCCGGCACCCCGGCGGCGGCCACCTCGGCCACGGTCAGGGCCCCGGCGCGACAGATCACCAGGTCCGCCCAGGCGTAAGCGGCGGCCATGTCCTCGATAAAGGCGGAGATCTCGGCCGCCAGCCCGGCTTCGGCGTAGGCGGACCGGGCCTCCTCCAGGGTGCGTTCGCCGGCCTGGTGGCGGATGTTCAGGGGCTGTTGCGCCGCCACCATCGCCAGGCCCGCGGGCAGGGTCCGATTAAGGGAGCGGGCACCCAGGCTGCCCCCCAGGACCAGGATGTTCAGCGGGCCTTCGCGCTCGTCGAAGCGGACCTCCGGGACGGGCAGGCCGGCGATCTGCGCGCGCACCGGGTTGCCCACGACCGTGACCGCCACCCGTTCGGGAAAACTGTGCTCGAAGCCGGAGTACACCCGGTCGGCGACCTTCGCCAGCCAGCGGTTGGTCAGGCCGGCCACCGCGTTCTGTTCGTGGATCGCCAGGGGGCGCCCCAGCGCGGCCGCCATCAGGCCGCCGGGCCCGGCCGCGAAGCCGCCGAAACCGATCACGGCGTCCGGGCGCAGGCGCGTCATCAGGCCCAGCGCCGCCCACAGCGACAGACCCAGCCGCCACGGCGCCAGCGCCAGTCCGATCACGCCCTTGCCGCGAATCCCGGCGATGGGGAGGGTTGTCAGTTCGATGCCGGACTCCGGTACCAGCCGCGCCTCCACGCCGCGGGTGGTACCCAGCCAGCGCACCTCGGCGCCGCGGGCACGCAGCTCCTCGGCCACCGCCAGCCCGGGGAACACGTGGCCTCCTGTGCCGCCAGCCATGATCAGGATGCGCGGGGCGTTCATGCCGCACCTCCCCGCCGGCGACGGGACGGCTGCGCCGCCCGGGGAGCGGGCACCTGGGCCTCGCGGTAGACGCGCATCACCAGGCCGATGGCCGCCAGCGAGACAATCAGCGAACTGCCGCCGTAACTGAGAAACGGCAGGGTCAGCCCCTTGGTCGGGAGCAGCCCCATGTTCACGGCGAGGTTCAGGAAGGCCTGCAGGCCCATCCAGATCGCCACACCGAACGCCAGATGGGAGGCGAAGGCATGGCCGGCGCGCTCGGCATACAGGCCGATACGGATGCAGCGCCAGACCAGCACCCCGAACAGCGCGATCAGGGCGATAACGCCGACGAAGCCGAACTCCTCGGCAAAGACCGCAAACAGGAAATCGTTGTGCGCCTCCGGCAGGTAGAACAGCTTCTGCACGCTGTTGCCCAGCCCGGCCCCGAACCAGCCGCCGGAGCCGATCGCGATCAGCGACTGGGTCAGCTGAAAGCCGGTGGCGAACGGGTCTTGCCAGGGGTCGAGGAAGGCCGTCAGGCGCGCCACGCGGTAGGGTGCCGCGACCGCCACCACCGCCATACCGGCGCCGATCGTGACCCCCAGCGCGGCGAACTGCCACAGCTTGGCACCGGCGAGGAACAGCATGCCCATGCCGATCGCCAGCATGATCGCCGCCCCCCCGAAGTCGGGCTGCAGCAGCATCAGGATGGTGCCCACCCCGAGCACGATCAGCGGACGGATGAAGCCGAGGAAATGCAGGCGCAGCGTCGAGTAGTGGCGCACGATGTAGCCGGCGAGGTACATCACCACCAGCAATTTCACCAGCTCCGCCACCTGCAGGTTGAACATGCCCAGCGGGATCCAGCGGGTCGCCCCGTTCACCGTGCGGCCCACCCCGGGGATCAGCACGGCGATCAGCAGCACCATCACCAGGATCAGCAACCAAGGCCCCGCGCGCTCCCAGCGCGCCAGCGGAACCGACCACAGGAAGGTCGCCACCGCCAGACCGATAGCGGCGAAGATCACCTGGCGCTGGAAGAAGTGCCAGGTATTGCCGAAATAGCGCTCGCCCAACCCCATGGAGGCCGAGGCGACCATCACCAGCCCGATCCCCAGCAGGGTCGCCGCGACCGCCAGTAGAGGCAGGTCCACGTGATCGCGCAGGCCGGCCACCAGGCCGCGATCCGGCAGTCCGAGGCGGCTACTCGAGACACTCATGCCGCGAGCCCCCGCACCGCGCGGGCGAAGTCGTCGCCGCGCGCCTGGTAATTCTCGTACATGTCCAGGCTGGCACAGCCCGGCGACAGCAGCACGGTATCCCCGGGCTCCGCCCAGGCGGCGGCCTGGGCGACCGCGGCGGCCATGTCGTCGACGCGCTGCACCGGCACCACTGATGCCAGGGCGCGGGCGATGGCCGGCGCGTCTTCGCCCAGCAGGACCACCCCGCGGACCTTGCCCGGGATGTAATCCGCCAGCGGGGCGAAGTCCTGGCCCTTGCCCTGCCCCCCGGCAATCAACACCAGCGGCCCCGGCGTACCGCGCAGCGCGGCCAGGGTGGCGCCCACGTTGGTACCCTTGGAGTCGTTGATGTATGCGACCCCGTCGACCTCGGCAATCCACTGCGAGCGGTGCGGCAGCCCGGGGAACTCGGCCAGCGCCGCCAGTGCGCGGGCCCGGGGCGCGCCTGGCTCCAGCCACGGCCAGGCCAGGGCCAGCGCGGCCAGGGCGTTGGCCCAGTTGTGCTGCCCCCGCAGGCGCAGGCGACCCGTGGCGAGAAGGCCCTCGTCGCCATGCACCAGCTCGGGGCCATCCTCGGGGGCCGGACGCACGCCGAAGTCGACCGCACGCGGCGGGGCGTCGAGACCGAAGGAGATCACCTGCAGGTCCTGCGGCAGCGCAATCTCGCGCAGCCAGGTGTCCTCGCGATTCAGCACGCCGCGCTGGGCGCGATCCAGGATCCGGGCCTTGGCGCGTACATAGGCGTCCAGATCGGCGTAGCGGTCCAGGTGGTCGGGGGAGATATTCAGGATGGCGGCGGCGGCCGGCGCCAATGTGTGGCTGCGCTCCAGCTGGAAGCTGGACAGCTCCAGCACGTACAGATCGGGCGCCGATTCCAGCAGGTCCAGCGCCGGGGTCCCGAAGTTGCCGCCGACCGCGACACGGTAGCCAGCGGCCTGGAGCAGCTCGCCCACCAGGGCGGTCACGGTGCTCTTGCCGTTGGAGCCGGTGATCGCGATCACCGGGGCGGTCGCCTGCTCGGCGAACAGATCGATGTCCCCGATCAGGCGGGCACCGGCCGCCTGCGCCTGCTGCAGGACGGTTTGTTCCAGGGCGACACCGGGCGAGACCACAATTCGGGCGAAGCCCGTGGCATCCAGATCGTCCAGCGGCCCCACCCAGGCGGCGTTCACCCAGTCCGCGCCCGTAGCCAGCGCCGCGGGGGCCGCCCGGGTATCGGTGAGCGCAAACGACTGGCCCTGCGCGCGCAGGAAGCGGGCCACCGACAGTCCGGTCGCCCCCAGGCCCACGATCAGGTTGTCGCCGCTGGCTCGCATCATGGGATCAGCGCACCTTCAGGGTCGCGAGACCGATCAGCACGAACACCACGGTCAGGATCCAGAAACGCACGATCACGCGCGGCTCCGGCCAGCCCTTGAGTTCGAAGTGGTGATGCAGCGGCGCCATGCGGAAGATGCGCCGCCCGGTGAGCTTGAACGAGGCGACCTGCAGCATCACCGACAGCGTCTCCAGCACGAAGATGCCGCCCATGATCAGCAGGACGATCTCCTGCCGGGTCAGGATCGCCAGCATGCCCAGGGCCGCGCCCAGCGCGAGGGCCCCGACATCGCCCATGAAGACCTGGGCCGGGTAGGTGTTGAACCACAGGAACCCGAGCCCGGCGCCGACCAGCGCGGCGGTGAAGATCACGACCTCGCCCACCCCGGGCACCGCCGGGATGCCGAGGTAGTCGGCGAACACCGCATGACCCGCCGCGTAGGCAAACACGCCCAGGGCGCCGGCCACCAGCACCGCAGGCATGATCGCCAAGCCGTCCAGCCCGTCGGTGAGGTTCACCGCGTTCGAGGAACCGACCACGACCAGCCAGACCAGCGGGATGAACAACCAGCCCAGGCTGAACTGGATGTCCTTGAACACCGGCAGGTAGAACGTGGTCTCCACCGGGCCCTGCGCGGTGTACATGATCACGCCGGCCGCGATCAGGGCGAACAGGGTCTGCCACAGGATCTTGGCGCGCGCCGACAGCCCCTTGCTGTTGCCATAGCGCAGCTTCAGGTAGTCATCCCAGCCGCCGACCGCACCGAACGCGAGGGTCGTCAGCAGCACGAGCCAGACGAAGCGGTTGGTCAGGTCGCTCCAGAGCAGGGTGGCGATGGCCACCGCGACCAGAATCAGCGCGCCGCCCATGGTCGGGGTGCCGGCCTTGGTCAGGTGCGACTCGGGGCCGTCGTCACGGATCTGCTGGCCGACCTTGCCGACGGTGAGGCGGCGAATCATCGCCGGGCCGATCAGCAGCGCGATCGCCAGCGCCGTGACCACCCCGAGGATGGCGCGAACGGTCAGGTACTGAAAGACCGTGAAGCCGGAATAGAACTGGCTCAGGTACTCAGTCAGCGCGTAGAGCATCCGCCACCTCCGGCGCTGCCGAGGCCAGATCCAGCCCCTCGATGATCCGTTCCATGTGCTGGCTGCGCGAGCCCTTCACCAGCACCGTCGTACCCTCGGCCAGGAGCGCCTCCAGGCGCGCCTGCAATGCGCCGTGATCGGCAAACCATTCGCCACCATCACCGAACGCCTCGGCACTGTCGCGCGCGGCGTCGCCCAGGGCGAGGCAGTGGTCGATGCCCATGGCCCGGGCCAGCCGGCCCGTTTCGCGATGCAGTTCGCGGGTCTCCGAGCCCAGCTCGCCCATCGCGCCCAGCACCAGGATGCGCCGGCCGGGCATGGCCGCCAGCACCTCCAGCCCGGCCCTCAGCGAGTCCGGGTTGGCGTTGTAGCTGTCGTCCCACAGGCGTGCGCCAGTGACGTGCCACAGTTCCTGCAGGCGCCCGCGGACGGGCTTCCAGCGCGCCAGGCCCTCGACGATGCGGTCGATCCCGAGGCCCACCGCATTGGCCGCGGCGGCCGCAGCGACGGCGTTTGCCGCGAGATGGCGCCCGGGGCCGGCCAGGCGCAGGTCGCGCCCCGCGCCGAGGATCGCCAGCCGCAGCCGGTCCGGGGCCTGCCACATCCCCTCGACCTCGCCGCCGCCCTCCAGCGAGAAGCGCTGGCTGTGGTGGTGCTCGTTCAGGGACAGCCAGTAGTCGGCAAACGGGTCGTCCAGGTTGATCACGGCGGTACCGCCCTGGGCCGGCAGACCGGAGTAGATCTCGGCCTTGGCATGCGCCACGCCCTCGAGGCTCCCGAAGCCCTCCAGATGGGCGCGCCCGGCATTGGTGATCATGGCCACCTGTGGCTCGACCCAGCGCACCATGCGGCCGATCTCGCCGGCGTGGTTGGCGCCCAGTTCGATCACCGCGTAGTCCACGTCCTGCGGCATGGCCAGCAGCGTCAGCGGCGCGCCGATCTCGTTGTTCAGATTGCCCGCGGTGGCATGCACGGAGCCTGCGCCCTCGAGGATGCAGCGCAGCATCTCCTTGGTGGTGGTCTTGCCGTTCGAACCGGTCAGGGCGATCACCCGCGCCCGGCTCTGGCGGCGCCAGTCGCGGCCGAGCCGACCCAGCGCCTCGCGCGTATCGGAGACAATGACCTGCGGCTGCGGGACATCCAGGGCCCGCTCGACCAGCAGCACCGGCGCCGGCAGATCGGCGCCCACCTGCGTGTGGGCATCGAAGTTGGGCCCCTTCAGCGCGATAAACAGCGCCCCGGGGCGAGGTTCGCGGGTGTCGGTGAACACACCCTCGAAGGCCACGTCGCCCGCCCCCTGCAGGCGTCCCTTCACGGCCTCGGCCAGTTCCTGGCTGGTCATGCGAATCATTCTCCCTCCTCCCCGGTCGCGCGCTGCGGGTCGCGCGTGTCCTGCGGATGCCGCCGCCCCACGGCCCGCACCTGCTCGCGGTCGCTGAACGGATACCGTTGCCCGCGAATCTCCTGAGTGGTCTCGTGGCCCTTGCCGGCCACCAGCACTACATCGCCCGCGCCGGCCTCCGCCAGGGCGCTGGCGATCGCAGTGGCGCGATCACCGATCTCGTGGCATTCGGCGGCCGTGGCACAGCCGGCAAGAATCTCGGCTCGGATCTCGGCCGGGTCCTCGCCGCGCGGGTTGTCGTCGGTCACGAAGACCACGTCCGCACGCTCGCAGGCCACCCGTCCCATCGCCGGACGCTTGCTGCGGTCGCGCTCGCCACCGCACCCGAAGACCACGCTCAGGCGTCCCTCGGTGTGAGGCCGGAGGGCGCGCAAGGCGGCGTCCAGCGCCTCGGCGGTGTGGGCATAGTCGACCACCGCCAGGGCCCCGTTGGGCAGCGGGAAGCGCTCCATGCGCCCGGGCACGCCGGGCAGCCGCGCGAGGACGGCGATGGCCTGTTCACACTCCAGGCCCAGCGCCTGCAGCGTGGCAAGGGTCGCCAGCAGGTTGCCCACCTGGAACAGGCCGAACAGCGTGGACTGGACCGTGCGGGTCTGGCCCTCGGCCTCGAGCGTGAAGCGCAGCCCGTCGGGCGTGGCCACCACGTCGCGGGCGCGCAGGTCGGCCGGCGCCCCGGTCGCGCTGTAGGTCAGGGCGCGAACACCCGGCGGCAGCCCCCCGGCGATGCGGCGCCCGAAGGCGTCGTCGATGTTCAGCACCGCCGTCTGCAGGCCGGGCCAGGCAAACAGGCGGGCCTTGGCCTCGGCATACGCCTCCTGACTGCCGTGGAAATCGAGGTGGTCGGAACTCAGGCAGGTCAGCACGCCGACCGTGATCGGGGCCCCGGCAAGGCGCCCCTGCGCCAGGCCATGCGAGGAGGCCTCCAGCGCCACGGCCTGGCAACCGGACCCCGCCAGATCCGCCAGATGACGATGCAAATCGAGCACTCCGGGCGTGGTGTGCCCGGTCGCCTCCAGCTGCCCGGGACGCCCGACGCCGAGGGTGCCGATCAGGCCGGTGGGCCGGCCCAGGGCCTCCAGGGCCAGCGCGATCAGGTGGGTCACCGTGGTCTTGCCATCGGTGCCGGTCACCGCCACCAGGGGGGCCGCCTCCGGCCACGCCCCGAACAGGGCGCGCGCCATCTGCGGTAGCCGGTCGCGCAGACCCGGCACATGGATCAGCGGGACCTCCACGGCGGATTCCGGGGGCTCCCCCTCGTCCCAGAGGATGACCCGGGCGCCACGGGCGGCCGCATCGGCGGCATGCGCCAGGCCGTGCCCGTGGGTGCCGGCCAGGGCCACAAAGGCCGCGCCGGGGCCGACCCGGCGGCTGTCCTGGACCAGGTCGGCGACCGGGAGGGCCGCCTGTTCGGGACGCAGGGACCCGGCGGGCAGCAGATCGCCCAGCACGGGTGCAGCCTCGCCTCGGGTATCGCGGGCGGCCATCATGTGGCCCCCTCGTGTTCCGCCGCCAGGCGCATCGGGATTTCCGGCATCGCGTCCGGGCGCACATTGAACATGCGCAGGGCCGAGCCAACGACCTGCCGGAACACGGGGGCCGCGACGGCCCCGCCGTAGTAGACCCCGGCATCGGGTTCGTCGATCACCACGGCCATCACGAAGCGCGGATCAGAGGCCGGGGCCAGGCCGACAAAGCTGGAGAAATAGCGGTCCTCGGTATAGCCACCCGGCCCGCTCTTGCGGCTGGTGCCGGTCTTGCCGGCCACCCGGTAGCCATCGATCGCCGCCTGGCGGGCCGTGCCCTCGGTGCCGATCACGTGCTCCATCATCGCCAGTACCTGGCGGGCGGTGCGCGGGGACATCACCCGCGCCGGTTCGCGCAGATCGTCGGCGGTGCGCACCAGCCGGACCGGCACGCGCTCGCCGTCGTTGGCGAAGGCGGTGTAAGCGGCCGCCATCTGCAGCGGCGACAGCGACAGGCCGTAGCCATAGCCGAGCGTGGCCTGCTCGACCTCGCGCCAGGTGGTGAAGTCCCGCAGGCGCCCGCGGGCCTCGCCGGGGAAATGGGTGCCCGGCGCCTGCCCGAACCCGGCCTGGTGGAGGGTCTGCCAGAAGCGATCCGCCGGGGTTTCCAGCGCCAGCTGCGTGGCCCCGACGTTGCTGGAACGGGCAATCAGGGTGGTCAGGTCGATGGTCCCGTAATCGCGCAGGTCACGAACGGTCAGGCGCCCGACACGCATGGTACCGGGGCCTGTCTCCAGCGTGGCGTTGGCATCCACCACCCCGGCATCCAGGGCCGCCGCGACGGTGAAGGGCTTCATCACCGAGCCCGGCTCCATGGTATCGGTGATGGCGCGGTTGCGAGCGCGGTCGGAACGGATGGCACCACGGTTATTCGGATTGAAGCCGGGCTGGTTGACCAGCGCGAGCACCTCGCCGCTGCGGGCGTCCAGCATCACCGCGGAGCCGCCCCGCGCGTTGTGTTCGGCGACCGCGGCCTTCAGCTCGCGGTAGGCCAGGTACTGCAGGCGCTGATCCAGGGTCAGCGCCAGCGTATTGCCGTCCCGCGCGGGGCGAATGCTGGCGACGTCGCGGATGGTGCGGCCGTGGCGATCGCGCAGCACGCGCTTGGCTCCCGGCTGGCCCGAGAGCCACTGATCGAAGGCCAGCTCGACCCCCTCCTGGCCCTGATCGTCGATGTTGGTGTAGCCGAGTACGTGCGACGTCGCCTCGCCGTGCGGATAGTAGCGACGGAACTCGCGGGTCAGCCCCACCCCCTGCATGCGCAGCGCGGCCACGCGTTCGGCCTGTTCCGGCAGCATGTGGCGGCGCAGATAGACGAACTCGCGCGAGGACCGGCTCTCGATCCGCTCCGCCAGCCACGCAGGCTCCACCTCCAGCGCCGCCGCCAGATCCGACCAGCGATCGCGCTGTTCCATCAGGTCCTGCGGATTGGCCCAGGCGGTCTGCACCGGGGCCGAGATCGCCAGCGGTTCGCCATGGCGGTCGGTGATCATGCCGCGATGGGCGGACTCGGTCAGGGTGCGCACCTGGCGCTGTTCGCCCTGCGAGGTCAGGAAGTCGCGCTCCAGCACCTGCAGGTCGACGGCGCGCAACAGCAGCGCGATGCCCGCCAGCGCGAACACGCCGATCACGACCTTCAGGCGACCGCCGCTGATCTGCCGCTTCAGCGCGCCCACACATCACCCCCGATCACCACGATGCGGTCGGAATCCGGCTGGATCATGTCCAGCTGCCGGCGCGCCTGTTCCTCGACCCGGCCCTGGGTCGCCCAGGTCGACTGCTCGATCTGCAACTGCGTCCATTCCAGATTCAGGACATCGCGCTGGGCGAGCGCCTGCTGCTGGTCGACGAAGGCCTGGCGGGCCTCGTGCTTCGCCGCGACGACCCCGATCGCCGAGGCAAACACGCCGGTCGCCAGCGCCACTGCCAGAAGTCCGCGCGCGACCATCAGAGTCGCTCCCCGACACGCAGCACGGCCGAGCGCGAGCGCGGATTGATGCGCTGTTCCTCGCGATCGGCGTGGACCGGCTTGCCGACCGGCCGCAGCTTGCGCTCCGGCTCCTCCGGCATCACCGGCAGGCCCTTCGGCAGCCGCACGTCGGACACCGGCTTGCGCAGGGCCTGTTTCACCATGCGGTCTTCCAGCGAATGAAAGCTGATGACCACCAGCCGCGCGCCGGGCGGCAGGACGTCCGGGATCGTGGCCAGCCACTGCTCCAGTTCGGCGAGCTCCCGGTTCACAAAGATGCGCAGGGCCTGGAAGGTGCGGGTCGCCGGGTGCTTGCCCGGCTCGCGCTTCGGCACGGCCCGGCGCACGATCTCGGCCAGCGCGGCGGTACGGGTAATCGGCGCCTCGGCGCGCGCGGCCGCGATGGCGCGGGCGATACGCCGCGAGTGGCGCTCCTCGCCATAGTGGTAGATCACATCGGCGATCTCGCCCTCGTCGGCGCGTGCCAGCCAGTCCGCGGCGCTCTCGCCGCTGGCGGGGTCCATGCGCATATCCAGCGGACCATCATGCTGAAAGCTGAAGCCGCGCTCGGGCGTATCGAGCTGCGGCGAGGACACGCCCAGATCCAGGAACACCCCGTCCGGGCCGCGCTCGGGGAAGCGCCGGCGCAACGTGTCCGCCATGGTCGAGAACGGCCCGGCCTCGAAGGCGAAGCGGGGGTCGTCGGCCAGCGCCTCGGCGGACGCCGCGGCTTCCGGATCGCGGTCCATGGCCAGAAGCCGGCCCTCCGGCCCCAGCCGCTCCAGGATGGCCCGGCTATGGCCACCGCGGCCGAAGGTGCCATCGACATAGAAGCCGTCAGCTCGCACGGCCAGGCCCTCCAGCACCGCGTCGCGCAGCACCGGAATATGGGAGACGGATTCCATGCCCGTCACAACGCGATGGACTCGAGCGCTTCGTCATCCACGTCACCCCCCAGCACCTGGGCGCAGGTCTCCTCCCAGGTGGCCTCGTCCCAGATCTCGAACTTCTTGCCCTGCCCCAGCAGCACGACCCGCTTTTCCAGGCCGGCGTACTGACGCAGGGGCGTGGGCAGCAGCAACCGGCCGCTGCCATCCAGCTCGCATTCGGTGGCATGACCCACCAGCAGGCGCTGCAAATTGCGCACCTTGGGATTCATGTTGGGGCGGGACATCAGGTTCTGCTCGATGCGCTCCCATTCCGGAAACGGGTAGAGGAGGAGGCAACGGGAGGGATCAACGGTAATCACCAGCTGGCTGTTGCAGCTCGCAGCGAGGTCGTCGCGATACCGCGCCGGCATGGCCAGGCGGCCCTTCGCATCCAGATTGAGCTGGCTGACGCCTCGAAACATGGCTGGTAGCGGTGGTTACCCACCTTTCCCCACTTTGACCCACTTTTCGACACTATAGGTACGGGCATCCTCCAGAGTCAAGAAAATCGACCCCGAAAAACAAAAAATAAGCGTTGAATCACAGAGACTTAGCGCGACCGACGCGAGGGCGCCGAAAGAGCTGGAAGAAGGGTATTAAAAGCCTTGCGTTGAGGCCCAAACTTCATGCATCACTTTACAAGTTTGCCGCGGACACAGCGGGACCGGCCCGAACCGGCACGGCGGCGGGAGACTCGCAGGTGGGAAAAAGTGGGAGCCGGCCATAAGCCGGGTTCTGTCGTGGACAGTCATTCATCTGGGACGTCCGTCACCGGACGCCTCGTGCAGCCTACCCGGGTGCGATGCGGGCCACACCATGCACCCCTATTTGGCCTTGCTCCGGACGGGGTTTACCCTGCCACGAACTGTTACCAGTCGCGCGGTGCGCTCTTACCGCACCATTTCACCCTTACCTGTGCCCGAAGGCCATCGGCGGTGTATTTTCTGCGGCACTTTCCGTCGGCTCGCGCCGCCCAGGTGTTACCTGGCGTCCTGCCCTGCGGAGCCCGGACTTTCCTCCACATCCGAGGATGCAGCGACTGCCCGGCCGACTCCCGCGCTCCTTGTACGCCGCCCCGCCACGGAACGCAAGGCTTTTCAGGGGCCTGGCCGCCGACGCCCCCCTTTTGTTCACCACGAAGCACACGAAGGCACGAAGAAGGGCAAGGTCAAAAGCAATGACAGGAAGGCTGGAAGGATAGAAGGGCGTTACTGCTGGCAGGATTGGCCGGACACTCATTGCTACACCGTCCGAGCCCAGTGGGTTCAACCCGCATTCATTCCTTCAAACCTTCGCGACTTCCTGTGAAGCGCCCTTGACCTTGCCCTTCTTCGTGCCTTCGTGTGCTTCGTGGTGAAAAACAGGCCTTAGCTTTGGGCGTCCTTTAGGGCCAGGGCGCGGGCGTAGACGCGGTTGCGTGGCAGGTCGGTCGCATCGGAGAGCAGGCGCGCGGCACGCTTGAGGGGGAGCTCCTGCAGCAGCGCGGTGAGCAGGCGCTCGTGTTCGGCCGCCAGCGGCTCGTCGGCCTCGCCGCCGGTTTCCGGGGCCGGCGCCGCCCCCAGGATCAGGACAAACTCGCCGCGGGTGCGGTTGGCATCCGCATCCAGCCAGGCCGGGAGGTCCGCAGCGACGCCCCGGTAGTGCTCCTCGAACTGCTTGGTCAGCTCGCGCGCCAGGAATACCTCGCGCTCGGGCGCCAGTCCGGCAAGGTCCCCGGCCGCAGCCCGGATACGATGAGACGACTCGAATACGATCGTGGTAACCGGCTGGGCCAGCAGCGCCTCCAGCTGCCGCCGACGGGCCCCGGCCGCATGCGGCAGAAAGCCCTCGAAACAGAAGCGGTCGGACGGCAAGCCCGCCACGGCCAGCGCCGCCAGCGGGGCGCTGGGGCCCGGAACGGCCCGCACCGGCGCGCCCACCTCCCGCGCCGCGCGCACCAGACGGAAGCCGGGATCGGACACCAGCGGCGTGCCCGCATCCGAGACCAGGGCCACCGACTCCCCCGCCTGCAATGCCTCGAGCAGCGCCGGGATCCGCTCGGCCTCGTTGTGCTCGTGCAGGCTGACCAGCGGCGTATGCACACCCAGGTGGGCCAGCAGTCCGGCGCTGTGTCGCGTATCCTCCGCGGCAATGCGCTGCACCCGGGCCAGGATCTCGCCCGCACGCGGGCTCATGTCGCCGAGATTACCAATCGGCGTGGCCACTACCCACAACGTGCCCCAGTTCGTTGACACGGCCTGATGCGCTTTCAATACTGACTCCTCATTCGCCAGGGAAACCTCGTGACCACCATCGTGCCCCGACCCCTTCATCGCGCCGGACACGCCCGGCCCCTGTCCCGCCTTGCTCTGTTGCTACTGGCCTCGGCCATTGTGGTCGGGTGCGCCACGCCGCGCCCGGACCCGGAGCCGGCCCCGGAACCCGAACCCCGCGCGGACCTGGCTGAACTCCCGCCGGAGGTCCGCGCCAGCCTGCTGCTGAGCGAAGCGCGTTCGCGCCCGGAACCCGAGACGGTCCGGGGTGCGATCGAAGCCGTCCTGGCACTGGACCCGGCGACGCCGGATCAGCTGGAGCGGGCCGACACCCTCTGGGCCGAGCTGCCCGACGCCGAACGGGACTCCCAGGCCGGCCGCCTGCTGGGCGCGCGCCTGGCGGCGGCCCAGCGTGACTGGGACCTGGCCCGCGAGCGTCTCGGGGCGGACGACCCGGACGATCCGACGCGTTCACCGGAGGTCTATCGTGAAGGCCTGTCGCTCCACGCCCGGCTGCTGGAACACGAAGGCCAATGGTATCAGGCCCTGGACGCCCGCCTGCGCCTGGACGGGCTCCTGATCATGGAGCCGGATCTGCACAGCGAGAACCAGCAGCGCCTGTGGGGTCTGCTCGCGGCCCTGCGCCCGGCCCAGCGCGAACGAGTGATCGGCAACCACCCGCCGGATGGCGATGCCTGGGTCAGCCTGTTCCGGTTGCTGCGCGGCGCCGACACGCAGGACGCAGCACGCCAGGCCGCTGGCCAGTGGCGGGAACGCCATCCCTCGCACCCGGCCAACAGCCTGCTGCCGGAGCTGCTGGCGTCCCATCCCCTGACGCCGGACGCACCGGGCGACACTCTGGTGCTCCTGCCCCTGTCGGGCGATCTCGGCGAACTCGGCAATGCGGTCCTGGACGGCATCACCCGCGCCTACTACGCAGAGGGGGCCAGCAACGGGCGCCTGATCGTTCGCGACACTCGCGGGGAGCCGGATGCCGCGGCCGCGCTCTACCGGCGCGGCGTGGAATCGGGCGTCGCGCGCATCATCGGCCCACTGCGGCGCGAATCGGTTCAGCAGGTCGCAACCAGCGATCAGGCCGTTCCATCCGTGCTGCTGAACCGGGCCGGCACCATTGCCCACGAAGCGATGACCACGCTGGCTCTGAACCCGGAAGAGGACGCCCGGGCCGTGGCCGATCGCGCCGCGCGCGCCGGCTGGCTGCACCCGCTGGTGATCCTGCCGGAGGGGGCCTTCGGCGATCGCGTGGCGAGCGCCTACCAGGCGACGCTCGCCGAGGACGATCGACGCCCGCGCGACGTGATCCGGGTCCAGCCCACTGCGGGCGAACTGAACGCCACCATTGGCAATGCCCTGGGGATCCCGCAAAGCGAATCCCGCATTCGCGAGGTGGCGCGCCGGACCGGACTGGAACTGGAGGCGGACCCGCAAGTACGTGCCGATGTGGACCATCTGTTCATCGCCGGGTCGGCCCCGCAGGTGCGGCGTATCGTGCCGCACGTGCACTTTCACCGCGCGAGCCACCTGCCGATGATGGCGACCGCCCATGTCTATTCGGGCCGTCCGGATGCCAATCGCGATGCCGACTTGAACGGAATCGTGTTTCCCGACGCGCCGCGCCTGTTCGACCGAGTCCACCCGCTTGACGAAGAGGCAGACGCCGGCGACGAGGCACTGCCTCGCTTTGTCGCCCTGGGGATGGACGCGCTGCGCCTGAGCCTGCGCCAGGAAGCGGTGCGCAGCGCCCCGCATCACCAGCTGGTCGGCGCCACCGGGACCTGGGGCCTGAACCCGTTCAATCATGAATGGGTGCGGGAGCCGGCCTGGGCGCGCTTCGAGCGCGGCGAACCCCGGCGCATCGACCTCCCCGCCGGAGGCTCCTGAGTGTTTCGCCCGGGCGTCTCGGGACAGGCCGCCGAGGACCGGGCCGCCGCCTACCTCGAGACCCGCGGCCTGGAGATCCGGGCGCGCAACGTCCGCCGCCCGTATGGCGAGCTCGACCTCGTCGCCCAGGAGGGTGACACGCTCGTGCTGGTGGAGGTACGCAAACGCAGCCACCCCGGGTTCGGGGGCGGCGCGGAGAGCATCGACCGGCGCAAGCAGGCGCGCCTGCTACGGGTCGCCGAGGCCTATTTGCAGGAGCATGCCTGGAACGGGCCGGTGCGTTTCGATGTCATGACCCTGGATGGCCGCGACCGGATCGAGTGGCTGCAGGACGCCATCCAGGCACCCACCGATTAAACCGGCTCCCTTGAATCCAAAGCCCACCCCATGACTCCACTGGCCCGCGAACTGGAACAACTGCTGGCACCCGGCGACCGGTTGCTCGATCCGGCGGACTGCTGGACGTATGGCGCGGACAACTCGAAGCTCCACGCGGTCCCGGACGCGGTGGCCTTCCCGCGCGACGCGGATACCGTGCGCGAGCTGGTGCGACTGTGCCGGCGGCTGGGCGTTGCACTCACCTGCCGGGGGCGCGGGACGGGCACCACGGGCGCCGCGGTGCCGGACCACGGGGGGCTGGTGGTGTCCTTCGAGCACATGAACCGCATCCTCGAGGTGGACCCGGACAATCGCTGGCTGATCGCGGAACCCGGCGTCACCAACGGCGAGATCCAGCAGGCCGCGGGACGCCACGGCTTTTTCTGGCCACCGGATCCGACCAGCAGCGCCTACTGCACCCTGGGCGGCAACCTGGCGTACAACTCCGCGGGGCCGCATGCGGTGAAGTACGGCACCCCGCGGGACAACACCCTGGGCCTCGCCGGCGTGGCCGGCACCGGAGAGGCCTTTCGCACCGGGGTCCACACCACCAAGGGTGTCGTGGGTTACGACCTCACCCGGCTGCTGATCGGCTCCGAGGGCACGCTGGCCGTGATCACGGAGGCCACGCTGCGCCTCACCCCCAGGCCGGAGGCGACCCGCCTGATCCAGGCGGTATATCGCAATGTCGGCGACGCTGCCCGCGCCGTCTCGCGCCTGATGGCCCGAGCGGAAGTCCCCTCGGCGCTGGAATTCATGGACCACTCCGCCATTGCCATGATTCGCGACTATGATCCGGACTGCCCCCTGCCCGCGGGCGCCGGCGCCATCCTGATGATCGAAACGGATGGCACCGAGGCCGGTATCGACGCCACCACCGCCGGCGTGCGCGCCGCGGCCGAGGGCCCCGGTTGCCTCGAGACCCACAGCGCCGACACCCCCGAGGCGGCACAGGCCCTGTGGGCCGTACGCAAGGCCCTGTCCCCGGCGCTGCGGACGGTGGCGCCCAAGAAGATCAACGAGGATGTGGTCGTGCCGGTCTCGCGCATCCCCGACCTCATCGCGGGCCTGGACCGCCTGGCCACGGAGCACGCGATCAAGATCGTGAATTTCGGCCATGCCGGCAACGGCAACATCCACGTGAACCTGCTGGTCAACCCGGACGACCCTCAGGAACTGGCGGCGGCCGAACGCTGCCTGGACGGGGTCTTTACGCTGGTCCTCGCGCTCGGCGGCACCCTGTCCGGGGAACACGGCATCGGTCTGGTCAAGCGGCCCTATGTGGCGCGCGAGTTGGACCCGGTGGCTCTGGGGCTGATGGCGGGCATCAAGCGCGAGTTCGATCCCGACAACATCCTCAACCCCGGCAAGGCACCCGGCCCGGCCTGAGGCTACGCCCCCTTCGTCCGGCACACATCCCCGGAAAAGAAACGGGCCCCATACGGGGCCCTGCGCACTACTTGACGACCTTGAGCGACGGCCCCTTGCGCCTGGGCGCCGGGGCATCCTCTCCGCCCCCGCCATCACCGGACCCATCCGGCGGCGCGCCTGGACCATCGTCCTCGGGGCCGGGCCCCGGCTCGCTGCCGAACATCATGCCCTGCCCGTTCTCGCGGGCGTAGACCGCCAGAACCGCCGGCATCGGCACGAACACATCCATCGGGTTGCCAGCGAAGCGGGCCGAGAAGGCCACGGCGTCGTCCCCGATATTCAGCGCCTGTACCGCGGAGGGACCAACGTTCAAGGTGATCTTGCCCTGATCCACAAAGGCCTCGGGCACGACCACACCCTCGACCGTGGCGTCGACCAGGATATGCGGCGTGAAGCCGTTATCCGTGACCCACTCCCACAGCGCACGGAGCAGATAGGGGCGCGACGAAGTCACAGGCGCAGCTCGCGCTCGGCCTCGGTCAGACTCACCTGGAAAGACTCGCGCTTGCACACACGGTCGGCGTATTCCTGGATCGCCTGCGGCAGCGAGGTCAGGTCGATACCGACCGCCGGAAGCCGCCACATTACGGGGGCAATGGCACAGTCGACGATGGAGAACTCGTCACTCAGGAAGTACGGCTTGAGTTCGAAGATCTCCGCCGAGCTCACCAGGCTCTCGCGCAGGATCTTGCGTGCCTTGGTCAACCCCGAGCCGGAGGCCTTGTAGACCGCGTCCAGCCCCTCGTACCAGTCGCGTTCCACGCGATAAAGCGCCAGCCGCGCGGCCGCCCGCGAAACCGGATCCACCGGCATCAACGGCGGATGCGGAAAACGCTCGTCCAGGTATTCGGTGATGACATGCGTCCCGTACAGGGCCAGATCGCGATCCACCAGGGTCGGGACCTCGTTGTACGGATTCAGATCGGAGAGATCCTCGGGCAGCTCGTCCGGCCCGAGATTCACGACATCCACGGCGATGTCCTTCTCCGCAAGGATGATGCGCACCCGGTGGCAGCGCACACAGTCGTGAGCAGAAAACAGGGTCATAACGGAACGACGGTTGGCGACCAGCGCCATGGCTTTCTCCCTAGCCCGGCCAGGCACGAGGCCACGCCGGGCAGACGGTCAATAACACCGGCGCGCGATCATCCTTGATCAGTGCGCCGGCGACGGTTCAGGCCGCCTAGTGTACGTCTTTCCAGTACTCCTTTTTCAAGAAGTAGGCCAGGATCGTGAAGATCCCGAGGAAAATCAGGACGTACAGGCCGATCCGCTGGCGGTCCAGCTGCATCGGCTCGCCCATGTAGGAGAGGTAGGTGACGATGTCGCGCACGGCGCGGTCGTATTCGCTGGGCGTCATGCTACCGGAGCGCACCAACTCGAGACGCTCGTTGCCGTCCTCGTCGACAACCTTCTCCTGCCAGCCCTGGAGCTCCCACAGCACGTGCGGCATGCCGACGTTGCTGAACACGGTATTGTTCGCGCCCAGCGGACGCGACTCATCCACATAGAAGCTCTTCAGGAAGGTGTAGACCCAGTCCTCGCCATGGATGCGGGTGGTCATGGTCAGGTCGGGCGGAACCACGCCGAAGGCCTCTTCGCCGTAGTCGTCGCTCATGGCGTTCTTCATCAGCGAACCCACGCCGACCGGATCACCGGCTTCGTCGGTAATGAAGATGAAGTTCTCTTCCATGTGCTGCTCGGTCAGCCCGATATCCCGCGCGACGCGGTTGTAGCGCATGTACTCCGTGGAGTGGCAACCCATGCAGTAGTTCATGAACAGGTTGGCACCGCGCTGCAGCGAGGCCTCATTGGTCACGTCAATATTGGCCTTCTCCAGGTCACCGTCGTACCCGGCCGCCGAGGCGGCCGGGACGGTGAACAGGACCGCAGCGGCCAGGAACGTAGTTGCAATCAGCGTTTTCATTACGAAGTCACCCTTTCCGGAACGGCACGGTCACGGCCCAGGCCACGCGCGAAGGCGGGGGCCACCATGGTCACGAACAGATACACAGTCGGAATCAGCCAGGACCACATGATCAGACTCGCGTCACTCGGATCGAAACGCAGGATGTCGTAGATCGTGTAGATGCCCACCACCACGGCGAATGCGATCAGGCTGAAGACCGCGGAGCGTTCCTTGCTGAGGAACCACAGCAGGAAGAAGAACGCGAAGTAGACCGTGGAGAAGCGCAGGCTCATCTCGCTCACTTCCGTGGTGGCCTGCTGCAGACCCAGCCAGCCGAGGATCACGAAGGCCACCACGAACACCGCCAGGTTGAACTTGGCCGCGAACGAGCGGTAGCGCATCGACAGTACCGGATTGCGATCCAGCCACGGGATGAAGAACAGCATCACCACCGCAAGGCCCATCGCGACCACGCCGAGGAACGGATCCGGCACGGAACGCAGCACCGAATACATCGAGGTGAAGTACCACACCGGCGGGATGAGATCCGGGGTGACCAGCGGGTCGGCCGGGATCATGTTGTCCGGCTTCAGGAACAGGCCGCCACCGGTCGGGAAGAAGAACATGATCACGGCAAAGACCATCAGGAACACGCCGACACCGACCAGATCCTTCACGGAGTAGTACGGGTGGAACGGGATGCCATCCTTCGGGATGCCGTTCTCGTCCTTGTTCTCCTTGATGTTGATGCCGTCCGGGTTGTTGGAGCCCACTTCGTGCAGCGCAATGATGTGCGCGGCCACCAGCATGATCAGCACCAGCGGCAGGGCAATCACGTGCAGCGCAAAGAAGCGGTTCAGCGTGGCATCGGAGAGCAGGAAGTCACCGCGAATCCAGGTCACCAGATCCGGCCCGATATACGGGATGGTCTGGAACAGGTTCACGATCACCTGCGCGCCCCAGTAGGACATCTGGCCCCACGGCAGCAGGTAGCCGGCGAAGGCCTCGGCCATCAGCACCAGGTAGATCAGCACACCGAAGATCCAGATCAGCTCGCGCGGCTTCTTGTAGGAGCCGTACAGCAGCGCCCGGAACATGTGCAGATAGACGACCACGAAGAACATCGAGGCGCCGGTGGAATGCATGTAGCGGATCAGCCAGCCCCACTCCACGTCGCGCATGATGTACTCGACCGACGCGAACGCGAGTTCCGCATCGGGCTTGTAGAACATGGTCAGGAAGATGCCGGAGACGATCTGGATGACCAGCACCAGCAGGGCGAGGGAGCCGAAGAAATACCAGAAGTTGAAGTTCTTCGGCGCGTAGTACTGCGCCAGATGCTCGTTCCACATCTGGGAGAGCGGGAAGCGGGCATCGACCCAGCCCAGCAGACCGCCCTGGATCTTGGTATCAGGATTGCTGGCCATTTAGATCGCCTCCCCGTCTTCGTCTTCACCAATGACAAGCAAGGTGTCCGTCCGGTACATGTGGCGCGGGATCACCAGGTTGGTCGCCGCCGGCATGTTGCGATACACGCGGCCGGCCAGGTCGAAGCGGGAGCCGTGGCAGCCGCACAGCCAGCCACCCTGCCAGTCGGAACCCATCTCGGGGTCACCGATCTCCGGGCGGTAGGTGGGCGAGCAGCCCAGATGGGTGCAGATGCCGATCACGACCAGGATCTCGGGATTGCGCGATCGGTGCTCGTTCTGCGCGTATTCCGGCTGCTGGCTCTCGACCTCGGATTCCGGATCGCGCAGGCGGTCGGTCACCTCGGACAAACCGGCGATCATCTCTTCGGTGCGTCGCACGACCCAGATGGGCTGGCCGCGCCATTCGACGCTGACACGCTGGCCCGGCTCGACAGCGGACACGTCGAACTCGACAGGGGCCCCGGCCGCCTGAGCGCGCGCGCTGGGCTGCAAGGACGCCAGGAACGGGGCCGCGACAGCGGCGACCCCGGCTCCGCCTACGACAGATGTCGCGGCGACGAGGAACCGGCGCCGGCCTCGGTTTACGCCTTGGTTTGCCATGTTTGTCTCTCCAAACAACGTGTTGAAATCGTATTCCCGCAGCCACGCAACCAAGGCGCAGCCTGAACGCGAGGGGCCTTGGCCGCACGCGCGAATACCCATCTGGGCGGGCTGTAAAATCCGATAGAATTCCCGAACACGCTAATAAGGTCAAGTAGATTACTGCCTTAAGACCGAGCATTGCGCTTGGTCACGCGCGTCGAAAACCTACATAACCAACTGATTACAGACGGGCGCGGACGGGGTGTCCGGCACGCCCCCAAAGCGAACAGGCTGCACTGCAATCTCGCACGCAGTCGCGTGCGGGCGGGATCACCCCCGCTCAGGCGGGATTGTCGATCTCGATAAACTGGTGTTCGAGACCGAAGCGCTCCGCGCACCACTGGCCCAGGGCCGGGGCCCCGTAGCGCTCGGTCGCATGATGTCCGGCAGCGAAGTAGTGCACCCCCAGCTCGCGCGCCTCGTGGGTGGTCTGCTCGGAGATCTCGCCACTGATGTAGGCATCCACTCCCTGTGCCGCGGCCTCGGTAAGCAGGGACTGGGCCCCGCCGGTACACCAGGCGATGCGGCGGATGGGATGGTCACCGGCCTCCACGCACAGCGCCTCGCGCCCCAGCACGTTGCTGATATGCGCCTGCATGTCGGGCGCCGACATCACCCGCGCCGGGCTCCCCACCTGGCCGACGCCGTCCTCGCGCAGCACACCGTCGATCGCGAATCCCAGGCGCCCGGCCAACTGGGTGTTGTTGCCAAGCACAGGGTGGGCATCCAGCGGCAGGTGGTAGGCGACCAGGTTGATGTCATGCGCCAGCAGCAGGCGCATGCGCTCGCGCTTCATGCCGGTCACCTCCTGCGGTTCGCCCTTCCAGAAGTACCCGTGGTGCACCAGGATCAGGTCGGCCCCGGCCTCCACCGCCGCCTCCACCAGCGCCAGGGAGGCGGTCACCCCGCTGACGATCCGACGGATCTCGCGGCGCCCCTCCACCTGCAGACCATTCGGGCAGTAATCGCGGAAACGCTCCGGCTCGAGCTCCGCATTCAGTGCCTGCATCAGTTCATCGCGATTGACCACGGCGGGATCCCCTGTTGAACGCTGATTCGGTATATTCGACATATGGTGAATTTCTCTCGCTTTCTGCTGCAAGCCGCGCTGACCGGCATTGCCCTGGCCGTGGTGATCGCGGTGTTCTTCCCCGAGATCCTCGGCCGCGACGAATCCGGCGCCGATCTGCAGGTCGCCGAACCCGTGCCGGCCCCGGGCGCCACGGGTGCGCCGGCCAGCTACGCCGACGGCGTACGCCGCGCCGCACCCGCGGTCGTCAACATCATGACCTCGCGCACCATCGACCGGCCCTCCGGCCTCGGCCTGCATGAATTCTTCGGCCAGCCCCTTCCGCCGGGTGAACAGGAGCAGTCCAGCCTCGGTTCCGGGGTCATCATGACCGAACAGGGGCACATCCTCACCAATCACCACGTGATCGAGGAGGCTGATGCCATTGCCATCATGCTCCCCGGCGGCGAGGCCCACCCCGCCGAGATCATCGGCATCGATCCGGATACCGACCTTGCCGTGCTGCGCGTGCGCGCGCCGGGGCTCGGTGTGGCCACGGTGGGGCACTCCAGCGACCTGCGGGTGGGCGACGTCGTGCTCGCCATCGGCAACCCCTTCGGCGTCGGCCAGACGGTGACCCAGGGGATCGTCTCCGCCACCGGGCGCAACCAGCTCGGGATCAACACCTTCGAGGACTTCATCCAGACCGACGCGGCGATCAATCCGGGCAATTCCGGCGGCGCGCTGATCAATGCGCGCGGCGAGGTCGTCGGCATCAACACCGCGATCTTCTCGCGCTCCGGCGGCTCCCACGGCATCGGCTTCGCGATCCCGGTGGATCTGGCGCGCAGCGTGATGACCGAGATCATCGAACAGGGCTATGTCGCCCGCGGCTGGCTGGGGATCGAGGTCCAGGCAATGAACCGCGAACTGGCCGAATCCTTCGGCCTGGACACGCCGCGCGGCGTGCTGGTCGCCGGCATCCTGCGCGAGGGGCCTGCGGAAGAAGCTGGAATCCGACCGGGGGACATCATCACCCACCTGGACGGCAGCAGCGTGAACACCCCGCGAGAAGCGCTCAACGTGATCGCCCGCACCTCGCCCGGCGCGACCCTGGACATCCGTGTCCAGCGCGAGGGCGAGGACGTCGAACTCGCCGCCACGGTCGCCCAGCGACCCATCTGACGCCGAACCGCTAGCGCCCGCGTCGCCTATCCACCGGCCGGCGAACTGACCGTGGTCAGTACCGCGGTCAGCAGCAGGATCGACCCGACCAGACCGCCCTCCAGCGCGATACTGCGGCGCAGCCGCCCGGGGGCCCCGGGTTCGCCGCGCTCGAACGCCGGCACCAGCCGCCACTTGTTCGCGGCGGCCAGCAGCAGGAGCAATCCGACGATCAGGACCTTGCCGATCAGGAACTGCCCATAGCCCGTGGTGAGCAATGGCGTGACACCGCCCAGCAGCAAGGCCGCCAGCACCACACCGGCCAGCACCAGCAGCCCGACCCCGAACACCGCCACCTGGCCGAAGCGCGCCAGGATGCGCGCGGCATCGCGACCCGCCGGCGGGTGCCCCGCCAGGCGATACAGCGGCCACAACGAACCGATCCAGAAGGCCGCGGCCAGCAGATGAAGCACCAGCAGACCACCCAGCAGGACACGCGGCTCGTCGACCGTGTGCCCGACCTGCACGAAGGCGAGCATCACCAGCAATACGCCGGCAAGGCTGAGACCGTAGCCCAGCCCCGGCAGCCGCCGGGCATCCAGCAGGATCGCCTGCACCAGCAACAAACCGGTCACGGCCAGGATTAGCCGGGTTCCCTGCGCCCCCTCGAACACCATGCCGAGCAGCATCGGGTCGAAGGCGGCCGCACCATTACCACCCCCGAGGTATCCGGCCTGCAGCGGCCACTGGACCAGGGCCAGCACGATCGCGACCCAGGCCGCGATCGCACCCATGCGGCTGGCCGCCCGACGATCCGGATCGGGCAGATCCGGAAACGCCAGGCGAAACAGCACCGCCCCGGCCGCCAGCAGGGCACCTGCATAGAATCCGGTCGCCACCAGGATCATGGCGACCGTCCAGGCATCCACACCGGCAAGCGCGGACAACCAGGCCACGGCCTAGTTCTCCACCGTGAAGCGGAAGGTCCCGGACATCATGTGGCCGTCACGGGCCAGACCGCGCCAGCGCACCTCGTAGCGGCCCGGTTCCAGATCACCGGCCGGACGCACGTGGTACTCCTCGGTCGGGTCATTGCCGGGCTGGTCTGCCAGGGACACCCGGCCTCGCGGGCCGATCACGTCGAACTGGGTAATGCGCATCGCGCCATCGAAGTGAATCCCGATCTCCTCCGGGGTGCCCTGCACCGTGGAGCCGTCCTCCGGGACGTTCCCCATCTCGCCTTCGTGGGCCAGCAGGGGGCTGGCGAAGGCCAGCAGCAGGGCCGCCAGGGCCGCACGGAGGGTGTTGCGAGTACGAATCTTCATTTTTCGGTTCCTCTTCTCGTTCAAGTGCAGTCGTGTCGTCTCGGAGTCCGCCGGCCGCAGGCCACCGGGGCCGCCTTGCAGCAGTCCCGGCGCCCGCGCCGGTGGATCCTCAGTGGTTGTGGCCGCCGTGGCCGTTGTGTCCTCCATGCCCCCCAAGACCTCCATGCCCACCGTGGGCATCGCGGCTGGGGGTCGGGAGCCCGTCGGAATCCGCACCCGCGACCTTGCCGCGGCGCACCGGACTGCCGAAATCGGGATCACTGCTCACGCGGCGGGCCACCTCCCCGTCCGGGTGCCAGTACCAGCCCGGATCACGGAAATCCCCGGGCTCCAGGTCGTCGCGCACCTTGATCAGGGTGAACATGCCGCCCATGCCGATGTTGCCGAACGGCCCCTGGCCCATGCCCATCGCCAGGGTGTTCTCCGGCCCGCGCATATGCCCGCCATCGGTGTGGTCCTGGTGATCCGCCATGCCGTGCTCGCCCATCGCCATGTAGCCCGGCAGCAGGCTGCGGATCTCCTCCTCCAGACCGGACTGGTCCACGCCCAGGGTGTTGGCGATGCCGTGCCCCATCGGGTTCATGGTGTGGTGGGTCATGTGGCAGTGGAACGCCCAGTCACCCGGCGGGGCGACGAACTCGATATCGCGGGTCTGGCCGACCGCAACGATCTCGGTGGTCTCCTTGCGCCACTGGCTGCGCGGCCAGCGCCCGCCATCGGAGCCCGTCACCTCGAATGACACCCCGTGCACATGCATCGGGTGGTTCCACATCGACAGGTTGCCCATGCGGATGCGCACCCGCTCGCCGGTCTTCGCCACCAGCGAGTCGATGGCCGGGAACACCTTCGAATTCATCGACCACAGGTCGAAGTCGACCATGATCGACGGGTCCGGCGTACGCGTGCCCGGGTGCAGGCCCCAGTTGTGCAGCAGGATCGCGTAGTCGCGGTCCACCGGCTCGATCTCGCCGTCCTTCGGATGGATGATGAACATCCCCATCATCCCCATCGCCATCTGCACCATCTCGTCGGCATGCGGGTGGTACATATGCGTGCCGTGCTGGTTCAGTTCGAACTCGTAGACGAAGGTCTCCCCCGGGTGGATCGGCGGCTGGGTCACGCCCTTCACCCCGTCCATGCCCGAGGGCAGATGGATGCCGTGCCAGTGCACCGAGGTGTATTCCGGCAGGCGGTTGGTCACGTAGATACGGACCTTGTCCCCTTCGACGGCTTCGATGGTCGGGCCGGGCGTAGTGCCGTTGTAGCCCCAGCACTTGGCCACCGAACCGGGCGCGAACTCGTGCTCGATCTCCTCGGCGACCAGGTGGAACTCCTTCACACCGTTGTTCATCTCGTACGGCAGGGTCCAGCCGTTCGGCGTGTGCACCGGCATGTAGCCCTGTTCGGTGCGTTCACCGGGCGTGGCGTCACCCTCGTTGTGGTGCTCGTGGCCCGTTTCGGCCATTACCCGGGTCAGGGTGGTTGCCGGCAGCATTGCCGCGCCGGCGGCCAGCAGGAAGTTACGCCGTTTCATCAGTGATGCCCTCCGTGACCGTCGTCGCCGTGGTCACCGTGATCGCCATGGTCATGATCCTCGTGATCCTCGTGATCCTCGTGATCTCCGTGATCTCCGTGATCTCCGTGATCTCCGTGATCCCCGTGATCCCCGTGATCCCCGTGATCCCCGTGACCGCCGTGACCGCCGTGACCGCCGTGACCGCCATGGTCACCGTGATCCATCTCGGACGGGTCATGTTCGAGCGCGTCGGTTTCGAGATAACCCTCGTCACCCGGCGCCCCGCCCGGCAGCTCGCCGGCCACCGTAAAGGCCAGATCCACCCAGGCCCGCCAGTAGTCACCCAGCGCGGCCACGGCTCGCTGCCAGTCAGCCAGTTCTTCCTGCTTGGTCACCAGCAGGTCGAACACATCGTCGAACATGAAGTTCACGCGCTCCTGCATACGCTCCAGCTCGATCTCGCGAGCCGGAAGCAGTTCGTAGCGCTTGGTGCTGAACTTGTCGCGGTGATGGGCCAGGCGGACGAAGTGCTGATGCACATCGGCGGTCACCGCCTGCTCCAGCTGGGCCCGTCGGGCCTCGCCGTCCTCCAACCGCGCCTCGGCGCGGGCGATGCCGGCCTGGTTCTGGTTGAAGATCGGCAGGGTGAAGGAGATGCCACCGCCCCACAGGCGGGTGCCGTCCGTCTCGCGCTCGAACTCGATACCGGGCTCGATGTCACCCAGCCAGCGATAGCGCCGCACCAAGGCCACCCCCTCGGTGAGCCCCTCCAGGGCATGGTCCAGGGCCCGCAGGTCCAGACGCTGCTCCAGCGCCTGCTCGACCAGGGCATCGCGATCCTCCACACCGGCCAGCGGCAGCGGCAGCTTGCCGGGGACCTCCCAGCCATCCACCTGGCCGGGCAGCCCCATCAGGTGGGCCAGGCGCAGACGGGTCTCGCGCTCGCGCTTACGTGCATCCTCAAGCTTCAGCCGGGCCTCGGCCGCGCGGATGCGCAGCTGTGCCCGCTTCAGGTCGGGGATATTGCCGGCGTCATAGAAGCGCTCGCCCAGCAGCGAGCCGAGATCCGCGGCACGGGTCTCCAGCGCCTGTACCTGGACCCGCTGGCGCGCAGCCACCGCGTCATACCAGGCACGCTCGGTGTCCGAGGCCAGGGCCACCATGCCTTCGGCCAGCTGCAGGCGGGTGGACTCCCAGTGGGATTCGGCAATGTCCTGACGCGCACTGCGCATCAGCAGGCGGGAAATACCCCAGGCCAGACCAACCCCGACCTCGTTGCCGCCACCGCCCTCGGGGCGCATCACCGACAGCGACAGGGAGGGGTTGGAGAACTGGGCGGCCTCGACCACGTCGGCGGCCGTCAGATCCAGCTTGGTGTAGGCCTGCTGCATGCGCGGGTTGCGCCACAGGGCCTGATGAATGACCTCCTCGAGCGTCAGCTCGCCAGAGGGCCGGGGCATCTCCGACTCGGGCAGGTCGATCCCCTGCACCGAGATGTCCTCCGCCAGTTCGGAGCGGTCCAGCTCGGGCGCGGTGACTGCGCAACCGGCGAGGAACAGCACCGAAACGACGGGGAGCAGCAATCGGGTTGCTCGCATCGTGAAAATCTCCTTGATCGGACTTCGACTCCGCATCCCGCGCGAACGCGCGACACGGCCTTGCCATCCGCCAACCCCGGGTGGAATCCGGGCATACGGACAGCCCCGGCGCTCGGGCCGGTAGTCAGATCAGGAGAGGATCGGGGGTCGGTACAACGCGGCCGCAGGCGGGCCACTCTGGAAGGAATACAGGCTCATGGCCTGCGTGACCGGGGTCAGCAGATGCATACCGGTGATGGACGGCATGCCCTGGCAGTGGCTGCAGGCCGAGCAACTCGCCAGGCAGGCCGCGTCCACGCAATCCGCGTGCACGATCACTCCGCTGGCGTCAGAGGAATCGGATGTTTCATGGGCGTGGTCACCGCCATGCCGGGTATCGGCATGATCGTCATGCGCATGGTGATCATGGTCGTCGCCGTGCGCGTGATCATGCGAATGATCATGGTCCGCGTGATCCGCCGCCTTGTCGCCCTGCGACTGGGCCCCGTGCATCGCATGCCCGGCGTGACCGTCGTCCTCGCTCGCGACGGCCGCAAGCGCCGGCAGGCCGGCAATCGCCAGCACCAGCATCCAGCACAGCAGTCGATGGAAGACCCGTTTCACGTCAGCCAAACCCTCATCTCAAGAGGCATCACCCCGATAACCCGCCGATACGCTACCACAGCCCGCACACCTCAGCGCACCCCTGTGGGAGCGGGCTTGCCCGCGAATGCCCCTGCCCGCATCCGGCTTTGGCGGGGGCTTCGCGGGCAAGCCCGCTCCCACACACACATTCCCGTCACCGCCGCGGCGAGAGAATCACCGCCTACTCCGCCAGCGCGCGCTCGATCACATCGCGCAAATCGCGCGACAATCCGAGCGCGGCGAGGCGTTCGAGTTCCGCACGCATCTGTCCGCCGCGAACGCTGTCCACCTTCTGCCAGCGCGTCAGCGGCTGGGCCAGGCGCGCGGCGGTCTGCGGGTTCATCGCGTCCAGCTTCTCGACGAAGCCGCCCATGCGGCGGTAGCCCTCGCCGTCTTCCTGGTGGAAATGGCGCTCGTTGCGCGCCATGAACGGCCCCAGCACCGCGCGCACCCGGTTCGGGTTGGTCCAGCGAAACCCGGGATGCTCCAGCAGCGCCTCCAGGCGCTCGAAGCCGCCCGGGACCTGGCTGCCGGCCTGCAGGCCGAAGTACTTGTCCAGCACCAGCGGGTCGTCGCGGTAGCGCTGCTCGAAGTCCGTCAGGAGCACCTCGCGGGCCTCGTGATCCAGCTCGTTGACCGCATTCAGCGCACCCATGCGCATGGTCATGCTGCGCGCCTTCTGGTATTGCGCCAGGGCCTCGGGCACTGCGGCCTGGTCGCGGGCCGCCACGCGCAGCGCCAGCAGGCGGTTGCGCAGCTGGCGGAGGCCCATCGCCTCGGCGGTAAAGGCGCCGTTGTCGACGTCGTCCAGCTTCGGCTGGATCTGCTGCATCGCACCGGCCAACGGGGCGTAGAGCCGCTTCTCCAGGTCGTCGCGCTCCATGCGCAGGCGCACCGGATCGACACGCTCGAACAGCTCGGCCAGCTCGCGCGTGGGCGGCAGCTGCAGGATGGTCGCCAGCAGCACCGGCTCGATCGCCGGGTCCTCGATCAGGGCGTGCAGGGCGTGCTCGATGGCGGCCTCCAGCGCGGAGTCGGCGGCGTCGTGCTCGATGCGCGCACGGATCGCGCGACGGAACAGGGTCTGCGCCGCCTCCCAGCGGGAGAAGGCATCGTCGTCATGCGCCAGCAGGTGGGCCAGCTCGTCCACGCCCTGGTTGGCGTTCAGGATCACCGGGGCGGAGAAGCCGCGCAGCCAGGAGATCGCGGCCACCTCGGCGGACAGGTCCTCGAAACAGAAGGTGTGCTCGGCGGCGTCCAGCTCCAGCACCCATTCGTCGCGCGCGGCGTCGTCGCCTTCCCGGCGCGCGCGGATGCGCTGGCCGTCCGCATCGAGAAAGGCCATGCCCATCGGGACCACCAACGGCTCCTTGTGCGGCTGTCCCGGGGTCGTCGGGGTCTCCTGCGCGAGCGTGATACGGGCCGGGCCACCGGGACCGTCGAACGCGGTGCCTGCGGTCACGTGCGGGGTGCCGGCCTGGGTGTACCAGCGCTTGAAGCGGGAGAGGTCGCGCCCGCTGGCCTCGGCCATCACCGCGACGAAGTCGTCGGTGGTTACTGCCTGCCCATCGAAGCGCTCGAAGTAGAGATCCAACCCGCGGCGGAAGGTCTCGCGCCCGATCAGGGTGCGCAGCATGCGGATCAGCTCCGCGCCCTTCTCGTAGACGGTCAGGGTGTAGAAGTTGTTGATCTCGGCGTAGTGGTCCGGGCGCACCGGGTGCGCCAGCGGGCCCGCGTCCTCCGGGAACTGGAAGGCGCGCAGCATGGCGACATCGTCGATGCGCTTGACGCCGAACAGGGTGCAGTCGGTGGTGAACTCCTGGTCGCGGAAGACCGTGAGCCCTTCTTTCAGCGACAGCTGGAACCAGTCGCGGCAGGTCACGCGGTTGCCGGACCAGTTGTGGAAATACTCGTGGGCGATCACCGACTCGATGGCGACAAAGTCGCTGTCGGTGGCGGTGTCGGGGCTGGCCAGCACGTACTTGGCGTTGAACAGGTTCAGCCCCTTGTTCTCCATCGCCCCCATGTTGAAGTCGTCCACCGCGACGATCATGTACACGTCCAGATCGTATTCGCGGCCGAAGGCCTCCTCGTCATAGCGCATCGCGCGCTTCAGCGAGGCCAGTGCGTGGTCGCAGCGATCGGCGTTGTGCGCCTCCACAAACAGCTCCAGCGCGACCTCGCGCCCGGACGTGGTGGCGAAGGTGTCGCGCTGGCAGGCCAGATCGCCCGCGACCAGTGCGAACAGGTACGACGGCTTGGGGAAGGGGTCCTCCCACACCGCGTAATGGCGCCCGCCGTCCAGTTCGCCGGCCTCCACGCGGTTGCCGTTGGCCAGCAGCACCGGGTACTGCGCCCGGTCCGCCTCCAGCCGCACGCGGTAGGTCGTCAGTACATCCGGGCGATCGGGGAAGAATGTGATACGGCGAAAGCCCTCCGGTTCGCACTGGGTGCAGAGGTTCCCGCTGGAGGCGTACAGGCCTTCCAGCGCAGTGTTCTGCTCCGGGTGGCAGTGGCTGACGATCTCCAGCCGCGCGGCCTCCTTCAGTCCGTGCAGCAGAAGCCCATCGGCGTCGTGCTCCACCAGACCTTCCGCGGGCGCGACGCCATCCACCGACAGCGACACCAGCTCCACGCCATCGCCATACAGGCGGAGCGGCGCATCCGGCTCCACCGCCTGCGGATTGCGGCGCACCGCCATGCGCGTTGTCACCTCGGTGGTCGCCGCCGCCAGATCAAAGTCCAGCTCCAGGTTCTCCACCACAAACGCCGGCGGCTGGTAATCACTCAGATAAACCGCCTGGGGACTCGCATCACGCATTCCAAACTCCAGATCAAAAGCTCTACGAAAGGTTTAACACGCTCACGCCGCCACAGCCCCAAACCCGGACCACAGCCCCGCTATTGCAACGCCGGGGTTCCTCACAGAGATTACTCGCTGCGCTCGCCCTCCGGGCCGGCCTGCGGCCGTTCAACGCGCTTCGCGCTTTTGTGCCACGTCGCTATGCTCCTCGCGATGACGCTACTGGTTTCCCGTCATTGCGAGGCGCCGAAGGCGCCGCGGCAATCTCCCAAAGCTGGCAGAGCGATGGGCTCGCACGCCGTGACAACCCACGGCCGCGCAGCGCACTGCGCGTTCTTGGGATTCGCCCCATCGCAATGACGGCGCCGGGGATCTGGCGCTGCGCGTCCAATCCGTTAGCATACCGCGCATGGAATGGATCGATATCTGCTTCAACCTCACCCACGAATCCTTCAACAAGGAACGCGACGAGGTCCTCGAGCGCGCCCGCGAGGCCGGCGTCTCCTGGATGCTGATCACCGGCGCCGACGCCCACCAGAGCGAGAAGTGCCTGGAGATCGCCGACCAGTACCCGGACTGCTGCCGCGCCACCCTGGGCGTACACCCGCACCTGGCCAGACAGTGGACCGACGCGATCGCCGCGCGGTTCAGTGACCTCGCCCGCGCGGACGCCAACGTCGTCGCCATGGGCGAGATGGGGCTGGACTACAACCGCGACCACTCGCCGCGCCCGCAGCAGCGCATCGCCTTCGAGGCCCAGCTGGAGCTGGCCGCCGATCTCGGCCTGCCGGTGTTCCTGCACGAGCGCGACGCCCACGACGACTTCGCTCAGATCCTGCGCCGCTGGCGCGACAAGCTGCCGGCCGCTGTGGTGCACTGCTTTACCGGCGAGGCCGACGCCCTGGCCGAATACCTCGACCTCGACTGCCACATCGGCATCACCGGCTGGGTCTGCGACGAACGCCGCGGCACCCACCTGCACCCGCTGGTCCCGCGCATCCCGCGCGGCCGCCTGATGATCGAGACCGACGCCCCCTACCTCCTGCCGCGCAGCCTGCCCAAGGGCTCCGGCAAGAAGATCGGCAACGGCCGGCGCAACGAACCCGCCTTCCTGCCCCACATCGGCGAATACGTGGCCCAGCTGCGCGACGAGACCCCGGAAGACCTCGCCACCCACACCACCGCCACCGCCCGCGCCTTCTACAACCTCCCCGAAACCGCCGACGCCTGAGAGCAGCGATGCTGCCGATCGTCGAGCGGTGGCGCCGTGAGCAACATTCAGCGCATTGTCATGGCCTGCAAGGGCGCGCAGGATGGTTGGTCCGATAGCGATTCGTGTGAGGAAGTGCGTATGAAGACTTCGGTGATTCTGACGGTGATCGGGCCGGACCGGCCGGGGCTGGTGAGCGCGGTGGCAGCACGGGCGCGAACGTCGGGCGGCAACTGGCTGGAAAGCCGGATGTCGCAACTGGCCGGGCAGTTTGCCGGGGTGGTACTGCTGGAGGTGGATACCGAGAATGCGGACGCGCTGGAGGCGGCGCTGCGCGAACTGGAGGGTGACGGGCTGCAATTACATGTCCAGCGGGGCAGCGAGCTGCCGCCAGCGGCGCGGCATCCCGTGGTGCTGGACCTGATCGGACACGACCGGCCGGGAATCGTGCAGGACATTACCGCCGTGCTCTCGCGCCACGGCGTGAGTGTCGAGACGCTGGAGACGGCCTGCGAGCCGGGCTCGATGACCGGCGAGCCGATGTTCCGCGCAAAGGCCCGCCTGGGCGTGCCGGAAGGCCTGGACCTGCACACGCTGCAGGACGACCTGGAGGCCCTGGCCAACGAGTTGATGGTCGACCTCGAACTCCACGACCCGCTGCAGGAACCACCCGAGGCCGTAGCCTGACCGCCGCCCGACACAGGTAGGCAACATCCTGCAACCGTAGGGTGCCGTTGAGCGCAGCGAAACGCACCACTCCCCGCTCGGTGCATCCCCCGATGCGATTCGCTTCGCTCATCGCATCCTGCGACGTGGCGACGGGCAGACCCCGTTCCAATCAGGGTGCTGCGCGGTGGCGGCGGGCGGCGTCGAGGCGGCGGACGAAGTCCTGCATCAGGGTGGTGTAGAGGGTCTCGCCGAGGACCTTGTCCTCGATGCCGGCGTCGAGGTTGGGGTTGTCGTTGACCTCGATGACCATCACGCCGCGCGGGGTCTGCTTGAGATCGACGCCGTAGAGGCCGTCGCCGATCAGGTTGGCGGCCTTCACGGCCGTCTTGACCACGGCGGCGGGCACGTCCGCCAGTGCCAGGGTGCGGAAGCCGCCCTCGCGCGGGCCACCCTTGGCGTCGTGATTGACGATCTGCCAGTGCTTGCGCGACATCAGGTACTGCGAGGCATACAGCGGCTGGCGGTTGAGCACGCCGATGCGCCAGTCGAACTCGGTGTAGACAAACTCCTGGGCGAGGATCAGATCGCTCTCCTTCAAGAGGCGTCGGGCGATGGATTCCAGCTCGGCGCGGTCGTTCGCCTTGAACACCCCGCGCGAGAAGCTGCCGTCCGGGATCTTGAGCACCACGGGATAGCCGATCTGTTCCTCCGCGCGCAGGATGGTCTCGCGGGTGAGGATCACGGTCTTTGGCGTCGGCACGCGATGGGCGGCCAGGCGCTCAGCCAGATAGACCTTGTTGGTGCAGCGCAGGATGGAGTCGGCATCGTCGATTACCACCATGCCCTCGGCCTCGGCCTTGCGCGCGAAGCGATAGGTGTAGTGGTCGATGGCGGTGGTCTCGCGGATGAACAGGGCGTCGAACTCCGCCAGTCGTGGCAGATCGCGCGCCTGGATCAGCTCGACATCCATCCCCTGTTCCTGCCCGGCGCGGGCGAAGCGCTTGAGCGTGGCCGGCGTGGACGGGGCCATCGCCTCGTCCGGGTTGTGCAGGATGGCCAGCTCGTAGCGCGCGCTGCGTGCCCCGCGGCGGCGGCGCCAGGGTTTGGAGAGGTAGCGCTCCAGCGCGGCGAAGAAGGCCGGCTCCTGCTCGGGTTCCAGCGCGTTCAGCGCGAACGAGCGAAGGGCGTGGATCTGCCAGCGTCCCTGCAGCCGGAACTCCACCCGGAACATCGGCGCGGGGAACAGGGCGAACAGCTGGCCGGCGATCTCCTGCAGCGCCGGCTCGTCGCACTGGCCGAACAGCACGGTCAGCTCCAGGCGCTCGGGCTGCGCGCCCTGGCGGCTGCGGCCCAGAACGCGTGCCACGCGCTCGTCCAGTTCCTCGGTATCCAGGCTGTAGATGGACTTGCGCGACAGGTCCTGCAGGGTGCGTACGCTGGGGATCACCCGGTGCCCGCGCGCCTCCGCCAGCAGCGAGCCGTAGTACCCGGCGGACAGGTAACGCTGGCTGCGGCACAGGTTGATCACACGCAGGTTGGCCGGGTCGTCGGCAGCGGGGCCACGCAGGTAGTCGTCAATAGCCATGACCGGAAGGTCGGGGAAGTGCGACTTCCAGTCCGCCCGGCGCTCGACCAGGATGCGGTGCTCAGGCATGCGCGCCCTCCGCCGTACGGCGCGGGCCGACGATCACCGCCGCCTGCAGCCCCGCGCGGCCGTAGCGCGCCATGCGCTCGAAGTCCGCACGCGCGATCGGCATGTTCACCGAGTCCACCGCGCGCCCCCCTTGCTCCACGTCCACGAACGGGTCATGCACGTAGACAAAGCGCTCGTCGAAGCCCGTCACCGTGACCCAGTGCGGGAAGCGCTCGGCATACAGCCGCACGCTGCTGATCAGCACCACCGGCACCCCGCCCTCGGCAAAGCGCGCCTCCAGCTGGGATACGTTCACCGGACCGTGCACCACCGGCACCCCCAGCTGTTCCAGCTCCTCGACCATGTCCTCCTGCACCAGCTGCATCACCTCCTTCTTCTCCGCGCTGCGCACGGAATCCGCGAACGCCACGCCGCGATCGCGCACCAGCAGTTCCACCTCGAACCCGCGATGGGCCGCGGCCAGCGCGAGCCCGTACGGCCCGCAGCCGCCGTGGCCCGAGGTCATAAAAATCGTGGTGGCGTCGCGCCACAGGCGCAGCTCCAAGCGCCGGTCCAGCTTCAGCGCCGGGTCCACCGTGCGCATCGCCATCATCAGCGCGGCCGGGCCGCAGGTGAACTCCAGCGTCTGCGCATAGTAGGGCGCGCGTACCAGCGCCGGATCGGGGCCGATCGCCAGCGACTTCTGCAGCCGCAGCGCATCCATGTGGTCCTCGTAGTAGTCGTCGATGGTGCCGAAGTCGCGATAGCCGAGCCCGCGGAACAGGGCCAGGCTGGCCGCATTGTCGCGCCGCACCTCCAAGCGCAGATCGGTCCGCCCGTGCTGGCGCGCCGCGTCTTCCGCCGCCTCCACCAGACGCCGTCCCAGCCCCTGGCCGCGCGCCCGCGCGCTGACCGCAATCGAGTACAGCCGCGCCAGCGACGTACCGCGGCTGAACAGCAGCATCACGTAGCCGAGCAAGCCCTCCCCGCCGGCATCCTCCGCCACCAGCGTGACCGCATGCCCACGCGTGAGCAGGTAGCGAAATTGCCGCCGCGAGATGCGATCGATCTCGAACGCCGCATCTTCCAGCGCGACTAGCGCCTCCAGATCCTCCACCGTGGCCGGACGGATCAAGGGCGATTCTGCGGCGGGCGCGACCCGTTGCTTGACCTGCTGGCTCACGCTCCTCTCCCGGCGGCGGACCGATCTCCATCGTAGCGCAACCACCGGGCGCCAATAGCCCGCTCCAGCAGGAATATTTGCCGACGGCAAGACCCCGGCTAACGCAGTGCCCTGGCCAGTTCGTCCAGGCTGCCGATGGTGGCCGTGGGCTCCCCACCCCAGGGGTCGAACAGCCGCTGCCGCGCCCGGTCGAGCCAGACCGTACGCATGGCCGCAGCCTGCGCACCGATCACGTCGAAGGGGTTGCCTGAAACCAGCCATGCCTGCTGGGGCAGCACATTCGCCCTCTGCAGGAAATGCCGGTACACGCGCGGGTCCGGCTTGAAGCAGCCGATCTCGTCCACGCTGACGAGATCCTCGAAGCGATCCTCCAGGCCGGCGTTCCGCAACAGCCCGCTGACCGTCTCAGCCGTCCCGTTGGAGAACGCAAACAGGCGGTGTCCGTCCGCGCGCAGCTCGTCCAGGGCCGGCCCTGCATCGGCGAAGGCCGGGAGCTCTCGGTAGCACCGCAACAACTCCGCCTCCTGCTCCGCTTCGAGCGCGATACCCAGTGCCTCGCAGCAGTACCGCAACGCCTGCTCGGTGCAGGTGTCGAAATCCGCGTACGCCCCCATCAGCCCGCGCCGGAAGGTGTACTCCAGCTGCTTCTCGCGCCAGGCCCGCGCCAGCACCGGCGCCCGCTCGCCCATCCACCCTTCGAGCGTCGCCGTAACCCCCTGGGTATCGATCAGCGTCCCGTACACATCAAACGCCAGCGTCTGCCGCATAGCCCCTCCCGGATGTAACCACCAAACCGCCATCTCGCACTACCGGCCGCAAGATGCCAGTATGAGAATTCCGCTTGCGCCGGTCATCGCCCCCCAGCGATACCAGGAAGATGGTGACATGAAGATCAAAGACCTTATTGACGAAGCCGAGTCCCTGCCCGTGGAAGAGCGCGCTCTGGTGGTCGATTCCCTCCTGCGCAGCCTGAACCCGCCCGATGCGGGCGTGGACCGCAAATGGGCGGAGGTCTCGCGGAAGCGCCTGGAAGAGATCCGCTCGGGCACAGTCGAAGCGATTCCGGGCGAACAGGTCTTCGAGAGGATATGGAGCCGGTTTGAACGATGAGTTTTCGCTTTCACCCGGAAGCGGAGCAAGAACTCACCGAGGCCGTTCAGTACTACGAAGAAATCGAGCCCGGCCTCGGGAACGATTTTGCAGTTGAAGTGTTTGCAGCGGTGCAACGCGCCATCGCCTACCCGCGTGCCTGGACCGTTCTGGAGGGCGAAGTGCGGCGCTCATTCGTGAAGCGGTTTCCGTACGGGGTTCTCTACGCAGAAGAGGACGGGGGCATCCTGATTCTCGCGGTCATGCACCTGCATCGCCACCCGGATTACTGGAAGGAACGCACACGGGAAGGCTGATGACTGCCCCCCCAGACAGCGGCAGCCATGCGGCTGGCCAAGGATCTGGACATGCGGGTACGACACGGCACACTGAGTGCGATGTCCCGTCAATCGAAGCACTGGAGTCGTCGATGAGCATGCAGGAGACCATTACCCGGAAGCTGGAGGAGCGCTTTGCGCCCGAGCATCTGGAGGTGGTGAACGAGAGCCACATGCACAACGTGCCGCCGGGTTCGGAGTCGCATTTCAAGGTGACGGTGGTGTCCGACGCCTTTCGTGATCAGAAGCTGATCGCGCGGCACCGGCTGGTGAATCAGGCCCTGGCCGACGAGCTGGCCGGGGGCATCCATGCCCTGGCGCTGCACACGCTGGACCCGGACCAGTGGTTCGAGCGTGCCGGCAAGGTCGCCGACTCCCCGCCCTGCATGGGTGGCGACGGCGGCAAGGCCTGATCGCTTGTCGATGACGGCTAACGCCGCGGCCGACTCGGTCGTGGATGACATCCTGCGCGCCCGGCTGGAAGCGCCGGGGCTGATGGACCTGCTCGGCCAGATCGAGGCCAGCCTGAACCCGGTGGCCAGCCACCCGCCGCTGGCGGGTGTATCCGAACACCTGGGGCCGGACCGCCATATCGTGCTGTGGCTGATCGACGGTTTTGCCACCCGCTATCGCCGCCACACGCCGCTGCTGGGCGCGGACTACGTAACCGACCTCGAGACCGTGTTCCCCAGCACCACGGCGACCGCGATCACCAGCATCCTGACCGGGCGCGCACCCGCGCAGCACGGCCTGCTCGGCTGGCACACCCGGCTGCCGTCTGCCGAGCGCACGCTGACGGTGCTGATGGGCCAGGAGCGCGACGCCGAGGACCGCCCGGCCACGCTCGGCTACCGCGAGCTGACCGGCCGCGTACGGCCAGACCGCCTGGTCGACCGGCTCGGCTGCCACACCACCATGATCGGCCCGGACTGGATCGGCGGCACACCCTACAACCGCATGATGAACGGCTCCGCCGCGTTCATCGGCTTCGAGGACCTGTCCGAGCTGCCGGCACGAGTGGCCGCGCATGTGAACGCGACGCCGGGGCCGCATTTCACCTACGTCTACTGGTCGGAGCTCGACCACCTGGGCCACGCCTACGGCCCGGAGAGCCCGGAGGTGGAGCGCCATCTGAAGCAGCTGGACCTGGCCTACACCGCGACCTGCGCGCAGATCCAGCGCCCGGAGAGCGTGTTCCTGACTACCGCCGACCACGGCATGCGCACCATGGAACGCCGCCTGGACCTGCGCGAGCACCCGGCGGTGCAGGCCTGCCTGCGCCACCGCCTGACCGGCGAGCCACGTGCCGCCATCGCCCACGTGCGGGAGGGCCTCAATACGGAGTTTCGCCGCGCGCTGCACGCGGCCTTCGGTGAGGACGTGGCCGCAATCCCCGCCGCCGACTGGCTGGGGCACGGCACACTGGGCCTTCCGCCTGGGCATAACCGGGAGCACCCCGAGCTGCGGGCGCGCGCCGGCGACTACCTGCTGCTGCCGGCGGAGGACGCCTACCTGGTAGACCCGCCGGACGACGACGAGGGGCCATTCTTCATTGGCGCCCACGGCGGACTGTCCCCCGAGGAGCGGCATATTCCCCTGTTTCTTCGGAATATCGGCCAGTCGCGGTAAACTGCCGGGTTCGTTCGCGATCGAAGGATCGCGGCTAGCCGAAAACCGATTTCGAGAATCCATGAACGACACCGCCGACCAGACCTACAACAACGCTGCCCAGAACCTGATCGAGCTGGCCAACCGGCTCGCCGACGACGGCCAGGCCGCCGAGACCGGCGACGTCGCCGACGGCCTGCTGGCCGGTGCCGTGCACTTCTGGCTGTACAGCCGCCAGCCCTGCGGCGATCCGTTGTGCGAGGACTGCGCCCCGTTCTCGGACGCCGAGAGCCGCCTGGCCATGCTGCACGAGCTGATCGACGAGCTGGCGCGCGACAGCGACTACTTCCACGCCACCACCGACACCACCGTCGGCCACGCCTGACGCGTCATACGCGAGCCGATGCCGGTCACGCCCTTTCGCCCCGCGACCGATACCTGGTTCGGCGAGGCCTTCGGGCAGGCGACCGCGATCCAGTCGCGCGGCTGGCCCGCGATCCGGGCCGGCCATCACTGCCTGCTGATCGCCCCCACCGGCAGCGGCAAGACCCTCGCCGCCTTCCTCAGCGCCATTGACCGCCTGACCGGCGAGTCCGCACCGGATGCCCGGCGCGTCTACTCGGTGCTGTACATCTCGCCGCTGAAGGCGCTGGCCACCGACATCGAACGCAACCTGCGCGCCCCGCTGACCGGCATCGCTCAGACCGCCGCGCGTCTGGGCGAGACCGCGGGCCCGACCGCAGGCGAGCCGGTGGTACACATCCGCACCGGCGACACCCCGCAGTCCGAGCGCCGCGCCCAGGCGCGCGAACCCGGCGACATCCTGGTGACCACGCCGGAGTCGCTGTACCTGCTACTGGGCTCGAAGGCCGCCGAAAACCTCGAGTCCATCCACACGGTGATCATCGACGAGGTGCATGCGCTGGCCGGCAACAAGCGCGGCGCGCATCTCGCCCTGTCGCTGGAACGCCTGGCCGAACGCTGCGGCGAGGACCCGCAGCGCATCGGGCTTTCCGCCACCGTGCACCCGGTGGAGGTGGCGCGCGGCTTCCTCGGCGGCGACCGCGAGGTGGAGGTGATCGACGCCGCCGAGCCACCGCGCCTGGACCTGGAGATCCTCGCCCCCGAGGAGCCACCCGCCGAGCACGCAGAACCGACCATCGAAGGACCGGAGGCACAGTGCCCTTCACCATCCGGCCCGATCCCGTCCGGCTCCATCCTCGGCGCGGTGTACAGCCAGGGCACCGGGCAGCTCCCCACCGCTGGCGGCGACCGCGCCGCACGCCTGGAGCCGCGCCTGCTGGCCGCGATCCTCGAGCACCGCTCCACCATCGTGTTTGTGAACAGCCGCGGGCTGTGCGAGCGACTGGTCCAGCGCATCAACGAGGCCTGGCGCGAACAGCAGCCGGAGGACGCCGAACCGGTGGAGGACCTGGTCGCCGCCCACCACGGCAGCGTCTCGCACAAGCGCCGCGCCGAGATCGAGGGCCGGCTGAAGACTGGGCGCCTGCGCGGCATCGTCGCGACCAGCTCGCTGGAGCTGGGCATCGACATGGGCGCGGTGGATCTGGTGATCATGGTCGAATCCCCCGGTGCGGTCGCGCGTGGCCTGCAGCGCGCCGGGCGTGCCGGGCACGGGGTGGGCCAGGTCTCGCGCTCGCTGCTGCTGCCACGCTTTCGCGGCGACCTGCTCGAATGCGCGGTGATCGGCGAGCGCATGCAGGCCGGCGCGCTGGAACCGATCCATGCCCCGCACAACCCGCTGGACGTGCTGGCCCAGCAGCTCGTCGCGATGGTCTGCGAACGCCCGCGCACGGTGGACGAGCTGCACGCTCTGGTCCGCCGCGCCGCGCCCTGGCGCGAGCTGTCGCGGGCGCTGCTCGAGGCCACGCTGGACATGCTCTCCGGCCATTACCCCAGCACCGACTTCGCCGACCTGCGCCCCTGGCTCGCCTGGGACCGCGCCCGCGACGAACTGACCCCGCGCCGGGGGGCGGCACTGGCCGCGCGCCTGAACGCCGGGACCATCCCCGACCGTGGGCTGTACGGCGTGCATGTTGGCGAGGGCGGGCCGCGCATCGGCGAGCTGGACGAGGAGATGGTGTTCGAGCTGAAGACCGGCGAGAACGTGACCCTGGGTGCCAGCACCTGGCACGTGGAGGCGATCACCCGCGACCGCGTGCTCGTCTCCCCGGCCCCCGGCGAGGTCGGCAAGCTGCCGTTCTGGCATGGCGACGGCCCCGGCCGCCCGATCCAGCTCGGCCAGGCCATCGGCGCCGCCACCGAGCGGCTGGCACGCATGGGCCGCGCCGAGCGCGCGGCCTGGCTCAGGGAACACGCGCCACTGTCGGAGGCGGCGGTGGAGACCCTCAGCGACTACATCGACGAGCAGCGCGAGGCCACCGGACAGCTGCCCTCCGACCAGCGCATCGTGGTCGAACGCTTCCGCGACGAGGTTGGCGACTGGCGCGTCTGCATCCTGACGCCATTCGGCGCGCGCGTGCACGCCCCCTGGGCGCTGGCCCTGCAGGGCGCGCTGACCAGCCACTCCGGCTTCGAGGTGCAGGTGATGTACACCGACGACGGCATCGTGCTACGCCTGGCCGACAGCGAGGACCTGCCCGAGCTGGACGCCTTGTTCCCCGACCCGGAGGAGCTGGAGGAGGCGGTCACCCGCGAGCTGGGCAACTCCACCCTGTTCGCCAGCGCCTTTCGCGAGAACGCGGCGCGCGCCCTGCTGCTGGTGCGCAACCGCCCCGGCCAGCGCACCCCGCTGTGGGCGCAGCGGCTGAAGTCGCAGCAGCTGCTGGCCTCGGTGCGCGAGTACGCGAGCTTCCCGGTGGTGCTGGAGACCTACCGCCAGGTACTGGCCGACGTGTTCGATCTGGACGCCCTGCGTCAGATCCTGCGCGGAGTGCAAGAGCGGCGCATCCGCGTGCACGAGGTGGAGACGCCGCAGGCCTCGCCGTTCGCCCGCAGCCTGGTGTTCGCCTATGTCGCGGCCTACATCTACGAGCAGGACGCGCCGATGGCCGAGCGCAAGGCCCAGGCGCTGACGCTGGACCGCGGCATGCTGGCCGAACTGCTGGGCCAGGCCGAACTGCGCGAGCTGATCGACCCCGAGGCCCTGGCCGAACTGGAGGCCGAACTGGCGCACGCCACCGAGGCGACCCGGGTGCCGGACGCCGACGCCCTGCACGACCTGCTGCGCCGGCGCGGGGACCTGAGCTCGGACGAAGTGGCGGCCGCCTGCGCCGAGGCACCGGGGCCATGGCTGGAACAGCTCGCCCAGTCCCTGCGGGCGGTGGAGGTGCGCATCGCTGGCGAGCCGCGCTGGATCGCCGCCGAGGACGCCGCGCTGTACCGCGATGCCCTCGGCGTGGTGCCCCCGCCCGGCCTGCCCGCCGGCTTCCTGGAACCGCCGCAGCGCCCGCTGGAACAACTACTGCGCCGCTACGCCCGCACCCACGGCCCGTTCCGCAGCGAGGACCTGGGCGCTCGCTATGGCCTCGCGCCGGGCGCCCTGCTGCCGGCGCTCGAGAGCCTGGAGCGCGCCGGCGTACTGCTGCGCGGCGAGATCCGCCCGCAGGGCACCGGCGAGGACTGGTGCGAACTGGACATCCTGCGGCGACTGAAACGCCGCACCCTGGCGCGGCTGCGCGACGAGGCGGCCGCGGTCGATGCCCGTGCGCTGGGCCGCTTCCTGCCCGCCTGGCAAGGCCTGACCGAGCCCGGCCGCGGGGCCGGCGCCCTGCGCGACACGCTGACGCAACTGGAGGGCATCGCCCTGCCCTGGTCCGCCTGGACCGCCCACGTACTGCCGATGCGGGTGCGCGACTTCTCGCTGGATGCGCTCGACCGCATCACCGCCTCCGGGGAGTTCGTATGGGTGGGCAGTGGTGCGCTGGGCCAGCGCGACGGGCGCATCCGCTTCCTGCGCCGCGAACAGGCAATGGTGCTGCTGGAGCCGGAGGCCGATGCCACGGATACCCCCACCAACGACGACCCGCTGGCGCAGGCGATCCTGGAGGCCCTGGACCGGCGCGGCGCCTGCTTCTACCTGGAGCTGGAACGCGCGGCCCGCAGCGCACAGCCGGATGCCCGCCAGGACGCGATCGAAACCGCGATCTGGGACCTGGTCTGGGCCGGGCAGATCACCAATGACACCTTCGCGCCGCTGCGCAGCCTGGGCCAGCGCAGGACCTCCGCGCGCGGCCGGCGACGCCCGGGACAGGGTCTGGCCGGCGGGCGCTGGTCACGGGGCGCCGAGCTGATCGACCCCGGCGTGTCGCTGACCGAGCGCGCCCGCGAACAGGCCGAGAACCTGCTGGCCCGCTACGGTGTGGTCAGCCGCGATATGGCCCGCGCCGAGGGCCTGCCGGGCGGCTTCGGGCGCGTGTATCCCGTCTACCGCGCGATGGAGGACACCGGCAAGCTGCGCCGCGGCCACTTCGTGGAGGGCCTGACCGGCGCGCAGTTCGCCCGCGCCGGCGCAGTGGACCGCCTGCGCGCCCTGGAACGAGCGGCCGACGACACCCCCGAACCGCAGTGGCTGGCAAGCGTCGACCCGGCCAGCCCCTGGGGCCAGCTCCTGCCCTGGCCGCAGCCGCCGGAAGCGGCCGAGGGCCGCCTGCGCCGGGTCGCCGGGGCGCTGGTAGCCCTGGCCGGCGGCCAGCCGCTGCTGTACCTGGCCGCCTCCGGTCGCCAACTGTTCGTCTGGGAGACCATCCCCGGCATCGACACCGGCGAGGCCCACGCGGCACTCGTCACCGAGGCGATTCGTCAGCTCGCCAGCAGCGCCTGGCTGCCGAAGCGCCGCGGCGTGACCATCGAGAGCATCAACGGTGAACCGGCGCGCCAGTCCCCGTTCGCCGCCGCCCTGCGCGCCGGCGGCGCACTGGGCGAGGTGCGCGGCCTGCGCCTGGAGCCACCCGCCGGCCGCCGCTAACCCACCTTGCAGGGAAAGGGCCAGGAAGGGCTTTTCACCACAGAGCGCACAGAGGCCACGGAGAAGTTCGGTTTGTGGTCTGCAGGAAGACGGGGAGGTTGGAAGAAGGGCTTTCGGGTTGTGGAGGATTGGGCGAAATTCGTCGCAGCGCGGCGTTCACATGCCCCCAGCCAGTAGGAGCCTGCTCGCAGGCGAAGCCCCTGCCCATGGTGGTGCAACCCGGAAGTCGTCAGGTGGAGAGGACCTGCCCTAGGGCGGCGAGGAACGCGTCGTTCTCGTCGGGCCGGCCGACGGTTACGCGCAGGCAGTCGGCGAGCAGGGGGTGCGCGCGGCCGACGTCCTTGATCAGGATCCCGGCGTCGCGCAGGGCGGCGAAGGTCGCATGCCCCGCCCCGGCGCGTACCCGGAACAGGATGAAGTTGGCCTGGCTGGGAAAGACCTGCTCGACGCCCGTCGTCGCAGTCAGGCGCTCGCTCAGGCGGTCGCGTTCCTCGATGATGCCTCGGGCCTGGGCATCCAGCGCCTCGCGGTGCTCCAGGGCGAAGGCCACGGAGCGCTGGGTCAGGGTGTTGATGTTGTACGGCAGGCGCAGGCGGTCCAGCGCGTCGACCCAGGCCGGGGTTCCGGCCAGATAGCCGAGCCGTGCGCCGGCGAGGCCCAGCTTGGAGACCGTGCGCATCACCATCAGCCCGTCATCCTCGCCAACGCGCGCGAGGAAGCTGTGCGCAGCGAACGGGGCGTAGGCCTCGTCGACCACGGTGACGCCCGGGTTCTCGTCGACGATCGTCTCCACGGTCGCGGCGTCGTCGAGCGTCCCGGTGGGATTGTTGGGATAGGCGAGGAACACCACGGCCGGGTTGTGCTCGGCCATCGCCTTGCGCATCGCCGCGAGATCCAGGGTGAAGTCCGCGTTCAGGGGCACGCCGACGAACGGCACACCCAGCGCACGGGCCAGCACCCCGTACATCACGAAGGTCGGCTCCGGGGCCAGCACCGGTCGGCCGGAGCCGGCGATCGCCGTGATCAGGATCTGAATCAGTTCGTCGGAGCCATTGCCGAACATCAGCCCGGCCGCTTCCGGCACCCCGTGGGCAGCGCGCACCTGTGCAGCCAGACCCTGCGCCTGCGCGTCGGGATAGCGGTTCAGTTGCGGATCACGCAGGGCCGCCAGCCAGGCGTCTTCCAGCTCCCCCGGCCAGGGATGCGGGTTTTCCATCGCGTCCAGCTTGATCAGGCCGGTGGCGTCGGCCACCTGGTAAGCCGGCTGCGCCAGCACCTCCGGGCGCATCAGGGCGTCCGGAGTCCGGGTCGCACGGGCGGTCATCGAGTGCGCAGTTCGGCCGAACGGGCGTGGGCGGTCAGGCCCTCGCCGTGGGCCAGCGCCGCAGCGGTCTCGCCCAGCTTGGCCGCGCCCTCGGCCGAGCAGTGGATGATGCTCGAACGCTTCTGGAAGTCGTACACGCCCAGCGGCGAGGAGAAACGCGCAGTACGCGAGGTCGGCAGCACGTGGTTGGGGCCGGCGCAGTAGTCGCCCAGGGCCTCGGAGGTATAGCGGCCCATGAAGATCGCGCCGGCGTGACGCAGGCCGGCGTCCAGCATCGCCTGCGGATCGGCCACGGACAGCTCCAGGTGTTCCGGGGCGATGCGGTTGGCAACGGCAACGGCCTCGGCCGAGTCGCGTACCTTCACCAGCGCCCCGCGCTTGTCGAGGCTGGTGCGGATGATCTCGGCGCGCGGCATCTCGGCCAGCAGGCGGTCCATGGCCTCGGCGACGCGGTCGAGGAAGGCCGCGTCCCAGGACAGCAGGATGGACTGGGCCTGTTCGTCATGCTCGGCCTGCGAGAACAGGTCGGCCGCGATCCAGTCCGGGTCGGTCTCGCCGTCGCAGACCACCAGGATCTCCGACGGGCCGGCGATCATGTCGATGCCGACCGTGCCGAACACCTCGCGCTTGGCCGCCGCGACGAAAATGTTGCCGGGGCCGACGATCTTGTCCACCGCCGGGATGGTATCGGTGCCATAGGCCAGGGCCGCCACGGCCTGGGCGCCGCCCACAGTGAACACGCGGTCCACCCCGGCCACGGCGGCCGCGGCCAGCACCAGGTCGTTCAGTTCACCGCCCGGGGCGGGCACGACCATCACCAGCAGCTCGACGCCCGCGACCTTGGCCGGCACCGCGTTCATCAGCACCGAGGACGGATAGGCCGCCTTGCCGCCGGGCACGTACAGCCCGACGGAATCCAGCGCGGTCACACGCTGACCGAGGACCGTGCCGTCTTCGTCGGTGAAGTCCCAGTCCTGCATCTTCTGGTGTTCGGCGTACTGGCGGATGCGCGCGGCGGCGGTCTCCAATGCCGAGCGCTGCTCCGGCGGGATCGACTCCAACGCGGCCTGCAGGCGCTCGTGCGGGATCTCCAGGTCCGCGACCGCAGGGCGATCGAGGCGATCGAATTTGGCGGTGTAGCGCAGCACGGCCGCGTCACCCTCGGCGCGCACGGCCCCCAGGATCTCGTCCACCGCATCGCGTACGCCGGTGTCGGCAACGGACTCCCAGGACAGCAGGTGCTCCAGGGCCTTGTCGAAATCGGGCTGCTGGGTATCGAGTCGGGCAATGGAGGGCATGGCGTATTCCTCGGTTCAGACGGGCACGGACGTCTTGTCAGGCAGGCACGGGCGTCTTGCGGCGGGCCCGCACGGCCTCGGCCAGCAGGCGCAGGGTGGCCTCGCTGTCGTCCCAGCCCATGCAGGCATCGGTAATGCTCTGGCCATATTTCAGCGGCTTGCCGGGCAGGATGTCCTGGCGGCCGCCGGTCAGGTGGCTCTCCAGCATCACACCCATGATGCGTCGGTCACCGCCGGCGATCTGTTCGCCCAGCACCCGTGCCACCTCGACCTGCTGTTGCGGGTCCTTGCGGCTGTTCGCGTGGCTGCAGTCGACCATCACCATCTCCGGCAACTCGGCCATGCGCAGCTCCTTGCAGGCCTGTTCGATGCTCGCGGCATCGTAGTTCGGCTGCTTGCCGCCGCGCAGGATGATGTGACAGTCGTCGTTGCCGGTGGTGGAAAAGATCGCCGAGCGACCGGCCTTGGTCACCGACAGGAAGTGGTGCGGGCGCGAGGCGGAGCGGATCGCGTCGATCGCCACCCGCAGGCTGCCGTCGGTGGAGTTCTTGAAGCCCACCGGGCAGGACAGGCCGGAGGCCAGTTCGCGGTGCACCTGGCTCTCGGTGGTGCGAGCGCCGATCGCGCCCCAGGCGACCAGGTCCGCGATGTACTGCGGGCTGATCAGGTCGAGGTATTCGGTAGCCGCCGGCATGCCCTTGACCGCCAGATCGCGCAGCAGCCCGCGCGCCACGCGCAGGCCCTTGTTGATGTGGAAGCTGCCGTCCAGGTCCGGGTCGTTGATCAGGCCCTTCCAGCCGACCGTGGTGCGCGGCTTCTCGAAATACACCCGCATCACGATGTGCAGGGCATCGGAGAGTTCCTCGCGCAGGGTCTTCAGGTGATCGGCATAGTCCAGCGCGGCATCCACGTCGTGGATCGAGCAGGGGCCGACGATCACCTGCAGGCGATCGTCCTCACCGTGCAGGATGCGATGGCAGGCCTGGCGTGCCTCGAACACGGTGTCGGCGGCCGCATCGGTGATCGGCAGCTCCTCGCGGACGGTGTCCGGGGCGGACACCTCCTGGATTTCGCGGATTCGGAGGTCGTCGGTATCGGCGGTCATGGTGTTCTCGGTTACGTCGTCGCGGGCGTGACGGCCTCCCGCAGGCCCTCGATGAGATTTTGAATGGTTCTATGTCGCATCTTCATGGCTGCCTGGTTCACGATCAACCGGGAACTGATAGGGGTAATCAGTTCCAGCGGCTCCAGGCCATTGGCCTTGAGGGTGTTCCCGGTATCGACCAGGTCCACGATGTAGTCGGCCAGACCGACCAGCGGCGCCAGTTCCATCGAGCCGTAGAGCTTGATGATCTCGACCTGACGGCCCTGCTGGGCGAAATAGTTCTGCGTGATGTTCACGAACTTGGTGGCGATGCGCAGGCGCTGCTGCGGGTCCGGCTGCTGGCCCGGGCGCCCGGCCAGCATCAGGCGACACTGGGCGATGTGCAGGTCCAGCGGCTCGTACAGCCCCGCGGCCCCGTGCTCCATCAGGACGTCCTTGCCGGCCACGCCAATGGATGCCGCGCCGTGCTGCACATAGGTAGGCACGTCGGTCGCGCGCACCACCACGATCTTCACGTCCTCGCGGTTGGTGTCGAGGATCAGCTTGCGCGTCTTGTCCGGATCCTCCAGCAGTTCAATCCCGGCGCTGGCCAGCAGCGGCAGGGTGTCCTTGAGGATACGGCCCTTGGACAGGGCGATGGTCAGGGCGTTGGGATCCATCATGGGTCAGGCGTTCGTCCGGTTCCGTGTGAGTCGCGTATCAGACCGGCTCGCGACGGATGGTCGCGCCGATCTGGCTCAGTTTTTCCTCGATGCACTCGTAGCCGCGGTCGATATGGTAGATGCGGTCCACCTCGGTCTCGCCCTCGGCCACCAGACCGGCGATGATCAGGCTGGCCGAGGCCCGCAGGTCGGTCGCCATCACCGGCGCGCCAACCAGCCGTTCCACACCCTCGACGATCGCGGTATTGCCCTCGATCGTGATGTGCGCGCCCATGCGCTGCAGCTCCAGCGCATGCATGAAGCGGTTCTCGAAGACCGTCTCCACCACCGAGCCGGTGCCCTCGGCGACCGTGTTCAGCACCATCATCTGCGCCTGCATGTCGGTCGGGAAGGCCGGGAACGGCGCGGTGCGCAGGTTCACCGCCTTCGGCCGGCGGCCTTCCATGTCCAGTTCGATCCAGTCGGGCCCGGTATCCACGCGGGCACCGGCCTCGACCAGCTTGGCCAGGACCGCATCCAGTAGCTCGGGACGGGTATTGCGGCAGCGTACGCGCCCGCGGGTCACGGCCGCCGCGACCAGGAACGTACCGGTCTCGATTCGATCCGGCATCACGTCGTATTCGCAGCCGTGCAGGCGTTCCACGCCCTGCACCCGGATGGTGTCGGTGCCGGCGCCCTGGATCTTCGCCCCCATCGCCGTCAGGCAGTCCGCCAGATCGATCACCTCCGGCTCGCGCGCGGCGTTCTCGATCAGGGTCTCGCCCTCGGCCAGGGTCGCGGCCATCAGCAGGTTCTCGGTCCCGGTCACGGTGACCTGGTCGAACACCACCCGCGCGCCCTTCAGGCGATCCGCGCGCGCATGGATGTAGCCGCCGTCGACATCGATCTCGGCGCCCAGGGCCTCGAGGCCACGCAAGTGCAGATTCACCGGCCGCGAGCCAATCGCACAGCCACCCGGGAGCGACACCTCGGCCTCGCCGAAGCGCGCCAGCAACGGCCCCAGCACCAGGATGGAGGCGCGCATGGTCTTCACCAGATCGTACGGCGCCACACACTGGGTCAGCGTGGTCGGGTCGACCTCGATGCGCATGCGCTCGTTGACCGTCAGGCTTACGCCCATGCGCCCGAGCAGCTCCATGGTCGTGGTGACGTCCTGCAGGTGCGGGACGTTGCCAATGGTCATCGGCCCGTCCGCCAGCAGGGTGGCGGACAGGATCGGCAACACGGCGTTCTTGGCCCCGGAGATCCAGACCTGACCCTCGAGTCGGCCGCCTCCGGTGATGATCAGCTTGTCCATGGGGTGCCCGGATTCACCGCCGGACCGACCATGGCCCGGCGAAACGCGCCATGATAACGAATCCGCGCGGCACTCGCCCGTTCGCCCGGGTCAGGCCACGGATCGGGCCGCGGAGTCGGTGATGATCGCCTCCAGGTCATACAGCCCCAGCAGCGGCCGGAGCCCGTCCGGCAGGGGTTCGAAGACCAGCGTGCGGCCCTGCTCCCGCGCCCGGCGCCAGAGGATGACGAGGAAGGCCACGCCGGCGCTGTCGATGCGTCCGGCCCGGGACAGATCCACCCGCGCATGCTCCGGCAGGTGCGCCATCAGCCCGCACGCCCGGGCCTCCAGCCCGGAGACGGTGGCGAAGGTCAGCGGCCCGCTGACGACCAGGCCACCGTCATCGGCCCGGATCTGTGCATCGCTCACGGGTTGCCGGCCCCGTTGTCCTGGATGGCATCGCCCACCGCGTCCTCGACCAGACTCTCGTCCCCGTCTTCCAGGCGCTCGATCAGGGCGTCCAGACCGTCGCGGTTGATCTCCTCGTTGAAGCGGGTGCGGAAGTTGCCCACGAAGCTGAGCCCCTCGGCCTCGACATCGAAGACCTTCCATTCGCCGTTCACCGGGCGCAGCCGGTAGTTCACCTGGATGTTCGACTGGCCGGATCCCATCACCACCTCGGTGGCCACCACCGCCATGCGCTCGTCCTGGCGCGAGCGGCGCTCGATCACGCGCACATCCTTGTCCAGATGGTCGGCCAGTTGCACCCCGTAGGCCTGCAGCAGCGTGTTCTTGAAGGCTTCGGTGAACCGGCTTTGCTGCTCGCTGCTGGCATCCCGCCAGTGGCGCGCCAGGACCAGCCGGGCCATGCCGTTGACGTCCACGCCCGGCAGGATCTTGTCCTCGATGACACCGATCACGAAGTCCGGATCCTCCTGCGCACGCGACTCGTTGGCGCGCAGCTCCTTGTACACCGCGTCGATGGACTGCTGGATGATCTCGGCGGGATTGTCGGCCTGGGCCGGCGCCGCCAGCAGCAGGACCATCAGCCCCAGCGGCAGGCTCCACATATAGTCACGCAACCGTGTCATGTCTCTTGCTCCGGGTTTGGGCGAATCAGTCACTACCCATGTTGGTCATGAAACGACCAATGAGGTTCTCCAGCACCAGGGCCGACTGGGTAAACATCAGCTCGTCGCCGTCCTGCAGGGTTTCGTAGTCGCCGCCCGGCTCCAGGGCGATGTACTGCTCGCCCAGCAGCCCCGCGGTATGGATAGCCGCCTGCGTATCCATCGGCAGATAGTCGTGCTCCGAGCGGATGGCGAGGGTCACCTCGGCGCGGAAGCGCTCCGGATCGTAGCGGATATCCGCAACCCGGCCGATGCGCACACCCGAGACCGTGACCGGGGCCCGGGTCTTGAGCCCGCCGATGTTGTCGAAGTAGCCGGTCACCGTGTAGGTGTCGCGGTCGTGGTAGTCGGTTACGTTGCTGACCTGGACCGCCAGGTAGAACAGCGCCCCGATGCCCAGCAGTACGAAGACACCCACTGCCAGTTCGAAGAAACGTACCTTCATATTGCCACCCTAGGGAAATACTGGTTGGTCAACCCGCGCCGAACATCAGCCCGGTCAGGATGAAATCGAGGCCCAGCACCGCCAGCGACGCGACCACCACCGTTTGCGTGGTCGCGCGCGAGATGCCCTCGGAGGTCGGCTGCGCGTTGAAGCCCTGGAACACCGCGATCCAGGTCACCACGAAGCCGAACACGATGCTCTTGATCACGCCGGACAGCACATCCTCGTTCCAGTCGGTCACCGACTGCATCTGCGAGAAGTAGGCGCCGCTGTCCACGCCAAGCAGCCCCACCCCGACGATATAGCCACCCATCACCCCTACGGCGCTGAAGATCGCGGCCAGCAGCGGCATGGAGAGGAATCCGGCGACAAAGCGTGGCGCGAAGATCCGGCGGTACGGATTCACCGCCATCATCTCCATCGCCGAGAGCTGCTCCGTGGTCTTCATCAGGCCCAGCTCTGCGGTCAGCGCCGAGCCGGCGCGGCCGGCGAACAGCAGCGCGGTAACCACCGGACCCAGCTCGCGCACCAGCGACAGCGCCACCACCCCGCCCAGGGCCTCGGCCGCGCCGAAGTTCACCAGCGTGATGTAGCCCTGGTACCCGAGCACCATGCCGACGAACAGCCCCGACACGATGATGATCAGCAGCGAGCGCACGCCCACCGAATACACCTGGGCGAGTGTCAGGCCGAACCGACGGATGACGATATCGAGGCTCGCCAGCACCCGCATCAGGAAGACGAAGGCGCGACCGAACACCACCAGGGCGTTGATCGTGGTCCGGCCCAGCGAGGCAATCGCGTCAGTCATCGCGGCGCTCCCCCTGTCCCAGCAGGCCCTGTCCCAGCAGGTCGTCGCGATAGGACGCGCCCGGATAGTGGAACGGCACCGGCCCGTCCGGGCGGCCCTGCAGGAACTGCGCGCTCCAGTCGGAGGCGCGCGCCTCCAGCTCGTCCGGCGGCCCGGCATCCACCACTCGGCCATTGGCGATCAGCACCACATGGTCGGAGATCGCCATGGCCTCCGCCACATCGTGCGAGACCAGCACGCTGGTGAGCCCCAGGCTCTCGTTGGTCTGGCGAATCAGGCTGACGATCTGGCCCATGGTGATCGGATCAAGCCCGGTGAACGGTTCGTCGTAGAGGATCAGGTCCGGGTCCAGCGCGATGGCCCGCGCCAGGGCGACGCGCCGGGCCATGCCCCCGGACAGCGAGGCCGGGTCCAGCTCGCGCGCCGCGCGCAGACCCACCGCCTCCAGCTTCAGCAGCACCAGTGCGTGCAGCACATCCTCCGGCAGATCGGTGTGCTCGCGCAGCGGGAAGGCGACGTTCTCGAATACGGAAAGGTCGGTCAGCAGCGCGCCGCTCTGGAACAGCATGCCCATGCGCTTGCGCAGGGCGTACAGGCGGCGGGTGGAGAGCTTCGCCACCTCCTGGCCATCCACCCAGATGCGCCCCGCGTCCGGGCGCAGCTGTCCGCCGATCAGGCGCAGCAGGGTCGTCTTGCCGCTGCCGCTGGGGCCCATCACGGTCGTCACCTGCCCGCGCGGGATACGCATCGACAAGTCGTCGAAGACCACCTTGCGCCCGCGCCGGAAACGCAGGTTCTCGATCACGATATGCGGACTGTCTGCCACTGCCGGGTCAGCCACGCGCGCTCCTCGCCATTAAGGAACCCGGAAGTCTGGCCGCCGGCCGGTGGACCGTCAAACCCACGGGGAGATGCTCATCCCATTCCCAGTAGCTGGGCGATGGTCCGAAAGTCCGACAGACGGTCCGGGCGGGCCCGCAGGAAGACCGGAGTCTCACCGCTTCCGCCGGCCGCACCCAGGGCCTCCACCAGCGCACGCCAGCCCGGCGCGCCCAGGCCCGGCTCGGGGGTGATCTGCCAGGCTCCACCCACGGTCGTCGATCCCGTCGGGGCCGGATAAAACAAAGCCGCCTCGGCGTGGGTGATCGTATGTGGCTCACCGGGTCCATAGACCATCAGTCGCGCCAGGCCGGCCGCCTCGAGCGCCTCCCGGATTGCCGAGACCTGCGCCGCCGTCATCGGCCCCGGCGCCACTGCCTGCAGACAGGGGCCCGCGGCCTCGGCAAGCGCGAGCGCCCGCGCGGCCCCCGACTCGGGCGTAACCTCCGCCGGCCACTCGAGCGTCAGCCGCAGCGCGGGGGCGACGGCCTCGTCCCAGTCGCCGAACGCGGGGGCCGAGGTCTCCAGCCACAGCGCGGCGGGCAGCAGCAGGCGGCTGTGATAGTGGGTGTAATACTCGAGTTGCCACTCGCGCGGCAGATCCTCCGGGAAGAAGCCTTCCCACCAGTCCTCGCCGGGGCCCGCGACTCCGGCGGCCTGCAGCGCCAGCGCTTCCTGATCGTTCGTCATGTCTCTCCTTCCGTGCCGTCACCGCCCGACCATCACCACGTTGTAACCGTATCCTCGCGCAGTCTGCTTGTATCGCCCCCGTGCGCGCGGCACAGTTGCGCCATGCGCTTCGACCTGTTCCATGAACTCTCGGTGCCCGACTTCCTGCAGACCTCCGAATCGGAGGTGCTGGAGAACACCCTGCGCCTGTGGGAGCGGGCCGACCGCCTGGGCTTCGGCACCGCCTGGCTGGTGGAACACCACCTGATGCCGGAGTTCTCGCACTCCACCGCGCCGGACCTGGTCCTGGCCGCCGCCAGCCAGCGCACCGAGCACCTGCGCCTGGGGCTCGGCGTAGTGCCCCTGCCCTACCACCACCCGCTGCGGGTGGCCCAGCGGGTCGGCATGCTGGACCAGCTCTCCGGCGGTCGGCTGGACCTCGGCATCGGACGCGGCTTCTCGCCGCGCGAATATGCCACATTCGGGGCCGAGATGAGCGAGTCCCGCGCGCGGGTCGATGCCGGGCTGGACGCGCTGCGCCAGGCCTTCGCGACCGGCCGCATCACCCAGGACGGCCCGTTCCATCACCTGGACGACGTGCCCGTGATGCCGCGCCCGGTGCAGGCCCCGCACCCGCCGATCTGGACCGCCGCGGTCAGCCCGGAGTCCTTCACCTGGGCGGCCGAGCAGGGCATCGGGGCGCTGGCGGGCCCGTTCAAGCCCTGGCAGATGATCCGCGAGGACATCCGCCTGTACCACGAGGCCTGGGATGCCTCGCGCGCCGATATCGCCCATCCGCCGCGGGTCGGCATGACGCTTGGAGTCCTGTGCCTGCCGGACGGCAAACGCGCCCGGCGCGAGGCCAAGCCTGCGTTCGAGTGGTTCTACCGCCACATGTTCCAGCAGACCCTGCCGGTGCTGGAACGCCTGATCGAGGGCTACGACTACTACCGTTCGCTGGGCCGCTTCCGCCACCTGGTCAAGGCCGGGATCAACCTCAAGATCCTCGACATGCTGGGCATGACGCTGGTCGGCACGCCCGCCGAGTGTCGCGAGCGCATCGAGGGACTGCGCGAGGCGGGGGTCGACCAGGTCCTGCTCGCCTTCGGCGCCGGCGCCGTCCCGCAGGCCCTGGCCGAGGAGTCCATGGACTGCTTCGCGGAGGAGGTCATGCCCGCGTTCGCCGATCCCGCTCCAGCCGTCGCCCGCAGCGCGACCTGAGGGCCACACGGACCCATGCATATCGCCGTGACCGGCGCGGCCGGATGCGTGGGACAGGCCCTGCTGCCCGCCCTGGCGCGCGAGCCGGCGATCCTGCGCATCCTCGCGCTGGACCGGACCCCGCCGGCGCTCCCCCCGCCGGGAGGCGCCGCCGTCTGCGAGGCCCGTGTGGGCGACCTGACGCGGCTCCGGCCGGAGGATCTGGCCGGGGTCGACACCCTGGTGCACCTCGCCTTCCAGTTGATGGGGGGCCACGGCCGCCGGCACGACCGTGCCTGGGTCCGGCAGCAGAATGTCGCCCTCAGTGATCAGGTCTTTCGGACCGCCATCGCCGCCGGCGTGCGCCACCTCGTGTTCCTGTCCAGCGCCGCGGTCTACGGCCCCTGGCCGGACAGCCCGCAGCCCCTGACCGAAGACCACCCGACCCGGCCGCGCTTCCCCTATGCAGAGGACAAGGTGGCCGTGGAGCAGGCCCTGCGCGCCCTCGCGCGCGAACACCCTGAATGCCGCGTGACTATCCTGCGCCCGCCCGCGATCGTCGGGCCGCATGCGCACCCGCTGCTGCTGCAGATCGCCCGCGGACGTTTCTATCCCGCCGCGGGCGAGCAGCCGGTGCAGATCCTGTGGGAGGACGACGCCGCGGCGGCGATCGCCCGCAGCGTGACCACCCGCACACAGGGCACCTTCAATCTGGGGGCCGAACCCGCCTGGTCACTGCGGGCCATGGCTCGCCACCAGCGGCGCTGGGGGGTACCGGTCCCCCTGGGACTGATCCGCGCCCTGCACCCGCTGGCCTGGCGCCTGAGCGCCCGCGCGGGCGACCCCGGGTGGGTGCGCGGGCTGGACGGCCCGCTGGTGCTGGACTGCGCCCGCGCTCGCGAGCAGCTGGGCTGGACCCCGCGGGTCAGTACCACCGCGTGCCTGGAGCGCCTGCGCCACTGACACAGCGCCCCAATCCGCTACAATCGCGGCCTGACCGTTCGGGACCCGTCTGCCCCATGGCCCTACCCATCGCCGCCGTCATCGTCGGCCTGATCCTGCTGACCTGGAGTGCCGACCGCTTCGTGTTCGGCGCCTCCGCCTTTGCCCGCGGGGTCGGCGTGAGCCCGCTGGTCATCGGCCTGACCATTGTCGCCTTCGGCACCTCGGCCCCGGAGCTCGTGGTCTCGGTCCTCGCGAGCCTGCAGGGCAACCCGGGCGTGGCGGTAGGCAACGCGATCGGTTCGAACATCGCTAACATCGCACTGGTGCTGGGGGCCGCCGCGGTGGTCGCACCGCTGGCGATCGGCCGCGGCATGGTTCGCCGCGAACTGCCGATCCTGTTGCTGGTCAGCTTCGGCGTCCTGCTCCTGCTGGTCGGCGGCGAGCTGGGCCAGATGGAAGGCATCGCCCTGCTCGCGGGACTGACCGCATTCACCGCCTGGATGGCGTTGACCGCCCGCCGCGCGCAACAGGCCTCGGGCGAGGATGCCCCCGAAGTCGTGCGCGGCATGGTGGAGACCATCCCGGACAGCGATCGCCTCGGTCCCGCGATTGCGTGGCTGGTGTTCGGGCTACTGCTCCTGCTGGCCAGCAGCCAGGCCCTGGTCTGGGGCGCGGTGGAAATCGCCGAACAACTGGGGGTCAGCGATCTGGTCATCGGCCTGACCATCGTCGCGATCGGCACCAGCCTGCCCGAGCTGGCCACATCGGTGGTCGCCGCCTTCCGCCGCGAGGCGGGGCTGGCGATCGGCAACGTGGTCGGCTCCAACCTGTTCAACCTGCTCGCGGTGCTGGCGGTTCCGGCCCTGATCGCGCCGCTGGCAATCGACGCCGACGTCCTCGCACGCGACTATCCCGTGATGCTGGCACTGACGGTGGCCCTGTTCCTGATCGCGCTGGGCCGCCGGGGACAGATCCTGCGCTGGCAGGGCGCCCTTCTCCTCGTCGCCTTCGCAAGCTACCTTGTCTATTTGGGAATTACGGCAACTGCATGAACTTCAACCCCGAAACCACCCGCAACCTGGCCCTGGCCGTCCTCAACGACGAGGCCGAGGCCGTGCACAACCTCGCCCGGCGCATCGACGACAGCTTCCTCGAGGCCTGCCGCTGCATCCTCGAGTGCAAGGGCCGCGTGATCGTCACCGGCATGGGCAAGTCCGGGCACATTGGCAGCAAGCTGGCCGCGACCCTGGCCTCCACGGGCACCCCCGCGTTCTTCGTGCACCCGGGCGAGGCCAGCCATGGCGATCTCGGGATGATCACCCGCGAGGATGTGGTCATCGCGCTGTCGAACTCCGGAGAGACCGACGAAATCCTCACCATCCTGCCGCTGATCCGGCGCCTGGGCGTGCCGCTGATCGCGATGACCGGCAACCCCGGCTCGCGCCTGGGCGCCGACGCCACCGTGCACCTCGATGTCAGTGTCGAGCGCGAGGCCTGCCCGCTGGGCCTGGCCCCCACCTCCAGCACCACCGCGGCGCTGGCGATGGGCGACGCCCTGGCGGTCGCGGTACTGGATGCACGCGGCTTCACCGCCAACGACTTCGCCCGCTCGCACCCTGGCGGCCGGCTGGGCCGGCGGCTGCTGGTGCATGTCGCCGACATCATGCACACCGGCGACGCGATCCCGCGCATCACGCCGGAGGCCCCGCTGAAGGACGCCCTGTTCGAGATCACCCGCAAGGGCCTCGGGCTGGTGATCGTGGCCGGCGCCGACGACCGCATCCAGGGCGTGTTCACCGATGGCGACCTGCGCCGCACCCTGGATGCCGGGCACAGCCTGGACGGCCTGACCATCGGCGAGGCGATGACCACCGGCGGCCACACCGCGCAGCCCGACTGGCTGGCGGTCACGGCACTCGAGACCATGGAGAGCCGGCGCATCAACGCCCTGCCGGTCACCGACGCCGACCAGCGCCTGGTCGGCGTGATCAACATGCACGACCTGCTGCGCGCCGGGGTGGCCTGATGAACCTGGATGCCGCGACCCTGCGCACCCGCCAGCAAGCCGTACGCCTGCTGATTCTGGACGTGGACGGCGTGCTGACCGACGGCAGCCTGTTCCTGGGCGATGGCGGCGAGCAGTACAAGGCCTTCAACAGCCGCGACGGCCACGGGATCCGCCTGGCGCTGGACGGCGGCCTCGACATCGCCATCCTGACCGGGCGCACCTCCGGGGTGGTCGAACACCGCATGCGGGACCTGGGCGTGGAGCACCTGATCCAGGGCCGCCGCGACAAGGGCGAGGCCCTGCACGAGTTGCTGCAGCGCACCGGCCATGACCCGGCGGAAGCCGCCTTCATGGGCGACGACATCGTCGATCTGCCGGCCATGCAGCGGGTCGGGCTCGGGATCGCGGTCGGGGACGCCCACCCGCTGGTATGCCGCCACGCCCAGTGGGTCACCGAGGCCCACGGCGGGCGCGGCGCCGTGCGCGAGGCCTGCGAGGGGCTGCTGGCCGCGCAGGACCGGCTGGACGCCCTGCTCGAGACCTACCTGAACGGATGAGCCGGCGGAGACGCAACCGGTACGGTCTGGCGCCGCCGTTGGTCCTGTTCACGCTGGCGTGCGCAAGCCCCGCAACCGCCGAGGTCACCCCGCCCGAGGGCGAGGTGACCCTGCAGATCGACGGATTCACGCTGCACGCCACCGGCGACGACGGTGAGCGGACCCACCGGCTGCAGGGCACCCGACTGCGCGAATTCGGCCGCGACGGGCCGCAGTGGGTGGATGACCCGGAACTCGACCTGTTCGCCGATGGCGGTATCGAATGGCGCTGGACCGCCCCGGCGGCCCTGCACCGCCCGGCTGACGAAACCCTGGACCTGGTCGGCCCCACCCACGGCGTACAACCAGCCCGCGGCGAACGCGTGCAGACGGTCATCGACTCGCGGGATGTACGTATCGCCACAGACACCATGGTCGCCACCTCGGACGCCCTCTCCACCCTGAACCAGCCCGGGCTGTTCCAGCGCGGCACCGGCCTGCGCGTGGACTCGCGAGCGGATACCATAGAGCTGTTCCATGACGTGTACTCGCTCTACAGCGAGGCGAGCGAGGAGGACCCCGCGCATGACCCCGATCCCGAATAGCCGCCGCCTGCCGGGCCTGCTTGCGGCGGCCGGCCTCCTCTCCGCCCTGCTGGCGACGCCGGCCCTGGGCCAGCAGGGATCGGGACCCTCGCTGCCGGTGGAGATCACCGCCGACCGCGCGGAGATGGACGAACGCCAGGGCCTGGGCACCTACACCGGGGACGTGATCGTGATCCGCGGCGACATGACGCTGGAGGCCGACACGGTCTACGTGCGCACCCGGGATCGTCGCCCTTACGAGATGGAGGCCCACGGCGAGCCGGCCCGCCTGGAATCCCCCGACCCCGAGACCGGCGAGATGCGCATCGCCACCGCGCTGCGCATCGACTACCTGCTGAACGAGGACCGCATGATCCTCACCGACCAGGCCCATGTGATCACCGCCAGCGAAGAGGCGCGCGGCAAGCGCATCACCTACGACCTGACCACCGACGTGATCGAGGCCGAACGCGGCGAGGGCGACAGCGAACGCGTACGCATCACCATCCAGCCACGCGACGACGAATGAACGCACCCGCCACCAGCCCGGCGCCGGAACCCGCCGAGGCCCGTGATCGCCTGATCGGGCGCGAACTGACCAAGCGCTACGGCCAGCGCACCGTGCTCGACCAGGTGGATGTCGACCTCGCACCCGGTGAAGTGGTCGGCCTACTGGGTCCCAACGGCGCCGGCAAGACCACCTGCTTCTACAGCCTGGTCGGGCTGATCCGCCCTAACGCCGGGCGCATCACCCTGGGCGGGCACGACATCACCCGCGCGCCCATTCACGTGCGCGCCCGCGCCGGTCTCGGCTACCTGCCCCAGGAGGCCTCGATCTTTCGCCGCCTGAGCGTGTGGGACAACCTGCAGGCCGTGCTGGAGCTGCGCCCCGGCCTGGACCGCCACGAACGCCGGCGTATCGGCGACGCGCTGATCGAGGAGTTTCAGCTCGAGACCGTGCGCCACAGCCCCGGGATCGCGCTGTCCGGCGGCGAACGTCGGCGCGCCGAGATTGCGCGGGCCCTGGCCGGTGACCCGCAATTCATCTGCCTGGACGAGCCCTTTGCCGGGGTGGACCCGATCTCGGTGGGCGATATCCAGGATGTAATTCGCCACCTTGCAGCGCGCGGCATCGGGGTTCTGATCTCCGATCACAACGTGCGCGAAACCCTCGGGATCTGCCACAGGGCCTATATTCTGAGCGAGGGGCGCCTGCTGGCCGCCGGGACACCCGACGAGCTACTGGCCGACCCCCAGGTGCGCCGGGTCTATCTCGGCGAGAATTTCCGCCTGTGATGCCGGCACGCGCACAACCCGCGCCGGTGCACAAACCACGAGGCAGCATTTAAGATCGCTCTTATGGTCACCCGCGCCCCGCACAGCCAATGCTGAAACCCGGCCTGAATCTTCAGCTGGGTCAGACGCTCACCATGACCCCGCAACTGCAGCAGGCCATCCGCCTGTTGCAGCTGTCCACGCTCGAACTACAGGTGGAGATCCAGCAGGCGCTGGAGAGCAACCCGATGCTGGAGCAGGTGGAGGACGAGGACGAGATGGCCGCGACCGAGCGCCTGGACGCGGAGGGCGAGGTGGTGGAAGGCGACCGCATGGAGGCCACCACCACCAGCGATGACGTGATCCCCGAGGAGCTGACCACCGACAGCCGCTGGGACGACATCTACGAACCGCCGCCCGCCCCCAAGGGCGTGGACGACCGCGACCCGCTGGAGAATACCAGCGACGACGACGGCGAGGGCCTGCAGGACCACCTGTTGTGGCAGCTGCACCTGAGCCACCTGACCCCGCGCGACCAGCGCATCGGCGCGGCCCTGATTGACGCGATCAGCCCCGATGGCTATCTCGAAGGCGACCTCGAGACCCTGGCCGAGACCATCAGCCGCGGCGAGGACGAACCCGTCGGCGTCGACGAGGTCGAGGCGGTCCTGCACTGGATCCAGCAATGCGACCCGCTGGGCGTGGGCGCGCGCGACCTGCGCGAGTGCCTGGAGATCCAGCTACGCGAGCTGGCCCCGGATGCCCCCGCCCGCGAGGCCGCCCGGGCGATCCTGGAACACGGCATGGACAGCCTGGGCAAGCGCGATTACAAGGCCCTGCAGCGCCAGTCCGGGGTGCGCGACCCGGACGAACTGGCGCGCGCCCTGGACCTGATCCGCACCCTGAACCCGCGACCGGGCGCACAGATCAGCTCCGCCACCTCCGAGTACGTGGTGCCGGACGTCTACGTGCGCCACACCCCGGACGGCTGGCGCGTGGAGCTGAACCCGGAGATCGCGCCACGCATCCGTATCAACGACCTCTACGCCGGCATGGTGCGCCAGGTATCGGATGCGCGCGACAGTGCCTTCATGCGCGACCAGCTGCAGGAGGCGCGCTGGTTCCTGAAGAGCCTGCACAGCCGCAACGACACCCTGCTGCGCGTCGCTGAGGCGATCGTCCATCGCCAGCAGGGCTTCCTGGAACACGGCGAGGTCGCGATGCAGCCATTGATCCTGCGCGATATCGCCGAGATCCTGGAGATGCACGAATCGACCATCTCCCGGGTCACAACCCAGAAATACATGCACACCCCGCGCGGGGTCTTCGAGTTCAAGTATTTCTTTTCCAGCCACGTCGGCACCAACGACGGTGGCGAGTGTTCCGCCACCGCCATCCGTGCCATGATTCGCGAATTGATCGACGACGAACCCGCGAACAAGCCGCTCAGCGATGCCCGGCTCGCCCAGATCCTGGCGGACCGGGGCATCAATGTGGCGCGTCGCACCGTAGCCAAGTACCGCGAGGCGATGCACATCCCTTCATCCAGCGAACGCCGGCAGATGGCCTCGATGCCCACCGGCCACAAGTAACCAAGGAGTCCCGACCATGCAGATCAACCTGACCGGCCACCATGTGGACCTCACCGACGCCCTGCGCGACTACGTCAACGAGAAGTTCGCGAAGCTGGAGCGCCACTTCGACAAGGTCATCGACGTGCACGTCGTGCTGACCCACGAGAAGACCCAGAACCAGTTCAACAAGGCCGAGGCGAATCTCCAGGTCAGCGGCAATCACATCCACGCCGAGGCCTCCCACGAGGACATGTACGCCGCCATCGACGCGCTGATCGACAAGGTCGACCGCCAGCTGATCAAGCACAAGGAAAAGGTCAAGGATCATCACCGGGCCGAGGGCGCCCAGCGCAATCGCGAGCAGGCCTCCTGACCCATGTCCATTGCCGAGTTGATCACCGCCGAGCGCATCCGCCTGGAGCCGGAATGCTCCAGTCAGAAGCGGGCCCTGGAGGCCCTGTCGGAACTCCTCGCCGGCGGCGGTGATGCCGGCGGACCGGGCAGCACCGCGATCTTCGAGGCCCTGTCCGCGCGCGAAAAGCTGGGCTCCACCGGCCTGGGCCATGGGGTTGCGATCCCCCATGGCCGCCTGGCCGATCTCGAGGCTCCGCGCGTGGCCGTCCTGCGCCTGGAGAGCGGCGTCGACTTCGACGCCATGGACCACGAGCCGGTCGATATCCTGATCGCCCTGCTGGTCCCGGAGGCCGCCACCAGCGATCACCTCGACCTGCTGGCCCAGCTGGCGCGCGGGCTTTCGCAACCGGACACCATTGCCGCCCTGCGCCGGGCCAGCGATGCCGCCAGCCTGGAACAGGAACTCGTCCGCCGCTTCCGCGAGGGCTGATCCCGTGCGCCCCGCACCCTGCCACGCCACCGGTCCCCGCCGGCCCTGCTCATGAACGAGGCACTGGGCGAAGGCGGGATTGCCCGCGACATCAACGTGGAGAGCCTGATCCAGGCCATGGGCAACCGCCTGGATCTGCGCTTCGTGCATGGCGAGCACGCCGCCCCCGACCGCAAGCTCGTCGGCGAGGACGGGGATGACCTGCCACTGGCCGGCCACCTCAACCTGATCCGCCCCAACCGCATCCAGGTCATCGGGGACTTCGAGGCCCGCTACATCGCCGGCCTCAGCGACGACCAGCGCAACGACCTGATCCTGGAGATGGCCCGCACCGGCACCACCGCGGTGATCTTCGCCGAGGACACCTGTCCGTTCTCGGAGATGCCCCATGCCCCGCAGGAGGCGCTGCCGCTGATCCTGTGCTCCAGCACCAGCAGCCACGAGATCATCGCGCTGCTGCGCTACTTCCTGCAGCAGCGTCTGGCGCACTTCGAGGTGCGCCATGGCGTGTTCATGGAGATCCTCGGCATCGGTGTCCTGATCAGCGGGGCCTCCAGCGTCGGCAAGAGCGAGGTGGCGCTGGAGCTGATCTCGCGCGGGCACCGCCTGATCGCCGACGATGCCCCCGAGTTCGCGCGCATCGCCCCCGACATCGTGCGCGGTCACTGCCCGGCCCTGCTCCAGGACCTGCTCGAGGTGCGCGGGCTAGGGGTCCTGAACATCCGCGCCATGTACGGCGACTCCGCGATCAAGGGCGGCAAGTACCTGCGGCTGATCATCGACCTGCGCGATCACGGCGAGCCCTCGCCGGTCCCCGACGACCGGCTGAACGGCCGCCGCGGCGAGATCGACATCCTCGGCCTGCGGATCCCGCTGATCAGTCTGCCGGTGGCGCCGGGTCGCAACATCGCGGTGATGATCGAGGCCGCCGTGCGCAACCACATGCTGCACATGCAGGGCTACATCGCCGGGGATGACCTGCGCGCCCGCCAACGCCGGCAGATGAGCGGCAAGGCCGAGGAGCCGCCCTACCACCGGGCCGTGCCCGCCACGACCGTCCCCAACCCGGACCCGGAGGGCTGAGTCCGCCATGCGCCTGCTGATCGTCAGCGGTCTGTCCGGATCCGGCAAGACCGTCGCCCTGCACACCCTGGAGGACGCGGGCTACTTCTGTGTGGACAACCTCCCGCTGCCGCTGCTGCCGGACCTGATCCGCCAGGTGCGCCAGGGCCACTACGACACCGAGGGCGATCGCCATCTGGCGGTGGGCGTCGACGTGCGCAGCGGGCTGGAGGCCCTGAAGGGGTTTGCCAGCCTGCTGGCCGGGCTACGGGCGGAGGGCCTGCAGGTGGAGGTCCTGTTCCTGCAGGCCTCAAGCGACGTACTGCTGCGGCGCTACCACCTGACCCGGCGGCGTCACCCGCTGGCGCGCGATGGCGTGCCCCTGGTGGAGGCCATCGACCGCGAACGCGAGTGGCTGGGCCACGTCGCGGCGGAGGCCGACCTGACGGTGGACACCTCGCGGCTGTCGATGCACGACCTGGCCCGTACCCTGCGCGACCGCATGGGCGAGCGCGGAGAGCACGAGCTGTCCCTGCTGTTCCAGTCCTTCGGCTTCAAGCACGGCGCGCCGATGGACTCGGACTTCGTGTTCGACGTGCGCTGTCTGCCCAACCCCTACTACGAACGCGAGCTGGCCGGCCTGACCGGCCGCGACCAGGCCGTATGCGAGTTCCTCGAGGGGCACGGGGAGGTCGCGGCCATGTTCGACAGCATCCAGGGCTTTCTCTCGCAGTGGCTCCCGCGGCTGCTGGAGGACCACCGCAGTTACGTGACGGTCTCGATCGGCTGCACCGGCGGCCGACACCGCTCGGTATACCTGGTCGAACGCCTTGCGGGGGCGTGGCGGGACCGGGAACATGTTACTGTTAGCACCCGTCACCGCGAGCTGGGCAAGCAGTAACCACGAAGCGCGGGGGCAGGCCCCTACGGAACCCGCAATTGGAGCAGATCCATGGGCGTTGGTCTCATTCTGATCACGCATCAAAATCTGGGCGACACCCTCTTGCAGACCGCACAAAGCATGCTTGGCGGCCTGCCCGATGACTGCGAGTCCATGGCGATGTCCCAGAACGACGACCCCGACGAGGTCCTGGCCCGCGCCCGCGAGCGCCTGACCACTCTGGACAGCGGCGCCGGGGTACTGATCCTGACCGACATGTTCGGTTCCACCCCCTCCAACGTCGCCAGCCGAGTGGCTCGCGGGGCCAACGCGCGCGTGATCGCCGGGATCAACCTTCCGATGCTGATCCGCGTGCTCAACTACCAGCATCTCCCGCTGACCGAGCTGGTCAACAAGGCCCTCTCCGGCGGGCATGACGGGATCCTTCTCTGCGACCAGGAGTGCAGCGATGCCGCAGCGCGTAGTCCCCATCGTTAATCGCCTGGGGATGCACGCGCGTGCTGCGGCCAAGTTTGTCAGCCTGGCCAGCCAGTACGCCGCCGATGTCACCGTCTCCCGCAACCAGCAGGAGGTCAACGGCAAGAGCATCATGGGGGTCATGATGCTGGCCGCGGCCCAGGGCAGCGAGATCACCATCGAGACCGAAGGCGAGGATGCCCCCGAGGCGCTGGACGCGCTGACTGAACTGGTGGCCGACCGCTTCGGCGAAGAGGCCTGATCCCCCTGACGCCTGTGTGCCGCTGAACCGGCGGCTATCCCCCTTTCTCCCGGCCCTAACCCGGCGCGGCGCCGAGGTCTGACACCTTCGCCGCCAGCCCCTCGAACCCGACCTGCGTGAGCTTGCGCTCGGCCAGGCGCACGGCCGCGTTCAAGGCCTGCTCGGGGGGGTTGCCGGAGACCAGCGCATCGATCAGGCCGGCATTGAAGGCATCTCCCGCACCCACGCTGTCCACCACCTGCAGACCGGGCGTGGGTGCACAGTGGTGGATCGCGCCACGGGCAGCCAGCCAGGCCCCGGCGCTTCCGGCCGTCACGGTCAGGATGCGGTCGGGGAAGCGGCTCGCCATCTGCCGCAGCGCGTCCTCCGGTGTGTCCGCCACGGTGGCGGCCCACTCCCGCGAAAGCATCAGGACGTCGGCATACTCCAGGCAGGCCTCCAGGCGGGGACGGGGTTTCTCCAGCTCCAGCGATACGGGCTGGTCGAAGATACTTGCGCGCGCGGCTGCCAGGATCGCGACCAGGGCTTCGGGGTTACGGCCCTCGAAGTGCAGCCAGTCGTATTCCGACCAGGGCACGCCGGAGACATCCGCTTCCTCCAGTTCGGGGAGATCGCGGTGGTGGACGATGGTACGGCTGCCGGTGGCCCGGGAACGAAGGATATGCGAGGTCGGCGTCGCTCCGGGTCGCCGCACGCAGTGCTGTACGTCCAGCCCGCGCGCCTGCAACTGCTCGACCAGGTCGTTCCCGCCGGCACCCCGGGCAATCACCGCGGCCAGTCCCGGGCGATGCCCGAACTGGGCCAGGATCGCCGCGGTATTGGTGGCGTTGCCGCCGGGCTGGGTCGTGCTGGCGAGCGCGCGGATCTCCGCGTCCTCGGCGGGAAATGCGGCGACGTCGAGGGTATGGTCGAGGGTCACAATGCCGGTGGCGAGGATGCGTGCCATGCGGGCTCCAGTGGTCCGGGGGCGCCATTCTGGCGGCTCGAGCCGACCACGTCATCTCCCGGCCCGGCCCGCATTCGTCATCGGGAAGCGCTCCTGCGACAATAAGCATTCCGATTCTGGAGCTCCCCCGACGCGTATGGCCACGTTCCCCTCTCCCCAGTCCGCGGAAGCCGCGTTCTACGAAGCCTTTCAGGCGGGCGACCCGCAGGGCATGCGCGAGGTCTGGCACGACAGCGACGAGTGCGTCTGCATCCACCCCGGGGGCGAACGCCTGCAGGGCACGGACGTGATCCTGGAGAGCTGGGACGACATTCTGCCCGGCATGCGCGGCGTCGTGGTCCACCGCACCCAGGTGACGGCGATCCCGGGCGATGACCTCGTCCTGCACGTCCTGCGGGAAAACCTCTACGTCCATGGGGAGCGCCGGGGCGTGATGCTGGCGACCAACGGCTACCGCCAGGTGGGCGACAGCTGGCGCATGGTGCTCCACCACGCCAGCCCGGACCCGGAACCGGCCCCGGAATGGCCGACCGGGGGCATGCACTGATGGAGACCGATGCCGACCGCTGCGTCGAGGCGTACTACACCGCGTTCCGCGCCGCCGACATCGAGCAGATGATGCGCCTGTGGGCCGAGCGGCCGGACATCGTCTGCATCCACCCGGGCAGCCCGCGCGCGCACCGCGGCGTGGCGGAGGTGATGGAGAGTTGGCTGCTGGTCTTCGCGCGCGAACTGAACATCGGCATCGAGCCAAAGATCGTGGGACGCCACGACAGCGGCGAAGTCATCAGCCTGGTCATCGAGGAGGCGATCACCCGCCCGGGCGACGTGGCGCCGACCGGGACCATCCTGATCAGCCAGACCTGGCGACGGGTGGATTCGCGCTGGCGGCTCCTGTTCCATCACGCCTCGCACGGCCGCCGCTCGCCCCCCTCCCAGGAAGGCATGTTCGTCCCCGACGGCGGCGGCAACACCCGCCACTGACGACCAACTGGATAACCCAACGGGAACCGCACACAGAAAGTCAAAAGCGGATCACAGGAAGGCTGGAAGATGGGAAGTTGGGTCAGGGTCCGGTGCGCTCGGGCATCACTCGCAAAATCACTCTTCCGCTCTTCCAGACTTCCTGTCACCGCTTTTGTCCTGTTTCCCCAAGAGGTCGAGCAAACTAACCGTCGGAGCGTGGTTGGCAGAGGTCGGGGCGCTGCACCTGGAGGGCCGAGCACACGCCCTTGACGGCGTCGCGCACACGTCGACCCTTGCCCTCCAGTGTCAGACTGGCGATCTCCTGGTAGAGCGGATCACGGGCCTCGAACAGCTCCTGCAGCCGCGCCTTCGGATCCGCCGCCTCCGCGATCAGCGGGCGCTTGCGGTTGCGCCGAGTGCGGCGGAACTGCTCCTCCACCGGGACGCGCAGGTAGATCACGAACTGCTCGCGCAGCAGCTCGCGATTCTCCGGGCGTTCCACGATCCCGCCACCCGTGGCGATCACGGCCCCCTCCTGTTCCAGCAGGGACTCCAGCATCGCCGTCTCGCGCTTGCGAAACCCCGCCTCGCCCTCGAACTCGAAGATGGTCGGGATATCCACACCGGTACGCCGCTGGATCTCCTGATCCGTGTCGAAGAAGGGACGCCGCAGCAGCCCGGCCAGGCCGCGCCCGATTGTGCTCTTGCCGGCCCCCATCGGGCCTACCAGTACGATGTTCTGCATGGTCACCAAGGCTACTGGCTGCACCCACCAAAGAAAAGCCAGGGACAGGCCCCGGCTTTCTGGTTCGGACGTTAAACCTCGCGCGCAACGGGCGCTCCGTGCGCCTAGTCAAGCACCCGCGGCGTCACAAAGATCAACAGCTCTGCCTTCGCATTCTCGGTCGCACGATTCCGGAACAAATTACCCAAGAACGGTATATCACCAAAGAATGGCACCTTTTCCAGAGACTCGCTGCTCTCGATTTCGTAGACACCACCAAGAACCACCGTCTCTCCGTCCCCGACAAAGACTTGTGTCTCAACCTCACGCTTGTTGATAGTCGGCACACCGAGTACCGCCTGGGCAAAATCAGGCTCATCCTTGTTCACGCGAATGTCGAGAATGACATTACCGTTGGGCGTGATCTGAGGGGTTACCTCGGTCGCCAGAAGAGCCTCGATGAACTGGGTAGAGGTCGCCCCGGATGCTGTCGCCTCCTGATACGGAATTTCTTGACCGTCCTTGATATACGCGGTCTGACCGTTTGCCGTGATAACACGCGGGCTGGAGATGATCTCGCCCCGGCCCTCAACCTCCAACGCCGAGAGTTCAAGATCCAGCAACACCCCGCTTCGCAGAATACTGATGCCAGCACGACCTGCGTCATTCCCTGCAGGTAACGAACTATTCAAACGATTGCCTAGTTCGACCCCGGTCGCCAACTCACCGGCCCCTCGGCTGCCAGAAGACGTCCCTCGCGCGGCACTCGCGCCGTCAAGAGACCCACCCGCACCGAGCTGAGTCCGTCGCCCCTCGCCACGCGAACCAGAAACACCAAAACGGGCACCAAGTTCGCGATTAAAGCTGTCTCGAGCAATGACGATACGCGTCTCGATCAGGACCTGCTGCACCGGCACATCCAGCGTCGAGACCAAGCGCCGCACGTCCTCGATGCGGCTCTGAGTGTCCTGCACCAGCAGCGTATTTGTGCGGCTATCGATCGTGACATTGCCGCGCTCGGAAAGGAATTGCGCCCCCTCGTCACTCCGGATCAGGGAAGCGATCTGTTCGGCTTGGGCGAAATTGATCTGCACGAACTCGGTGCGCAACGGCTCCAGTTCCTGGCGATCCCGCGCCGCCTCCATCTCCATGCGTTCGCGCGCGGCGATCTCCTCACTGGGGGCGACGTACAGGACGTTGCCGTCCATGCGCTTGTCGAGGCCGCGGGCGCGCAGAATGATGTCCAGCGCCTGGTCCCAGGGGACGTTGTTCAACCGCAGCGTGATGTTGCCCCCCACGGTATCGCTGACCACGATGTTCAGATCGGTGAAGTCCGCCAGCAGCTGCAGGACGGAGCGCACCTCGATGTCCTGGAAATTCAGCGACAGGCGTTCACCCTCGAATTCCTCTTCCTCACGCGCACGGGCCTGGCGCTCCGCCTCGGAGATCGGGGCGACCTCGAGGACAAACTGGCGGTCGCTCTGGTAGGACAGGATCTCGTATTCCCCGCGCGCCTCGACCTCCATACGCACGCGGTCACGTTCCGCGACGGTGTCGATCATATGCACCGGGGTGGCAAAGTCGACGACGTCGAGGCGGCGCTCGAGGGCTTCGTCGATCATCGCGCGGGGGAAGGTCATCTCGATGCGCCCCGCCTGCTCACGGACGTTGATCTCGGCGCCGGAGCGCGAGAGATCGACCTCGACGCGACCCTCGCCCTCGCTGCCGCGACGGAAGTCGATTCCGGTAATCTCGACCGGGCGCGCACTGCGGGTGACCGGGGTCGGTTCACCCGCGCGGTCCACGACCTGCTGGGTTCGGGCATCCGCCTCGGAGACCCCGCGACCCAGGGTCAGGATCAGGTTATTGCCCTCCACCCGGGTCTGGTACTCGGAGGCCTGGGTCAGATTGAGGACCACGCGCGTGCGGTTGCCCGCCTCTACGGAGCTTGCGCGCAGGATGGGCCCCACGTTCAGGTCGGTCTCGCGCTGTGGCAACGAGTTGCCCACGTTGGGCAGATCCAGCGCAATACGCGGCGGCGAATCAATCGCGAAGGCACGGATGTCGGAAGGCGGCGCTTCGGAGAAGCGCAGGTTCACCTGCACCCGGTCCCCGCTCAGGCTGCCGGCCCGGATCTCTTCCAGTTCGGTGGCAGCCACCCCCTGGGACACCATGAACAGCAGGCCGGCCACGACCGTCCCTGCGAAAGCGCGCATGGAAGAACCCATGTTGAATCCCCTGTTGGTTATGCCGACCTTGCGGCGAATGCTCGTCATCATGTTCTTCTCCCCCAACCGCTATTCGGTCAGCGCTACCGAATTCTCGCGTTCCACATGGCCCCCGAAGGCATCCGGCACCACCTCGATCAGCCGGATCTGGGTGGGCGTGATTTCGACGATTTCGCCGTGGTTCTGTCCCATGTAGTTGCCTTCCGTTACCCGCTGGACCCCGCGGTCCGGGGTTCGGACCAGGGCATAGCGAACGCCATGCTGCTCCAGCGACCCGACCATGCGCAGGGAATCCAGCGGGAAGCCCTCGAGGAACTCGCGCGGGCGATCGGGATCGACCTCGGCATCACCCGGCTGCCCCTCGGCCGCCGCCAGCTCCGGCTGCGCGATTACCGACGAGTCAAACGGCGACCGCGTATGTCCGGGATAGAGGTACGGTTCGTGCGGGTCCAGGGTCGGGATCGGCTCGATCCCGCTCCCCGGGCGCTCCTTTACCTCGGCGATATAGCGCTCGAGGTCGCGGTTATCCTGGGTGCAGCCGGAAAGCAGGAAGCCACCCGCCAGCACCAGGGCCAACCCGGGCCACACCACCTGCATGGAAGAATGCTTCATCAGTTCTCCTCCAGGTAGCGGTAGGTACGGGCGACCGCATCCATCAGCAGGTCATTGTCGGAATCACCGGGACGGATATGCATGTTGTGCATGGTCACCACCCGAGGCAGGGCCGACACCCCGCTGACGAACTCGGCGAGGTCCTCGTATCCGCCGCGGACCCGCAGCCGGATCGGGACCTCGGCGTAGAAGTCACGGCGGTTCTCGCCGCGGGGCTCGAACAGCTCGATTTCCAGCCCCGCCTGCAATCCGGTCTGCGAGATGTCCACCAGCAGACTGGGGATCTCCGCGCTGCTGGGCAGCAGCTCGAGCAGGGAGGCAAACATGCGCTCCATCTCCTCGAGCTGGTCCTCGTAGGCCTGAAGGTTGGCGGCGCGCTGCTGTTTGTCCTCGAACTCGTCGCGCAGCTGCAGTTCACGGCTCTCCGCGCGCTCGAGATCCGTGCGCTGATCACCGATGAACAGGTAGTAGGACAGGCCGAGGATGGCCAGGACAATTACGACCAGGATCAGGCCCTTGACGCCCCAGGAGGCCTCCCCGATGTTGTTGAAGTCGATCTGGTTGAGTTCCTTGAGATCCATCAGGAATCCCCCTCTTCGGCATCCGGCCGGGTCTGCGTGGCATCCAGACGGAAGTCACGCACCTGGAGACGACCCTCTTCCCGGGTCTCGATGATCTGCAGGTTGGAACTGCCCAGCCAGGGCGACGCGTCGATCCGGCGCATCAGCGCGGAGATCCGCGTGTTGGACTCGGAACGCCCGACCAGCCGGACATTCTCGCCCTCCTGACGAACCTCGCTAAGGAATGTGCCATCGGGCAGCGTCTCGACCAGCTGGTCAAACAGGTGGACCGCCTCGGGACGGCGGGCCTGCAGGGTCTGGATCACTTCCATGCGGGCGATAAGCGCCTCGCGCTGCTCGTCCAGATCTCGGATCCGGGCAATCTGGCGGTCCAGCTCGCGGATCTCGCTCTCCAGCATCTGGTTGCGCGACTGCTGATGGTCAATCAGCGCGCCCATGAAGCTGTAGCCGGCGAAGGCCAGCAGGACGCCGACCACGGCGGCGCCGCCGGCCGCACCGAAGAACTGCTTGCGCCGTTGCTCGCGGGCCTTCTCGCGCCAGGGAAGGAGGTTGATGTAGATCATGACGCATACCCCCGCATGGCCAGGCCACAAGCGGTCATCAGCGCCGGGGCATCATTGGCGAAGCGTTCCTGGTTGACCCGCTTGGCCAGCGCCATGCCGCGGAACGGATTGGCGATGGAGACCGGCGTGCCGGCAGCCTCCTCCAGCAGTTCGTCCACACCCGGGATGGCCGCACACCCGCCGCCCAGGAGGATGTGGTCGATGGTGTCCTGCGGGCGCGTGACGTAGAAGTACTGCAGCAGCCGCTGGATCTGGTCGACCATGGTCTGCTTGAAGGGCTCGAGGATGGAGCTGCCGTAGTCGGCCGGCAGGTCACCGCTCATCTTGGCGGACCCGGCTTCCTGATAGTTCATGCTGTAGCGGCGCATAATCTCCTCGGTAAGCATGCGACCGCCGAAATTCTGCTCGCGGGTGTAGACCACGCCCTCGTCCTGGCTGACGACGTACACCGCGGTGACCGAGGAGCCGACGTCCACCACCGCCACGATAGGCTTGCTTTCGCGATCGGGGATCTGCTCCATCAGGCGCTCGGCGGTGTGCTCGATCGCGTAGGCCTCGACGTCCACCAGCTCGGGGGTCAGCTTGGCGGCCTCGGCAATGGCCACGCGCGAATCGACGTTCTCGCGGCGCGAGGCCACCACGAGGACATCCACCATCTGCGGGTTCTTCTCGTTCTTGCCCAGGACCTGGAAGTCCAGGTTGACCTCTTCGAGGGTGTAGGGGATGTACTGATCGGCCTCCACGAAGACTTGGCCTTCGAGTTCCGCATCGCCCAGCGCGGCCGACATTTGAATGGTCTTGGTGATGACAGCGGAAGAGGGGACGGCCATCGCACAATGCTTGAGTCGAGTCCCGGACCGCTTGACCGCCCGGGCCAGGGCATTGCCCACGGCCTCGGTGTCCTGACAGACCTTGTCGACCATCACCCCGTCCGGCAACGGCTCGACCGCGAAGGCCTCGACCCGGTACCCCTTACCCTGTCGCGCCAGCTCCAGCACCTTGACGGCTGCCGAGCTGATGTCCACGCCCAGGACCCCATGTTTGGATTTTCCGAGACTCAGCACACATCCCCCTGTATACCCCAACGAAAGTAACTGGTAGCGTTACAATCACGTATGCTAGCTCGTTCACAATATACACCGCGACTTCGAGGTTGCAAGTCGCATTGAATGCGACTTCTCACCTTGGCCTCACTTTTTTTGCTGTCATGAATCCGGTCTTTAAGATTATTACGGCGCTGCTGGCCCTGATTCTGGCAGCCGGTATCGGCCTGTCCGTCGCCCTGGCCGCCCTGTACGTTTACTACGCACCCACCCTCCCCGAGGCGGACGCCGTGCGGGACGTGCGCCTGCAGACACCCCTGCAGGTACGCAGCGCGGACGGACGCCTGATGGGCGAGTTCGCGGAAGAGCGGCGCATCCCGGTGCGGATCGACGCCATCCCGCAGCAGGTTCGCGACGCCTTTATCGCGGCCGAGGACGAGCGTTTCTACGATCATCCGGGTGTGGACGTGATGGGGCTGGCCCGGGCCGCGCTCAACGTCGTCTCCACCGGCGGCCAGCGCACCCAGGGCGGCAGCACGATCACCATGCAGCTGGCGCGCAACATCTTTCTTACGCGCGACCGCACGTATGAACGCAAGCTCCGCGAGATCTTCCTGGCCATCCGTCTGGAACAGGAAATGTCCAAGGACGAGATCCTCGAGCTGTATCTGAACAAGATCTATCTGGGCCAGCGGGCCTACGGTATCGAGGCTGCCTCGCGGGTCTACTTCGGCCGGTCGCTGGAGGATCTGGAACTGGACGAGATCGCCACCCTCGCGGCCCTGCCCAAGGCCCCCTCCACGACCAACCCGGTCGCCAGCCCCGAACGCGCCGAGATCCGCCGCAACTATGTGCTGCGACGGATGTTGGAGACCGGCGCAATCGACGAGGCCGCCTTCGAAACGGCGGTGTCGCGCCCGGTCCTGTCGGAACGCCACACCGCCGCGACCGAAATCGACGCCCACTGGGTCGCGGAGATGGCACGCCAGATGGTTGTGAACCTGTGGGGTGACGAGGCCTATCGCCGCGGGCTCCAGGTGCACACCACGATTGATTCCCGCCAGCAGGAAGCGGCCAATCAGGCCCTCCGGGAAGGATTGCTGGAATATGACGAGCGTCACGGTTTTCGCGGTCCGGAGATGCGCATTCCGGAGGCCACCCTGGACGATTCCGATGCCCGCGAACGGGCACTGAAGGCCATCGGCATCCACGGACGCCTGCTTTTTCCCGCAGTGGTGCTGGGCCTGGACGAGGACGGGACCCTGCGGGTCGACGGTGGCCGCATCGGCGAGCAGACAATCCTGCCGGAGGACCGCGAATGGGCCGGATCGCCCGATTTCGCCCGCGGCGACGTCATCCGCATCCGCCCCTACACCGACGGGCGCTGGCGCCTGGCGCAGAAGCCGGAGGTTACCGGGGCCGTGATCGCGCAGGCCCCGGAGGACGGTGCCATCACAGCCCTGGCCGGCGGGTTCGATTTCTTCGAGAACCGCTACGACCGGACGACCCAGGCCCAGCGCCAGCCCGGCTCGGCCTTCAAGCCACTGGTGTACGCCCTCGCCCTGCGCGAGGGCTACCGCCCCGAAGGGACCGTCATCGACGCCCCGATGGTCTTCAACGACCCGGCGCTCGGGGCGGAATGGCGGCCCCAGAACTACACCCGGCGTTTCCATGGCGAGACTACCCTGCGCGAGGCACTGGCCAACTCCCGCAACCTCGCGTCCATCCGGCTGCTGGACCGCCTGGGTACCGGGAACGTCCACCTGGAACTGACCCGCTTCGGCCTGGACCTGGAAACCCAGCCAAACAACCTGTCCATGGTCCTGGGCACGGGGACCCTGACCCCGCTGCAGCTCAACAACGCCTATGGGGTATTCGCCAGCGGCGGCCGCCTGAACAGCCCCTGGATCATCACCCGCATCGAGACCGTGGATGGCGAGGTGCTCTACGAGGCCCCCACCGAACGCGCCTGCCCGGCCCCCTGCTCCAGCCCCAAGGGGCAGGACCTGCCGCTGGTCGCGAGCAGCGGGCCCCTGCAGTACACCGACCCCACTCCGGTCCTGCAGCCCGGGGTCGCCTGGCAGATGGGCGAGATGCTGCGCGGCGTCATCACCTCGGGCACGGGCCGGCGCGCCCTGGAGCTCGGGCGCTCCGACCTGGCCGGCAAGACCGGCACCACCAACGATTACCGCGACGCATGGTTCGCCGGGTTCAACGCGGACCTGGTCGCGACCGCCTGGATCGGGTTTGACGACAATCGCGAACTGGGCCGGCGCGAGAGCGGCGGACGTGCGGCACTGCCGATCTGGACGCGCTTCATGGGGAGCGTTCTGGCGGATGAGCCGGAACGCCCGCTGGAGCGCCCCGACGACCTCGTGCGCGTCGCCATCCTGCCGAATGGCCAGCGCGCGCCCAGTGACGACACGCCGGGCGCGCGCAACCAGTGGCTACTGCCCCATCAGATCCCGGAGCGCGGCCACGTGATCCCGGGGAGCAACGGAGACGGCGACAGCGGCAGTCAGCAACCCGAACTGGTGTTTTGATGGGCGCCCCTTCGCGTATCCGCCAGGAACTGGCGCAGGAGGCCGCGCGCATCATGCTTGACGACGGCATCCGCGACTTTGCGCTCGCCAAGCGCAAGGCCGCCGAGCACCTGGGAGTGGACAACCGTCACGAGATGCCCGGCAATCTGGAGATCCAGGATGCCGCCATCGAGCGCAGTCGGCTGTTCGCCAGCCCGGCCAGCCGCGCCGCCTATCGTGAACGACTGGCGGCGGCCCTGATCGTGATGGAGCGCCTGCGCCATCTCGAGCCGCGCCTGGTCGGCCCCCTGCTCCAGGGCCTGGTCGAATCCCAGCCCCTGCTCAATCTGCATGGTTTTGCCGAGACCGTGGAGGAGGTAATCCTGGAACTGGGTGAACGGGGTATCCAGTGCGAGACCGGGGAACGCCGCTATCGCAGCCGTCAGGGCCGCGAGCAGCGTATTCCCTTCCTCGCCTTTCGCGGCCCCGACGACACCGACGTGGAACTCACGGTCTTCCCGCTGGACGGGTTGCGCCAGTCGCCCCCCTCCCCGGTGGACGGGCGACCGATGCCCCGGGCCACGCGCGCGGAGGTAGAAAGGCTGCTGGCAGAGGCCGACGCCTAAGAAGCGCCGGCAGCAGCGGACTAACCAGGGGATCGAGATCAAGCGCCGCCGGCGCGCTGCGATCGCCCAGGAGCCTATCGGGCTTGGGTGGTCGTCGCGAGCGTGATGGGAGAGTGAGACCCTTTTTTCGGTCTCTCGAGGCGCATAGTGGGGACTATGTAACGAGAGAGAGCGGAACAGGGGCCGCTCTCCCATACGCGCAGCAGATCACTCCCAAATCCGACAGGCTCCTAGTAACACCCCGGCGGCCAGCCCGGGCGGCGGCGAACCGCATGCCGCTATCGGCGGTAGTTCGTGACCGTATCCACCATCGCCGCGACGCGCTCGGGATCGATGCCCGGGTGAACGCCATGGCCCAGGTTGAAGACATGCCCGGTATCGCGATCGAAACCGTCCAGCACCCGCTGCGTCTCCTCGCGCACCACGGCCTCCGGCGCGTAGAGCACCGACGGGTCGAGATTGCCCTGCAACGCGACACGGTCACCGACCCGCCGGCTGGCCTCGCCAATCTCGATGGTCCAGTCCAGGCCCAGGGCATCCGCCCCGGTATCGGCCATCGTCTCCAGCCAGGCCCCGCCGCCCTTGGTGAACAGCGTCACCGGCACACGGCGACCGTCGTTCTCGCGGATCAGGCCATCGACGATGCGCTGCATGTAGGCCAGCGAAAACTCGCGATAAGCGCGCGGGGTCAGGGAACCGCCCCAGGTGTCGAAGATCATCACCGACTGGGCGCCGGCGCGGATCTGGGCGTTGAGGTAGTCGGTGACCGCGGTGGCCACCTTCTGCAGCAGGGCGTGCATCGCCTGCGGCTCGCCGTACATCAGACGCTTGGTCTCGGCGAAGTCGCGCGAGCCCTGGCCCTCGACCATATAGGTCGCCAGGGTCCACGGGCTGCCGGCGAAGCCGATCAGCGGCACCTGGCCGTCCAGTTCGCGGCGGATCAGGCGCACCGCATCCATCACGTAGCGCAGTTCCTGCTCCGGGTCGGGCACCGGGAGGTTCTCGATCGCCTCCAGCGTGCGGACCGGCTCGCGGAATCGCGGGCCCTCGCCGGTCTCGAAGTACAGCCCCAGCCCCATCGCATCCGGAATGGTCAGGATGTCGGAAAACAGGATCGCGGCGTCCAGCGGGAACCGGCGCAGCGGCTGCATGGTGACTTCGCAGGCCAGCTCCGGGTTCTGGCAAAGGCTCATGAAGCTGCCGGCCTGCGCGCGGGTCTCGCGGTATTCCGGCAGATAGCGCCCGGCCTGGCGCATGATCCAGATCGGCGGACGGTCCACCGGCTCGCGCAACTGGGCCCGCAGGAGACGATCGTTTTTCAGGCTATTGGACATCGAAAGGCTCAGACGCCGAGGTATTCGAGGATGCCTTCGGCGGCCTCGCGGCCCTCGAAGACGGCGGTGACCACCAGGTCGGAGCCGCGCACCATGTCGCCGCCGGCAAACACCTTCGGGTTGCCGGTCTGGAAGGCATGCTCGCCCGCGGTCTGCACGCGCCCGCCCTCGTCGATACCGATCTTGTAGTCGGCAAACCAGTCCGAGGGCGACGGACGAAAGCCGAAGGCGATCAGCACCCGGTCGGCCGGGATCACGTGCTCCGAGCCGGGGACCGGTTCGGGACGGCGGCGGCCGCGTTCGTCCGGGGCACCCATCTGGGTGCGCACGACCTTCACGCCCTCTACCTTGCCGTCGCCGACGATCTCCACCGGCTGCACGTTGAATTCGAAGTGCACACCCTCTTCGCGCGCATGCACCACTTCCTTGCGCGAGCCGGGCATGTTCTCTTCGTCGCGCCGGTAGGCGCAGGTCACCGAGGCGGCGCCCTGGCGAATCGAGGTGCGGTTGCAGTCCATCGCGGTATCGCCGCCGCCCAGCACGACCACGCGCTGCCCGGCCATGTCGATGAACTCGCCGCCCTCTTCCTGCGGCCAGTTCATCACCTGGCGGATGTTGGAGATCAGGAACGGCAGGGCCGGATACACGCCCGGCAGGTCCTCGCCAGGAAAGCCGCCCTGCATCGCCGTGTAGGTGCCCATGCCGAGGAACACGGCATCGTATTCCTCCAGCAGGGCGTCCATCGCGATGTCGCGGCCGATCTCGGTATTCAGCCGGAACTCGACCCCCATGCCCTCGAGGATCTCACGGCGGGTGCGGATGACGTGCTTTTCCAGCTTGAACGGCGGGATGCCGAAGGTCAGCAGGCCACCGATTTCCGGATAGCGATCGAACACCACCGCCTGCACGCCGTTACGGGCCAGGATATCGGCGCAGCCCAGCCCCGCGGGGCCGGCGCCAATCACCGCGACCCGCTTGCCGGTCGCGGTGACGTCGGAGAGATCCGGGCGCCAGCCGGCCTTCAATGCCTCGTCTGTGATGTACTTCTCGACCGAGCCGATAGTGACCGCGCCGAAGCCGTCATTCAGGGTGCAGGCGCCCTCGCAAAGACGGTCCTGCGGGCACACGCGGCCGCAGACCTCGGGCAGGGAGTTGGTCTTGTGCGAGAGCTCGGCCGCGGCAAACAGGTTGCCCTCTTCCACCAGTTTCAGCCAGTTCGGGATGAAGTTGTGGACCGGGCATTTCCATTCGCAATAGGGATTGCCGCAAGCCAGACAGCGGCCCGCCTGCTGCCCCGCGGTCGCCGGGTCGAACTGACCAATGATCTCGCCGAACTCGTGGATCCGGATCTCGGCGGGGGTCTTCTGGGGGTCCTGGCGCGGCAGGTCCAGGAACTGCATCGGATTGGAAGCCATGGATCACTCGCTCCGACGGGAACCGGCGGCATGACGCCACGGGGTTCAACCGTTCATGCGTTCAGGAATGGTTCGTTTCGCTCAAACGAGCGTAACGGTCAAGAATGCCCCAGTGCGGACCGGACCTTCTGGCTCACCACACCCATGTCGGCACGACCGAAGACCCGGGGCTTGAGTACGCCCATCACCTTGCCCATGTCGCCGGGGGCCGCGGCGCCGGTCTCGGCGATCGCCTCCTGCACCAGCTGATCGAGGGCCGCCGCATCCAGCGGCTCCGGCATGTATTCCTCGATGATGGCGATCTCCGCGGCCTCGCGCGCGGCGAGATCCTCGCGACCACCCTTCTGGTACTGATCGATGGAGTCGCGCCGCTGCTTGAGCATGCGATTGAGGATTGCCAGAACGGTGTCGTCGTCGGCCTCGCGCCGCTCGTCGACCTCGAACTGCGACACCTCGGCCTGAATCATGCGCAATGCCGCCAGGCGGTCCTTCTCCCGGGCCCGCATGGCCTGCTTCACGTCATCCTGCAACCGGGCCTTGAGCGACATGGTCGGGTCCTCGGGTCCGGGCAGCTACCCGGACAGGGGTTCAGTACAGGCGCACCCGGCGGGTCATGTCGCGGGAGTTCTTCTTCAACTGGCGCTTCACCGCGGCCGCGGCCTTGCGCTTGCGTTCGGTGGTCGGCTTTTCGTAGTACTCGCGGCGGCGGACTTCCGCGACCACGCCGGCCTTCTCGCAGGTGCGCTTGAAACGGCGCAGGGCGACCTCGAAGGGCTCATTCTCACGAACTCGTACGTGCGGCATACAATCTCCGAAACGGATGCTGGATCTTTTCGATCAAAAACAACAAAACCGGCCGCCAACACTCCGGGCGACCATGCAGAACTCCCTATGGTAATCCAACCCGCACCAATTGCAAAAGTCCGTGAAGCGATCCGCAGCACGGCACATGCCCGGCTTACGCCATCATCGGCCCGCACGCTATGATGGCGCACATGGAAAGCCTCAATGTCGAACTGGGCGAGCGCGCCTACCCGATCCACATCGGGCCGGGCATGCTGGCCGCCCCGGAACACCTGCGCCCGGCGCTGGCGGGCCGGCGCGTCGCGGTGGTGACCAACACCACCGTGGCCCCCCTGTACGGCGACGCCCTGCGACGCAGCCTCGCGGCCTGCGACCTTGACGGCGAGCCGTTGTGGATCGAACTGCCCGACGGCGAACAGCACAAGACGCTGGCCACGGTGGAAAGCATCCTGACCCGGCTGCTGGAGGCTCGCCTGGACCGGGGCAGCCGGATTGTCGCCCTCGGCGGCGGCGTGGTCGGCGACATCGCCGGGTTTGCCGCCGCCATCTATCAGCGCGGCATCGACTTTGTGCAGGTGCCGACCACCCTGCTCGCCCAGGTCGATTCCTCCGTGGGCGGCAAGACCGGGGTCAACCACCCGCTGGGCAAGAACATGATCGGCGCCTTCCACCAGCCGCGCGCGGTCGTGATCGACACCGACACCCTGAAGACCCTGCCCCGGCGCGAGCTGCAGGCCGGCCTGGCCGAGGTCATCAAGTACGGCCTGATCCGCGACGCCGACTTCTTCGCCTGGCTGGAGGAGCACATCGACGCCCTCGGCGCGCTGGATCCGGAGGCGCTGGCCCACGCCATTCGCCGTTCCTGCGCCTGCAAGGCCGAGATCGTCGCCGCCGACGAGCGCGAGGGCGGCATCCGCGCCCTGCTGAACCTGGGCCATACCTTCGGCCACGCGATCGAGGCCGGCATGGGCTATGGCGCCTGGCTGCACGGGGAGGCCGTCGGCACCGGCATGGCCATGGCCGCACGCATGTCGGAGCGCATGGGCTGGCTGGACCGCGCCGGCCGCGAACGCGCGGAGGCCCTGATCCGACGCGCCGGCCTGGCCCTGGAGCCCCCGGCCGAGGTCACCCCGGAGCGCTTCCGCGAATTGATGGCCATCGACAAGAAGGTCGCCAGTGGCCGCCTGCGGCTGGTCCTGCTGCGCGGCATTGGCGAGGCCGTGCTGACCGACGCATTCGATCCGGCGGCCCTGGACCATACCCTGCGCGAGCATGCCCGTGTCGCCTGAGGCCATGACCACGCCCGGCAGCCTCACACTGGGACTGGCACCCTGGGCCTGCGATCCCGCGCACTCGCGCGGGCGCGCCCAGGCGGAGCCCGCCCCCCGCCACCGCAGCGACTTCCAGCGCGATCGCGATCGCATCGTGCACTCCAGCGCCTTTCGCCGCCTGGAGTACAAGACCCAGGTCTTCATCAGCCACGAGGGCGACCTGTTCCGCAACCGTCTGACCCACTCGCTGGAGGTCGCGCAGATCGGGCGCTCGATCGCGCGCGCCCTGCAACTCAACGAGGACCTGGTCGAAGCCATCGCCCTGGCGCATGACCTCGGCCACACGCCGTTCGGGCACGCCGGGCAGCACGCCCTGAATGCCTGCATGCGCGAGCACGGCGGCTTCGAGCACAACCTGCAGTCCCTGCGCATCGTCGATCTGCTGGAGCGCCACTACGCCGAGTTCGACGGCCTCAACCTGACCTTCGAGACGCGCGAGGGCATCCTCAAGCACTGCTCGCCCGAAAAGGCCCGCCAGCTGGGCGAGGTCGGGGTGCGCTTCCTGCAGAAGGAACAGCCGAGCCTGGAGGCCCAGCTCGCCAACGTGGCCGACGAGATCGCCTACAACAATCACGACGTCGACGACGGCCTTCGCTCGGGTCTGCTCACCATGGACCGCCTCGCCGAGGTCACCCTGTTCCGCGACTGCCGCGAGAAGGTCCAGGCCCGCTATCCGGATCTGGATCCACGGCGAACCCAGCACGAGACCGTGCGCCGCATGATCGACACCCTGGTCAGCGACCTGATCGGGAGCAGCCAGGCGGCCATCGACCGCCACCGCCCGCAGTCCGCCGATGACGTCCGCCGCGCCGGGGAGGCCCTGATCCGCTTCAGCCCGGAGGTGGCCGAGCAGGCGCGTGAACTCAAGGGCTTCCTGCGCGAGAACCTCTACCATCACCATCAGGTCCACGGGGTCATGCACAAGGCACGTCAACTGATCCACGATCTGTTCGCCGCGTTCGAGTCCGAGCCCCGCCTGATGCCCGAGAACTACCAGCGCCACGCGGACGCAATCGCCGCGCATGATCCGCACGCCCTGCAACGCGCCATCGCCGACTACATCGCCGGCATGACCGACCGCCACGCCATCCGCGAACACCACCGCCTGTTCGACCTGGGCACGCTGACCTGAGACCGAATCCGATGGCGCTTTCCGAACAATGCCTGGAACAACTCGGCCTGCACGCGCCGCCGTTTGACGACGCCCCCGACGAGACCTTCATCTACAGCGATCCGCTGCTGGACGGCCAGCTGGAATCGGCACGGGCTGCCCTGAACGGCCCCGGGGCGGTCGTCCTGATGACCGGGGAGAACGGCTCCGGACGCAGCCTGCAGCTGATGCGGCTGCTGGCCATGCTGCCCGACCCGTTCGAGCTGATTGCCTTCCGCGCGCGGATCAATACCCAGTTCGAATCGGTGGACAACACCATTCGCAACTACCTGCGCTCGCAGAACGCGGACGACCCCGACCGCCCCCTGACCGAACTGCTGGCCGACCGCGTCGACGACGGCGTCGACCCGGTCATTGCCATGGACGACGCCCATCTGGTGGGCACCGACATCGTCAACAATCTGATGCGCATGCGCAGCGAGGTCCTCGCCAAGCACGGCCGCGCCCCGCGCATCATCCTGGTGGGGTCCGGCGGCCTGCTGCGCCGCCGCCTGTACCTGCCCGACCCCTCCGACGAGGATCAGGTCACCCGGGTCAGCCTGCGCGCCTTCAACCTGGAACAGACCGCGGCCTACCTGCGCCACCGCCTGCAGGCGGCGGGCCTGACCGACCCCGACCGCCTGCTGGACGCGGACGCCATTGCCCACCTGCAGACCACCAGCCAGGGCCTGCCGGGCAACCTCAACCGCGAGGCCAACAGCTTCCTCGAACGCCAGTGCCGCAGCGAGCGCCGGGCCAGCGCCGCGGCGACCACCGGCAGCGCCGCGCCCGGCGTGGCCGCAGGGGACGCCGCCGAGGTCGATACCCCCGACCCGGAACCGGACACAGAAGAACCGGCCTTTCACGCCGCTCGCAGGGAGCCCGAGCCGACCCCCGAGCCCGCCCCGGACCCGGAACCGAGCCTCCGGGCGGGCCGCGACGACGAGGACTTCACGCCCGCGGCCGAAGCCCTGTCCACCTCCACCGCCGAGCCTCCCGCCCCGGAGAGCTCCGCGAGCGAGCCGGGCAGCATTGCGGCCGACGACCGTATCCCCGAGCCCCCGGCACCGGAAAACGCCGCGTTCTGGAACCAGCGCTGGTTCGTACCCGCCGTCGCCATCACCGTGGCACTGGGGATCGCCGCACCGGTCGCCTGGCAACTGCTGGAGGGCGAGCCCGCGCCCGCCGACAGCGAGATCATCGAGCTACCCCTGCCCGAACCGCGCGTCACCGAGGCCGAGCCCGAACCCAGGCCCGAGCCGGCGCCCGCGCACGATGACGAGATCGCCGTGGCCGACCCGCTGGATCTGCCCCCGCCGGCCGCGGCCGAACCGTCCGCGCCCGGGACCGACTCCCCGGAACCGGCCGCAGAAGCACCCGAACCCGAACCTGAACCCACCGCAGAAGCCGGTGACGCAGAACCCGCTCCGGAGCCGGAGCCAGCACCCGAGCCGGAGCCAACCCCCGAGCCCGCACCGGAACCGGCGCCAGAGCCGGAACCGGAACCCGAGCCGGAACCCGCCGCCGAAGCACCGGCCGTGGACGACGCCGACGCCGCGCGTCTGGCCAGTGACCGCGACTGGCTGAACAACCAGGACGGCAGCGCCACGACCATCCAGCTGCTGGCCGCGCCGAACATGGAGGCCGCACGCGCATACGCGGACCAGCACGATCTGGGTGCCATCCGCTACATCCCGACCCGGGTCAACAACCGCGACTTCGTGGTCATCCTGGCCGGAGTCTTCTCCGACCGGGCGGCCGCCCAGCGCGCCGCCGAGGACCTGCCGGCCGCAGTGCGCAACGACGAGCCCTGGATCCGCTCCATCGGCTCGGTCCAGAACGCCGTCCGGGATTAAGCTGCACCCACCACAAGGTGCCCAAAGAGAACCTGAAAAGCATTAACAGGAAGATGGGAAGACGGGAAGGAAAAGACGATTCCGACCAAAAACATTCCAGTCAGTACCTTCCAGTCTTCCCATCTTCCTGTGAACCGCCTTCGACCTGATTGGTGGCTCCGTGGTGAACTACCCTGCCGGACTTTAACCTGCGCGGGTGTCGTGTCTTTTTGACCGGGCCCGGTTTGCCGGGAGAATGGCGGTTCGCTATATTCCTGCGCCTTTTTTCGTGTTCTTGTTCCCAGGGACGGCCCTGACCCACGTACCGCGCCCGCGCAAGGCCCTGCGCGCTGCGACCGGAGTTCACCGATGCGACAGAACCAACTGAACGGCACCCTCTACCGCCCCGAATTCGAGCGCGACAACTGCGGCTTCGGCCTCATTGCGCACATGGACGGCGTCGCCAGCCACTGGGTGGTGGACACGGCAATCAAGGCACTGGAACGCATGACCCACCGCGGCGCGATCGCCGCGGACGGCAAGACCGGCGATGGTTGCGGGCTGCTGATGACGGCCCCCGAGGCCTTCCTGCGCACCCTGGCCTCGGAGTCGAACATCGAGCTGGCCGAGCGCTTCGCCGCCGGTATCGTGTTCATCAACCCGGAAAAGATCGCCGAGACGCGTGCCGCCGTGGAGAACGCGATCGAGCGCGGCCCGCTTACGCTTGCCGGCTGGCGCGAGGTCCCGGTCAACCCGGAAGACGCCTGTGGTGCCGAGGCCCTGAAGAGCCAGCCGCACATCCTGCAGGTGTTCATCAACGCCCCGGCCGACATGGACGGCGATGACTTCGAGCGCGCCCTGTTTGTGGTACGCCGCCGCGCCGAGATCGCGATGGGCGACGACCCGGTATTCTACGTGCCGAGCCTGTCCGCGCGCGTGGTCTCCTACAAGGGCCTGGTGATGCCGGAAAACCTGCCGGTGTTCTACCGCGACCTGCAGCGCCCGGAGCTGGAGACCGCGATCTGCGTGTTCCACCAGCGCTTCTCCACCAACACCTTCCCGCAGTGGGGCCTGGCGCAGCCGTTCCGCTTCCTCGCCCACAACGGCGAGATCAACACCGTGCAGGGCAACCGCAACTGGGCGGTCGCACGCCAGCACAAGTTCGCCACCGAGAAGCTGCCGGAACTGGCCGAACTGGAGCCGCTGGTCAACCTGGAAGGCTCCGACTCGCAGAGCCTGGACAACATGCTGGAGGTCCTCCTGGCCGGCGGCATGGACCTGTTCCGCGCGATGCGCCTGCTGGTCCCGCCGGCGTGGCAGAACGTCGCGCACATGGACTCCGACCTGCGCGCCTTCTACGAATACAACTCCATGCACATGGAGCCCTGGGACGGCCCGGCCGGGATCGTGCTGACCGACGGCCGCTACGCCGCCTGCACCCTGGACCGCAACGGCCTGCGCCCGGCGCGCTATGTGATCACCAAGGACCGCCACATCACCCTGGCCTCCGAGATCGGCGTGTACGACTACGCCCCGGAGGACGTGGTCGCCAAGGGCCGCCTGAAGCCCGGGCAGATGCTGGCCGTGGATACCGAATCCGGCGAGCTGCTCCATCCCGAGGACGTCGACCGCATCAACCGCACGCGCCAGCCCTACCGCCAGTGGCTGCGCGCCCACGAGAAACACCTGAAGAGCCAGCTGGACGACAACCAGCTGTTCTCCGGCGAGCCGATGCCGGCCGAGCGCCTGGAGACCTACGAAAAGCTGTTCGACGTGACCTTCGAGGAGCGCGACCAGATCCTGCGCGTGCTGGCCGAGGCCGGTCAGGAGGCCGTGGGCTCGATGGGCGACGACACCCCGTTCGCGGTGCTGTCGCAGCACACCCGCTCACTGTACGACTACTTCCGCCAGCAGTTCGCCCAGGTCACCAACCCGGCGATCGACCCGCTGCGCGAGAGCATCGTGATGTCGCTGGAGACCTGCTTCGGCCGCGAGCAGAACCTGTTCGAGGAGACCCCGGACCACGCCCACCGCCTGGTATCCGACTCCCCGGTGCTGTCCGAGGCCAAGTTCCGCGAACTGTGCAACCAGACCGAGGACGCCTTCCGCGTCGAGCGCATGGACCTCAACTACGACGTCCATGCCGGCTCCCTGGAAGACGCCGTGAAGGCCCTGACCGCAAACGCAGTCGAGGCCGTGCGCGGCGGTGCCGTGGTGCTGGTGCTGTCGGACCGCGGCATCGACCCGGAACGCCGCCCGATCCCGGCCGCGCTGGCCGTGGGCGCGGTGCATCACGCGCTGATCCGCGCCAAGCTGCGCACCGACGCGAACATCGTCGCCGAGACCGCCACCGTGCGCGACCCGCACCACTTCGCGGTCCTGCTCGGCTTTGGGGCCACCGCGATCTACCCGTACCTGGCCTACTCCGCGCTGCACGGCATGTGCGAATCCGGCGAGATCCCGAACGCCGACCCGCTGACCCTGGCGCAGAACTACCGCCGCGGCATCAACAAGGGCCTGTTCAAGATCTTGTCGAAGATGGGCATCTCCACCATCGCCAGCTACCGCGGCGCGCAGCTGTTCGAGATCGTCGGCCTGGCCGACGAGGTCGTGGACACCTGCTTCACCGGCACCACCAGCCGCATCAAGGGCACCCGCTTCGCCGATATCGAGGCGGACCTGGAGACGCTGTCCAGGCGCGCCTGGAACCCGCGCAAGAGCGCCGGCCAGGGCGGCCTGCTGAAGTACGTCCACGGTGGCGAGTACCACGCCTACAACCCGGATGTGATCCAGACCCTGCACCGCGCCGTGCAGTCCGGCGACTACGGCGTGTACCAGGAATATGCAGACCTGGTGAACGAACGCCCGGTGACCGTGCTGCGCGACCTGCTGAAGGTCCGCGACGACATCGAGCCGATCGCGCTGGACGAGGTCGAGCCCGAGGCCGAGATCCTGCCGCGCTTCGACTCCGCTGGCATGAGCCTGGGCGCGCTGTCGCCGGAGGCCCACGAGGCCCTGGCCACCGCGATGAACCGCCTAGGCGGGCGCTCCAACTCCGGCGAGGGCGGCGAGGCCGTCTCCCGCTACGGCACCGAGCGCATGTCCAAGATCAAGCAGGTGGCCTCCGGCCGCTTCGGCGTGACCCCGCACTACCTGGTCAACGCCGAGGTGCTGCAGATCAAGGTTGCCCAGGGCGCGAAGCCCGGCGAGGGCGGCCAGCTGCCGGGCCACAAGGTCAACAAGATGATCGCGGAGCTGCGCTACTCGAATCCGGGCGTGGCCCTGATCTCGCCGCCGCCGCACCACGACATTTACTCCATCGAGGACCTGGCGCAGCTGATCTTCGACCTCAAGCAGGTCAATCCGGATGCGCTGGTCTCGGTGAAGCTGGTCTCCGAGGCCGGGGTTGGCACGATCGCCGCCGGCGTGGCCAAGGCCTACGCCGACCTGATCACCATCTCCGGTTACGACGGCGGCACCGGCGCCAGCCCGCTGACCTCGGTGAAGTACGCCGGCACCCCGTGGGAGCTGGGCCTGACCGAGACCCACGCGACCCTGCGCGGCAACGACCTGCGCGACAAGGTGCGGCTGCAGACCGACGGCGGCCTGAAGACCGGCCTCGACGTGATCAAGGCGGCGATCCTGGGTGCGGAGAGCTTCGGCTTCGGCACCGGCCCGATGGTCGCGCTGGGCTGCAAGTACCTGCGGATCTGCCACCTGAACAACTGCGCAACGGGTGTCGCCACGCAGGACAAGGTGCTGCGCATGAACCACTTCATCGGCCTGCCCGAGATGGTCATGCACTACTTCCAGTTTGTCGCCCGCGAGACCCGCGAGTGGATGGCGAAGCTGGGCGTGCGCAGCCTGACGGATCTGATCGGCCGTACCGATCTGCTGGAGATCCTGCCGGGCGAGACGCCGAAGCAGCAGCACCTGGACCTGAACGGCCTGCTGGCCAGCGGCGACCTCGCCGACAAGCCACGCTTCTGCAAGGAGCCGAAGAACGAGCCGTTCGACAAGGGCGAGCTGGCCGAGAAGATGGTCGCCGAGATGCTCGAGGCGATCGAGAACAAGGCCGGTGGCGAGTACCGTTTCGACGTTGCCAACACCGACCGCTCGATCGGCGCGCGCCTGTCCGGCGAGATCGCCAAGCGCCACGGCAACCAGGGCATGTCCGATGCCCCGATCACCGTGCGTATGAAGGGCACGGCCGGGCAGAGCTTCGGCGTCTGGAACGCCGGCGGCCTGCACCTGTACCTGGAAGGCGATGCCAACGACTACGTCGGCAAGGGCATGACCGGCGGCAAGCTGGTGATCCGCCCGCCGGAAGGCTCGGGCTTCGCCAGCCAGGACACCACCATCATGGGCAACACCTGCCTGTATGGCGCGACCGGCGGCAAGCTGTTCGCCGCCGGCCAGTGCGGCGAACGCTTCGGGGTGCGCAACTCCGGCGCGATCGCCGTGGTGGAAGGCATCGGCGACCACGGCTGCGAGTACATGACCGGCGGCGTGATGGTGGTGCTGGGCAACACCGGCATCAACTTCGGCGCGGGCATGACCGGCGGCTTCGCGTTCGTGCTGGACCGGGAGAACGACTTCCCGGACCGCATCAACAACGAGCTGATCGACCTGCACCGCCTCGACACCGAGGACATGGAGGCGCACCGCAACTATCTCGAGGAACTCATCACCGAGTTCGTGCACGAGACGGACAGCGCCTGGGGCCGCGAGATCCTGGAACGTTTCGACGACTACCAGGGCTCGTTCTGGCTGGTGAAGCCCAAGGCCTCCGAACTCCGGGGCCTGCTGGCCAACCTGCGCCAGGCCGCCTGACCCGCCACCCGGCGGCACGACGACGCGGGCCCCTCACGGGGCCCGTTTTGTTTTGGCCCGTCTCAGTGCGGAACCGAGGCGTTTGGAGAACCGTCGGGCAAGCCGATACTCCTGCTAGACTCGAGGCCATGGAAACGAGAGCCGAAATTGCGGATATCCGGCGCACGCTGGAACAACATCCGGAACTGGAGCTGGCCATCCTGTTCGGATCGCTGGCTCGCAGCGGCGCACGGTTCGACAGCGACCTCGACCTCGCCGTCAGCGCCGGATCGCCTCTGGATACCCAGGCACGCATCGAGCTGATCGATGCCCTGGCCGCGGCCACCGGGCGTCCGGTGGACCTCGTGGACCTGACTCAGGCGGGTGAACCCCTGCTGGGCGAGATCATGACTCGGGGCATCCGCGTGCTTGGCAGCGACGAGACCCACGCGCGCTACCTGACCCGTCACCTGATCGAGCAGGCCGATTTCCTGCCCTACCGTAATCGCATCCTGGCCGAGCGGAGAGACGCGTGGACCCGCGCGTAGTCGAGCAGAAACTCGAGACCCTACGGTACTGCGTTAACCGGGTCAGCCAGCGTTGCCCCGCCACGGCCGAGGAACTGGCCCGGGACCCGGACACTCAGGACATCATTGCCCTGAACTTGTCGCGTGCCGTGCAGCAATGCGTAGACATCGGGGCACACCTGGTCACCTCGCTCGACCTCCCGCCGCCCAACACCATGGGCGAGACGTTCGACCGCCTCGTCGAAGGCGGCGTGATCGAGCAAACCCTGGCCGAGCGACTCAAGAAGGCGGTCGGCTTCCGCAACATCGCCGTGCACAACTACGAACGCATCAACTGGGACATCACCCACTCGGTCTGCTCCCGGCATCTGGATGATTTTCGGGCCTTCGCACGCGTGGTTTCCGACCGCATCTGACCCACAAGCCGCGGCAGCCGGTATCATCCGGATACCCCCACGGCTCAGGCACCCCAGCAGACCCCCATGGCAGGCCTCATCCCACAGGCATTCATCGACGAGCTCCTCGAACGCAGCGACATCGTCGAGGTGATCCAGCGCCGCGTGAGCCTGAAGAAGGCCGGGCGCGAGTTCGCCGCCTGCTGCCCGTTCCACGGCGAGAAGACGCCGTCGTTCTATGTCTCGCCGCAAAAGCAGTTCTACCACTGCTTCGGCTGCGGGGCGCACGGCACGGCCATCAGCTTCCTGATGGAGTACGAGAACCTGAGCTTCCCCGAGGCGGTGGAGCAGCTGGCCGAACAGGCCGGACTGGAGGTCCCGCGCGAGGCCGGAGGGGACGACAAACGCGAGGCCCACGCCCCGCTGTACGAGGCCCTCAACGCGGCCGCCGACTACTACGTGCAGCAGCTGCGCCAGACGCCGAAGGCAGTCGAATACCTGAAAAACCGTGGCATCGACGGCACCACGGCCCGCGACTACCAGATCGGCTGGGCCCCGCCCTCGGGCCTGCTTGAGGCCCTCAAGCCCCGCTTCACCCCGCAGCAACTGGTGGATGCCGGGCTGGCCGCGCGCCGCGACGACGGCGGCATCCGCGAGCGCTTCCGCGGGCGCATCATGTTCCCGATCCGCGACCGGCGCGGGCGTATTACCGGCTTCGGCGGGCGCCTGATCGAAGACGGAGAGCCGAAGTACCTGAACAGCCCGGAGAGCGAGGTCTTCCACAAGGGGCAGACCATCTACGGCCTGTTCGAGGCCCGCAAGGCCGGCACCCGGCTGGATGACATCGTGGTGGTCGAGGGCTACATGGACGTGGTCGGACTGGCCCGCGCCGGTTTTCGCCGAGCGGTGGCCTGCATGGGCACCGCCCTGACCCGCGCCCACCTGGACAGCCTGTTCCGCCAGGTCTCGCGCATCACCCTGTGCTTCGACGGCGACGCCGCCGGGCGCCGCGCGGCCTGGCGCTCGCTGGCCGAGGCACTGCCCGCGATCCAGGGCCTGCGCGAGGTGCGCGTGTTGTTTCTGCCCGAGGGGGACGACCCCGACAGCCTGGTGCTGCGTGACGGCCTCGCCGGCTGGGAAGAACGGCTGGCCGGTGCCCTGCCCCTGTCCGAGACGCTGGTCCGGCTACTGCGCGAGGAGCACCCGACCGACACCGCCGAAGGCCGCACCCGCTTCGCCCATGCCGCGATGAAGCTGGTCGCCACCACGCGCGATCCCCTGTTCCGCGACCAGCTGGTCGAACGCATCGCCGAGGAGACCCATCTGAGCCACGAACGTCTGGAACAGGTCCTGTCCGAGCAGCCTCCCGAACCCGCCCGCGCGACGGCCTCGGGTTCGGGGGGCGATCTCCCGGCCAACCCCACCGCCAGCCGGGCACCCGGCGGCGAAAGCCCGCCGGCCCTGTGGGGCGCCCTGCTGGCGCGTGTCCTGCAACATCCGGAACTCGACTGGTCGCAGCCGGAGATCCGCCAGCTCGTCGAACTGCCCGGCGTGGCCGCGGCCACCCTGCGCGAGCTCCTCGCCGCCCTGGACGAAAATCCCGAACGGCATACCGCCGGGCTGCTGGAACGCTTCCGCGAGGAACGCCACTTCCAGCGCCTGATGGCCCTGGCCCAACAGGCCCTGGACGACGGCGAGGTGGCCGTCACCCGGCAGACGGCGCTGGACTGCGCCCGCCAGCTCCTGCGCCAGCACTACCGTTCGCGAATTCGTGAACTGACTCGCCCCGGCACCGAGCTGGGGACGGAACAACGCGCCGAGCTCGCCCGTCTTACCGAGCAGCTGCAGCGATTCGACCGGCCGCAATAGCCAGCCCGGGCCTTGAAGCGGACGCAATTGCCCGCATTGTTCAGACAGCCGGAGGGCGCCTGACGGCGCGGCGCGCAGGGCCTTCACCGCAATCTCGGTCAGGCCACCGGCAATATAAGAATCTTCTGCTACAATACAGGATTGATTTTTCTGCGCCCCAATTTCCTAGAGCCGTCCTGTAGCGGCTCGACCAAGCACCTCGGAGTACGACCGCAATGAATCGTGAAGAGCAGCAATCCCAGCTCAAGGAACTGATTGCCAAGGGCAAGGAGCAGGGATACCTCACGTATACCGAGGTGAACGACCACCTGCCCGACTCGATCATCGACTCCGACCAGGTCGAGGACATCATCGCGATGATCAACGACATGGGCATCGCGGTGCACGAGCAGGCCCCGGACGCCGACAGCCTGCTGCTGTCCGACGGCTCCGTCTCCGCCGACGAGGACGCCGAGGATGCCGTGGCCGCGCTCGCCTCGGCCGATTCCGATTTCGGTCGCACCACCGACCCCGTGCGCATGTACATGCGCGAGATGGGCACGGTCGAGCTGCTGACCCGCGAGGGCGAGATCCGCATTGCCAAGCGCATCGAGGAAGGCCTGATGCAGGTCCTGTTCGCGCTGGCTCACCACCCGGGCGCGATCGAACGACTGATCCACGAGTACGACCAGATCGTCGAAAACAACGGTCGCCTGACCGATCTGGTGGTCTCCTTCATCGACCCGAACGACCACGCCAACGGCGAGGCCGTGGCCCGCGGCCTGGTGACGCCGGAACAGGCGCAGAAGGCCCAGGACGAGCAGAAGGCAGCCGCCGCGGCGGCTGCCGAGCAGCAGGCCAGCGCCGAGCTGGATGCCATCGTCGACGAGGTGGAGGACGCCGAGGAAGACGAAGAAGCCGCCGAACCGGTCGACACCGGTCCGGACCCGGAAGAGGCCCGCGAACGCTTCGAGAAGCTGCGCAAGCTGCACGCCAAGGCCCACAAGGCCTTCGAGAAGGGCAACCGCGAGGCCTACGCCGTCGCGCGCGAGGCCACCGCCAAGTACTTCATGGAGTTCAAGCTGGTCCCGCGCATGGTCGACCAGCTGACCACCCAGCTGCACGGCAGCATCGACCAGATCCGCCGCCACGAGCGCCGCATCATGGCGCTGGCCGTGGAACAGGCGCAGATGCCGCGCAAGACCTTCATCGACAGCTTCCCCAAGAACGAGACCAACCTCGACTGGATCAAGGAAGCCTGCAAGGCCAAGGGCAAGTACACCACCGCCCTCGCCGAGCACGAGGACGAGATCGTGCGCCTGCAGAAAAAGCTCGCCGAGATCGAGCACGAGGCCAGCCTGAACATCTCCGAGATCAAGGAGATCAACCGCCGCATGTCCATCGGCGAGGCCAAGGCCCGCCGCGCCAAGAAGGAGATGGTCGAGGCCAACCTGCGCCTGGTGATCTCCATCGCCAAGAAGTACACCAACCGCGGCCTGCAGTTCCTCGACCTGATCCAGGAAGGCAACATCGGCCTGATGAAGGCGGTGGACAAGTTCGAATACCGTCGCGGCTACAAGTTCTCGACCTACGCCACCTGGTGGATTCGCCAGGCCATCACCCGCTCCATCGCGGACCAGGCCCGGACCATCCGTATCCCGGTGCACATGATCGAGACCATCAACAAGCTCAACCGCGTCTCCCGCCAGATGCTGCAGGAGATGGGCCGCGAGGCCACGCCGGAAGAGCTGGCCGAGCGCATGGAGATGCCCGAGGACAAGATCCGCAAGGTGCTCAAGATCTCCAAGGAACCGATCTCCATGGAGACCCCGATCGGCGACGACGAAGACTCCCACCTGGGCGACTTCATCGAGGACGAAAAGGTCGCCTCGCCGTCGGATTCCGCCGCGCAGGAAAGCCTCACCGAGGCCACCCGCGAGATCCTCTCCACGCTGACCCCGCGCGAGGCCAAGGTCCTGCGCATGCGCTTCGGCATCGACATGAACACCGACCACACCCTGGAAGAGGTCGGCAAGCAGTTCGACGTCACCCGCGAGCGCATCCGCCAGATCGAGGCCAAGGCCCTGCGCAAGCTGCGTCACCCGACCCGCGCCGAACTGCTGCGCACCTACACCGACGCCGAGTAACCGGCGTCCCGGCCGACCAGCCGGACCCTGCCCTGCCGATGCGGCGCCATCTATCCCTTTCCGGGTAGAATGGCGCCGCAGTCGTTTGTACCCTCCCCGAATACGGGCCTGTAGCTCAGTTGGTTAGAGCAGGGGACTCATAATCCCTTGGTCGCTGGTTCGAGTCCAGCCGGGCCCACCATAATTCAATAGCTTACGAGGCCCATTTCCAACGTTGTTCTTTTTGTAGACACAGTGTAGACAAAAACAGGGCCCCACGCCGGACGTCGGCTCGATGAAGGGTTGTTCCAAGCTTCACCCGCTCCGACAATTCCACAATCCATCATCCAAGGACGAAGGACGATGACGGAAAACAGCACCATCCGCTTCTACAACGTCGCCAAATGCGGTTATTTCGCCCATGGGGGTCACGATCCGGAATTTGGGGACTTACACGACGTGCTCTCACAGCTGCATCAGTGGGTAATGCCCCAGCCATTGGGCGCTACCTGCACCTTCGCACTCGATGATTCAGACGACGGCCAGCCGACCTACTGCTTCGACCTCCACCACGAACGCACCACGGGCGACTTCCTTCTTGTCACATGGAATGAAGTACCGAGCGTCGACGGAACCATGCCCAGCGTGAATGCACAACAGCGAGTCGGCCGAGCAGATGTTGAATTCACCGACCTTCCTGACCATGGTATTCCGGGCTTCGCGACCTATTTTTGGTTCATTCCCGAGCTTTCAGTCTACGCCACCGTCAGATTCACAACTGCTCAAAGGCATAACGGCCGGGCCAATCTAGCGCGATACATCACTGAGTTCATGGCAAAGTTCGCTAGCTACGCAGTCCTAGAGGAGGACGCCAGCGGCGATAGCCACGAGCTCCGAGGTTATGCGGAGCACGACGGTGAGGCCCCAAGGAATCTCCGGCCACGATTCGAGTCGAATCCCGTCCGAAAAGGTGGCGAGATAGAATACATACGAAACCAACACGGTGATATCCGAAAACTCATAAAGAAAAATGCCCTTCAGCCTCACATAAACGACGACTGGAGCTTATTCACATCGATTCTCGGGTCCATTGGACTCGCAGAGCCACACCAACTCGTGGATGAGCACCATGTCCGATACGAAGTGAGCTTTCGGCCCTCACTAGGAGAACTCGACCAAATAATTGACACCTGGCAGGCAGAAAATGCGGATCGCAAGTGGACGGATGTCGGGGTTGTCATGCGAAACGAGACCCAGCCACGCTGGCTCGGCCACAGCCTTGCACGAGATCAATTCGAACTAGACGTAAAGCGCCAGAATGACGAAGTCGTGGATCCGGAATCACTTCTAACAGTGTTGACCCGCCGTAGGCGCGAGTTTCTCGGTCTACTTTCTTAGGGCGTGCATCATGCGATCCACAATCAGAATAAGCATAGGTCTCGTAGCGGTAGGTGCATTAGTGGCCGCGGCCATGCTAGGCCACAAGGTCCCGATTTCCGAACAGATTCCGTTATATTCGGCTTTAAGAAACACGGCCGCAATTATTTTCGGCGTCATGGGGGTCTGGCTGGCAATTATATTTCCTGAGGTCCTTAGTCGGGCACACAAAGAACAGTCGGATCTCATAAGAGAAAAAGATAGGGAACGCATACGACGGCTTCTGAAGCCGATTTTCATCGCAACGGCAATTGTTGCAGTTACACTTATAGCAACAATATCGGCCCCCCTTTTACGGGAAGTCGTGTGGCTCGAAAGACACGGCCAAATCCTTCGCGGCGCGTCATATGTTTTGCTTGTGTCGCTCACGCTAGCGCAAATTATATCTCTTCTCCTCGCTTTAGCCCCCGCAGATGCACTTCGCCGAGAACACAACTTTAAGCAGCAACGGGCGGAGCGTGATGCCAACTATAAGCGCCTACAAAAAAAGTAGACGGCACAGCGTACAGTTATTGACAGAACTCCAAGGGCGGCTGCGCCGCCTGACCACCACTAGTGCCATAGAGTGCATGGGAGTGGGGGTGCGCGGCGGCCGCTGGCGCACGGCGCCACACGCGGCCCGCCGCCCCGCTCTCCAACCCTGGATATCGTCCAGGTGTGGATGCGGGTACGCAGGAAGCTGCCCTGGGCCATGACGCCGAATGTTGAGTAACCCTGGGGCTCTCCATATCGGCCGGGCTCATCTGACCAAATCCGCGCGAGCTGGATCGGTTGGGATGACCGCGGAGCTTGAGCCCGGAGGGTCAGACCTTGCTTTTTGAGCCCGGAGGGTCAGACCTTGCTTTTTGCCTCTCTGGTGAAGGCGGGTCGAAAGGCAAGGCCTGTCCCGACTCACGATCAGGCAGTCTCGGTGGT
>NZ_KB906501.1:118093-307251 GCF_000381445.1 Thioalkalivibrio sp. ALE22
GGGCGGGGGTGGCCGTCGGGGTCGAGGAAGCCGCGGCGCTGGAGGATGCGTTGCAGGGCGTGGGCGATCGCGGCGACCTCGGAGGGGTGATACAGCGGCTTGCCGTACTCGTTTTCGCCGCAGCGGACCGGGCCGCGGTCCCAGGTGACCTTGCGCAGGTCGCGCAGGGCGCGGGCGGCGTAGCCGCCACGGGCCGCCAGCGACAGGCTGCGCATAGTGGCGGAGATCCACTGGTAGGACTCGGAGTGCTGTCCGGTGGGCAGGAAGAATTCGATCGGGCGTTCGATGGTCACGCGCTCGCCGCTGACCGTGCCGGAGACGGCGACGAAGCTGACCACCAGATAAACCGTCTGCGGCCCGTCCTGGGTCCAGTAGCGCACCTTCTCGGTGACCGACTCGAGTTCGCCCTCGGGGCGCGACGGAATGCGTTTGCCCAGCGGGTGATCGTCGCTGCCGGACGCGCCCTCGCCCTGCGGGGTGTCCGAGCGGCGAAAGGCGATGATGGGCTGGTCGATCCGGTGCATCGTGTCCTCCCCGACGGCGTCAGACGTCGTCGTAATAGCCCTCGTCCAGCGCGGCGAAGAGATTGGCAGCGGTGTGGATCTGGCCTTCGTACTCGACCTCTTCGTCGCCACGCAGGGTCAGTTCCCGGCCGTCCGCCAGGGTGAAGGTGTACCAGGTGCTGCGCAGGCGCTCGGGGTCCATCAGCACGCCCATCTGCGCCTGCGGGTTGGGCCGGTAGGTGGTGCAGCCCTTGAGCCCGACGCGCCAGGCCTGCAGGTAGACCTGCTGGAAGTCCTCGAACGGGATATCGCTCGGGACGTTGAGCGTCTTGGAGATGGCCGAGTCCACCCACGGCTGCGCGGCGGCCTGCATGCGGATGTGGGCATCCACACTGACCCGATCCGCGGTGATCGCGTTGGCGGGAAGATCCCCCGGCCCCGCCTCGGCATCGACGCGGGCGCGGTAGGCCAGCAGCTCAAACGAGTAGCAGTCCACGGCCTCGCGGGTGCGCCGCCCGGGGCGACGGATGTTGCGCGTGGTGTGGTGGAGAAAGGTTGGCTCGATGCCGTTGCTCGCGTTGTTGGCGACCGAGAAGCTGATGGTCCCGGTGGGCGCGATGGAGGTCGCGTGGGTAAAGCGCGCGCCCTCCTCGGCCAGCGCCGCGACCAGCGCCGGGTCCTCCTCGGTGATGCGCTGCATGTAGGGGCTGAAGCGGGCATGCAGCTCCCGACCCTTCAGCACGTCGCCGACCTGATAGCCGGCCTCGGCCAGCGCCGGCTGACGCCGGAGCATGTCCGCGGTCAGCGTGAAGTCCTCGTCCATGATCGGCGCCGGGCCCTTCTCGCGCGCGAGCTCCAGTCCGGCGCGCCAGCTCTCCAGCGCCATGCGACGACAGACCTCTGCGGTGAAGTCGGCGGCCGACTCGGATCCGTAGGCCTCCCCCAGCATCGCCAGCGCCGAACCGAGCCCGAGGATGCCCATGCCGTGGCGGCGCTTGCGCAGCATCTCGGCGCGCTGCTCCGGCAGCGGAAGCCCGGAGATGTCCGCGACGTTGTCCAGCATGCGTGTGAACACGCGCACCACCCGCTCGAAGCGTTCCCAGTCGAAGGCGGCGTCGGCGCTGACCGGCGCGGACACGAACCGGGTCAGGTTCACCGACCCCAGCAGACAGGCCCCGTCCGGCGGCAGCGGCTCCTCGCCGCAGGGGTTGGTGGCGCGGATCACCTCGTCGAACCAGGCGTTGTTCTGGCGGTTGACCTGATCGATCAGGATGACGCCGGGTTCGCCGACGTCATAGGTGCTGCGCATCAGCGTGTCCCACAGCTCGCGGGCGCGCACACAGCGGTAGACACGGCAGGCCACCCGGCCCTGGTCGTCGACGCGGTAGCCGTCCTCGACCACCGGCCAGTCGCGATAGACAAGCTCGGATGTCGCCACCCGGTCCTGCTCGACGGGCAGCAGCGGGAAGGCGAGCGCCCATTCGTCGTCGCGCTCCACGGCCTCCAGAAAGGCATCGCGCACCAGCACGGACAGGTTGAACTGGGTCAGCCGCCCCTTGCAGCGCTTGGCGAGGATGAAACGCTCGATATCCGGATGACCGATGTCCAGCGTTGCCATCTGCGCCCCGCGGCGACCACCGGCCGCGCCGATGGTGCGGCAGGTCTGGTCGAAGATCTGCATGAACGCGACCGGGCCGTTGGTCGGCGCGCCCGCACCCGCGACCAGCGCACCCTTCGGGCGCAGGGTGCTGAAGTCGTAGCCGATCCCGGCCCCGGCCTTGAGCGTCAGGCCGGCGGCGGTATTGGCATCGAGGATGGCCTGCAGCGAGTCCCGGATCGTGCGCGATACGGTGCAGTTGATCAGTGTGGTCTGCGGCTTGTACACCTCGGCCCCGGCATTGGCCAGTATCCGCCCGGCCGGGATGGCGCCATTGTCCAGCGCCCAGCGGAACTCGCGCTCGATCGGCGCGCGCTTCTCCGGCGCCTCGACCGCCGCGAGGGCCAGGGCGACACGGTCGAACATCGCCTCGACCGAGGCATCCACCGGCTCGCCCCGGGCGTCACGCAACTGATAGCGCTCGGCCCAGATCGAAGCCGAAGAGGGCTGCAGGGGCACGTCAGGCGACGTGTCTCGGGGGAGGCGATTGTTGCCCTGCCTTTGCCGGCTCTTGCCCATATTGGCCCGCCGCGTTGCGCTCGACCGAAGGGCGCTGAGGCCCTCTCCCGATCATGGGCGCCGGCGCCGCAGGCTGCAAGAACGCGCCGCGACCGGTTTCAGAAGCGTCAGAAGCGGTCGAGCCCGGCGAGCGGGTTGGCAAGCTCGCGTACGCGCATCCAGGAGGCGATGCTGGCGCGCCAGCGGTGGGTGGGCAGGACCGCGTGCGGCACGGTCTGGCTCAGGAACATCACCAGCGTGCCAGCCGTCGGCTGGATGCGCTGGCATTCGCGGCCGGCATCGTCATAGATCGCGAGCTGGCCGCCGTCCTGCTCGTGCCAGTCGCGGTTCAGATAGAACACCAGCGACAGCCGGCGGCAGTTGCCGGCCTGGAAGGCATCCACATGCCGGGCGTAATGGGTGCCGGGCGGGTACAGGGCAAAGTGCGATTCCGTCTCGAACAGGCCCGGGATCAGCGACCGGCCCACCTCCAGCCGTATCGCATCCAGGCGCTCCATGAACGCCTGCTGGGCCGGGCTGGCACCATCCAGCCAGTGGATCCAGTCACCGCGGGTGGCCCGGTCGCGATGGCGCTCGCCACCCCGACCGATCCGCGCCTGCGCCAGCTGCGCGGCATCACGCAGGGCGTAGATCTCGTCATGCAGCGCATCGACCGTCTCCTCAGGCAGGAAGTCGGGCCAGACACACCGCTGATCGCGCATCAGCGCATCCAGCCAGCCTGCCGGCTCACGGCCCTCGGGAACCGGGGATTCGATGACCGCTGGCGCGCGGGACGGGAGCGTGTCGGCAAGGTCCGACCACTCGGGGCCGGGAACGGGCAGATTCACGGGCGGGGTCTTCCATTCGGGCCGCCAAAGCGGCGCGCAGGCGAGTGCCTGCAAAGCCGCAATATACCGCGCCCGGCCCGGCGCGCAAGCACTTTCGACGGGGTATGCTCGAACGGCGTCAGTGGCTCAGAAAACCGCCGGCGATCAGGTGCTGGCGCAGGGCCGCCTGGCCCTCGGTGACGCGGGCGCGCGGGCCGCGCAGGCCCAGTTCGACCTGCGGGGCCTGGCGGTCCATACGCGGCAGGCAGGAGATGCGCAGGTCGGGGAAGGCCGCCTCCATCGCCTCGAGGATCGGGACGAGGCGGCTTTCGGTAACGTTCTCCAGGCGCAGGGTTTCCTCGATGGCGCCGGCGGCGGCGTCGCGGTCAGGAAAGCGCTGCTCCAGGACCCAGCGGGCCATCGGCTCGGCCATGGCCGGGAAGCCGGGCACGCAGTGGTGGCGTTCGCAGCTGAAGCCGGGGATCCCGTTGACCGGGTTGGGAATCAGGCTGGCGCCTTCGGGGAGCTCGGCCATGCGCACGCGGTGGGGCCAGGCCTCGGCGCCGAAGCGCTCCTCGAGGATGGCCATGAACTCCGGGTGCGGCACCAGCGGCCGGTCCAGGGCCTCGGCCAGGCAAGCGCGGGTCCGGTCATCCGGGGTCGCGCCGATGCCGCCAAAGCTGAACACCTCGGCGCCGCTTGCCAGGGTTTCGCGGAAGGTCTGCGCCAGCACACGCGCGTTGTCGCCAACGATACGCAACCAGGCGAGCTCAAGGCCCTTCTCCCCCAGCGCCTCGGTCAGGTGTGCCTGATGCCGGTCGCGGCGCTTGCCGCTGAGGAGTTCGTCGCCAATGATCACGGCGCCGATCTCGCCCGTCTCGGTGGGCGCTTGCTCCCGTTCGGCCATCACGGGTCGTTCCATCGCAGCGTTACTGTTTGGTGCCCAGCGCGAGCGCGCGCTCGCGGGCCGCGGCACGCGCCTCGGGGGCGTTGTCCGGATCGTTGAGCCACGGCGCCAGATGCTGGTGCAGCAGCCCGGCCAGGAAGTCGAGGTGATCCGCGCGGTCGTTCAGGGCCGGGATGTAGTGGAAGCGTTCGCCACCGGCTTCCTGGAAGATCTCGCGGTTCTCGTCGCCGATCTCCTCGATGGTCTCGAGGCAGTCCGCGGAGAAACCGGGGCAGATCACATCCACCGAGCGCACGCCCTGCCCCGGCAGGGCCTCCATCGTCTTGTCGGTATAGGGCTGCAGCCACTCCTCGCGACCGAAGCGCGACTGGAAGGTCACCTGCCACTGGTCGTCGTTCAGCCCCAGCGCCTGCGCCAGCTTGTGCCCGGTGGCATGGCACAGGCAGTGGTAGGGGTCGCCCTGCAGCAGGTAGCGCTTGGGGATGCCGTGGAAGGACATCACCAGGCGGTCGGCCTGGCCGTGTGCCTTCCAGTGCTCGCGCACACTGTTGGCCAGGGCCTCGATATAGCCGGGCTGGGCGTCATAGGCGGCGATGAACTGCAGGTCCGGCACCCAGCGCCAGCCCTTGAGTACCTCGGCCACGGCGTCGAAGGTGGAGCCGTTGGTGCTGGCCGAGTACTGCGGGTACAGCGGCAGGACGACCACGCGGCGCACGCCCTGGCGGCGCAGCTCGTCCAGCCCGGCGGCGATCGACGGGTTGCCATAGCGCATGCCCAGCGCAACCGGGATCGCCTCCCCTGTCTGTTCGGCGAGGCGGCGGCGCACGCCCTCGGCCTGGCGCTTCGAGATCGCCAGCAGCGGCGAGCCCTCGTCCGTCCAGACGGTGGCGTACTTGGCCGCCGAGCGCTTCGGACGGATGTTCAGGATGACGCCGTTGAGGATCAGCCACCAGATCGGGCGCGGGACCTCGACCACGCGCGGATCCCAGAGAAACTCCTTCAGGTAGCGGCGCAGAGCGGGCGCGGTGGGTTCGTCCGGCGTGCCGAGGTTGGTCAGCAATACGCCGACGTCGCGCGCCTGGCCGTGACGATAATCCGCTTCTCCGAAGTACTTCATGGGGCTCCTTGCAGGCATGGGGTACGGGGACTCCCTGTCGGAGTGCCCGAGGGGCATTTTGGTTCAGGACCCGATCGGGTGTGTGGCAAGGATACCGCGGCGGGGGCGGCCCGCGCGCCGGGCCGGGATCAGCCGAGGCGGCCCCGCAACGGGCTGGTGCGCGGGAAGTGTGCCTGCAGGAACTCCATCTGGTCCGCGAGCACGCGCTTGCCCTTGAGGAAGATGTATTCCGCGTGCGTGGGCGTGAACGGGATGGCCAGCAGCTGCATCCCCGCCTCTTCCGGCGTAAACCCGGCCTTGTGGTTGTTGCAGCGCTTGCAGGCGGTGACCACGTTGGTCCAGGTGTCTTCGCCGTTCTGGCTGATCGGGGTCACATGGTCGCGCGACAGGTCGCGCTCGGGGTAGGCATTACCGCAGTAGAGGCACAGGTGGGCATCGCGGCGGAACAGCGTGGTGTTGTTGAGCGGGGGGATGTAGTCGTTGAAGCGGGACTGGCGGGTCCCAAAGGTGGCGATGATCGAGTTGACTTCGACCCGCGACTGCAGCCCGGTGCGGGCGTTGATGCCGCCGCGCATGCGATAAAGCGGGCTGCCACAGGTGTAGGCCACCTGCTCGGTGTAGTAGAGGCGCACGGCCTGCTCCAGGCCGATCCACTCCAGCGGCATGCCCGCGGCGTCCGTGCGCAGGACCTGATGCTCGTTCGGCAACATGACCCGTCCCGTCTCAAGGAAACACGGATTTGCTCACGCGGGGTCGAGTGAACAAATCCATGCCCCCTTTGGGAGACGCTGATTGAATCGCACGCCCGCGTCTCCCTCAGCGCAACACTGACCGGAAAAACAATAAACAGCCTTCGAGAACAAAGCAATTACAACGCCATGACCCGAGGTATCGTACGCTCCGCGGCCCGGAACAAGACCCTGCAAGCGCAGGACACGGTTTAAGCACGGGGGCGATTCCGCTACACTCGCGGGTCGTTTTTTGTGCGGCATGCCCGCTTCAGGCGTGCCGCATCCGATTTCACCACCCGCGAGCGCGGCTGATCGTCCCAGGGGAGTACCGGGACGTTTGGCCCGGGGAGAGAGCGCATGGCAATCAAATTATCCGTTCCCAAGGAGTCCGCCAGCGGCGAACGTCGCGTGGCCCTGGATCCGACGGTGGCGGCCAAGTTCAGCGATCTGGGCGTCACCGTGCAGCTGGAGAAGGGTGCCGGCTCCAATGCCCATTTCCCGGACACGGCCTACGAGAAGGCCACCGTGGTCGATACCGAGACGGCCTACGGCCAGTCGGACCTGATGGTCCGCGTGGCCCCACCGACGGTGGAAGAGGTCAACCAGCTGCCGGAGGGCTCCACCGTCGTCAGCCTGTTCCATGCCCACCGCAATCCGGACGTGGTCAAGGCGATGCAGGAGCGCAAGATCCTGAGCTTCGCGATGGAGCTGATCCCGCGCATCTCGCGCGCCCAGAGCATGGACGTGCTGTCGTCGCAGGCGGCCGTGGTCGGCTACAAGGGCGCGATCATGGGCTCGGATCTGTCCTGCCGCTTCTTCCCGATGCTGACCACCGCGGCCGGCACCATCCGCCCGGCCAAAGTCATCGTGATCGGCGCCGGCGTGGCCGGGCTGCAGGCGATCGCCACGGCCAAGCGCCTGGGCGCGATGGTCGAGGCCTATGACGTGCGCTCCGCCACCAAGGAGCAGGTCGAGTCGCTGGGTGCGAAGTTCCTCGATCTGGGCGTCTCCGCCGAGGGTGAAGGCGGCTACGCCCGCGAACTGACCGCGGAAGAGAAGAAACAACAGCAGGATGCCCTGGGCGAGTTCATCTCCAAGGCCGACGTGCTGATCACCACCGCCGCGATCCCGGGCCGCGACGCGCCGAAACTGGTCCCGAAGGACATGGTCGAGGGCATGAAGCCCGGCGCGGTCATCATCGACCTGGCGGCCGAGGGTGGTGGCAACTGCGAACTGTCCAAGCCGGGCAAGACCAGCAAGCACAAGGGCGTGGTGATCCACGCGCCGCTGAACGTGCCCTCGCAGGTGCCGCTGCATGCCTCCGAGATGTATGCAAAGAACCTGCTCAATTTCCTCACGCCGATGATCGCCGAGGGCGGCGAGTTCCAGCCGGACTGGGATGACGAGGTCATCGCCAAGAGCGTGCTGACCCGCGACGGCGAGATCGTGCACGAGGCCACCCGCGAGGCCCTGAAGGGAGCGAACTCATGATCATCGAAGGCTTTATCGCGCTGTACATCTTCATGCTCGCGGCCTTCACCGGCTACGAGATCATCTCCAAGGTGCCGGTCATCCTGCACACCCCGCTGATGTCCGGTTCCAACTTCGTCCACGGCATCGTGCTGGTCGGGACCATGGTCGCGCTGGGCCATGCCACGACCCCGCTGGAACAGGCCATCGGCTTTGTCGCCGTGATCCTGGCCGCGGGCAACGCCGTGGGTGGCTACGTCGTCACCGAACGCATGCTGGAGATGTTCAAGACCAGCAAGAAGGACGACAAGAAGGGAGATAACGCATGAGCATGATCATCAACCTCGCCTATTTTGCGGCGGCGGTACTGTTCATCGTCGGCCTCAAGCAGATGTCCTCGCCGACCACCGCGCGGCCGGGCATCATCTGGGCCGGCGTGGGCATGGTGATCGCCACGCTCGTGACCTTCGTGCATCCGGAGATCTCCGGTGGCGTGAACTACACCCTGATCATCCTGGGTATCGCCATTGGTGGTGCGCTGGCCTGGTGGAGCGGCAAGAAGGTCGCGATGACCGACATGCCGCAGATGATCGCGCTGTACAACGGCATGGGCGGCGGCGCCGCGGCCGGTATCGGTGCGATCTACCTGCTGCAGGCGACCCCGGAAACGGTCAGCAACACCGGCCTGGCGATCGCCGTGACCGGCTCGCTGATCGGCTCGGTGGCCTTCTCCGGCTCGCTGGTGGCCTACGCCAAGCTGCAGGGTCTGATGAAGAAGACCTTCACCTTCGCGGGCCAGCAGGTCGTGAACATCGCGATCTTTGCCATCACCGTAATCCTCGGCTTCATGATGGCCACCGGCGGCGGCGAGATCGGTTCGGTGACGCTGCTGCTGTTCTTCGTCCTGGCGCTGGCCTTCGGCATCCTGATGACGCTGCCGATCGGCGGCGCCGACATGCCCGTGGTCATCTCGCTGTACAACGCCCTGACCGGCCTGGCGGTCGGCCTGAAGGGGATCGTGCTGGACAATCCGGCGCTGATGATCGCCGGTATCGTGGTCGGCGCGGCCGGTACGCTGCTCACGCAGCTGATGGCCAAGGCGATGAACCGCCCAATCAAGAACATCCTCTTCAGCCAGTTCGGCGGCTCCGCCGGCGGCGCCGAGGAAGAGATCGAAGGCACGATGAAGGAGATCCAGGCCAACGATGCCGGGATCATGATGGCCTACGCCGAGAAGGTCATCATCGTGCCGGGCTACGGCATGGCCGTCGCGCAGGCGCAGCACAAGATCTGGGAATTCACCCAGCTGCTGCAGAAGCGCGGCGTGGACGTGAAGTTCGCGATCCACCCGGTCGCGGGCCGCATGCCCGGGCACATGAACGTGCTGCTGGCCGAGGCCGGCGTGCCCTACGACATCATCTTCGACCTCGACGAGATCAACGAGGAGTTCAAGACCGCGGATGTCGCGATGGTGATTGGCGCGAACGACGTCGTGAACCCGGTGGCCCGGACCAACCCGGAATCGCCGATCTACGGCATGCCGATCCTGAACGCCGACCAGGCCCACAACGTCATCTGCGTGAAGCGCGGCAAGGGTTCCGGTTTCTCGGGCATCGAGAACCACCTGTTCTACGCCGACAACAACCAGATGCTCTACGGCGACGGCCAGAAGGTGGCCGCCGAGCTCGTGGCATCGGTCAAGGCCCTCGGCTAGTAGCCCGCCCCAAATGCGAGATCCGGATACGGGTCCCGCCACCGAAACCCGGCCAACCGCCTCGCGGTGCCGGGTTTTTTGTTGGCTCGGGAAACACTGCTCAATGTACACACTGGCGCTCGAGTCGCTTTTGCGTGCGCATGAATCACTGTTTCCTCAAGGCCCGATGAACACCCGGGACGGCGTCACAATTGTACACACCCTGTACAGACTACCCACAAGCGATGAAACCAACGGCCGCTTAGCACACAGAGCGCGCACTCCGTTTCACATAAACCCCGTAACTATCTGTTTATTCGATTCTTTTGGCTTCTGGTCGATTTTTGGCCAATCCAAGACGCCCCCAGCAGTAACAAGCATTTAGGGCCCTTCCCCCCGTTTCACCCACAGAGTTATCCACAGCTTTTGTGGATAACAACCCGACCCACCCTGAGACAACCGACTCCCCCTTCCCGGGCCCCGACGCAGTAAACTGGACCCATGCCCGTCGCGCCCCGAATCGCCCGCATCGCGCTGGATCGCCCCCTGGATCGGCTGTTTGACTACCGCATCCCCGAAGGCCTGTCGCTCACGCCCGGACAGCGGGTTCGCGTGCCCTTCGGCCGCGGCTCCACGGTCGGGCTGGTGGTCGATCTGGCGACCACCAGTGACGTGCCGCCCGCACGCCTGCGGGCGGTGAACGAGGCCCCGGAGAGCGAACCGCTCCTCTCGCCCCGCCTGCTGGAGCTCCTGCGATTCGGGGCCCGCTACTACCATCACCCGCTGGGCGAGGCCCTGCTGGGGGCACTTCCACCGGCCCTGCGCCACGGCGACCCGTTGCCGGCCCTCACCCCCGAAACCCTGTGGCGGATCACCCCCGAGGGCACCCGCGCCCTGGCCGACGGCCTCGCGCGCGGTCGGCGCCAGCAGGCGGTCCTCCGCGCCCTGGAGCCGGGACACGCGGCCACGGCCCTGGATCGCGCCACCCTGGCCGCCGCGACCGGCCTGCAGCTGGCCCCGCGCGAACTGCGCGACTACGAGGGGCGTGGCTGGCTGGAGGCGATCACACCCGACCCGAAACAGCCGCCACCGCCGACCACCAGCGACCACGATCTGACCCCCGACCAGCGCGCGGCCGTGGAGGCCCTGACACCCGGGACCGGCGCACCGCTGCTGCTGGAGGGCGTGACCGGGAGCGGCAAGACCGAGGTCTACCTGCAGATGGCCGACCGCGTGCTGGCAGGCGGGCGCGCCGTGCTGTTCCTCATCCCCGAGATCGCCCTGACCCCGCAATTGAGCACGCGCATCCAGCAACGGTTTCCCGGGCAGGTCGCCCTGCTCCACTCCGGCCTGGCCGAGGGCGAACGCCTGCGCGCCTGGGAGGCCGCCCGCCAGGGTCAGCGCCGCATCGTCGTCGGCACCCGCTCGGCCCTCTTCACCCCGCTGCCCGACCTCGGCCTGATCATCGTCGACGAGGAACACGACAGCGCCTTCAAGCAGCAGGACGGGTTCCGCTACAACGCCCGCGACCTGGCGATCAAGCGCGGCCAGCTGGAGCAGGCCGCGGTGGTTCTGGGTTCCGCCACCCCGACCCTGGAGAGCCTGCACGCGGCCACCACGGGCCGCTACGCCCACGCCCGGCTGACCACACGCCCGGACGGGACCCGACCACCCACCGTCGAGACCGTGGACACGCGCGTACACCTCCCGGACGAGGGCCTGACCGCCCCGCTGCTCGACGCCATGCAGCAGACCCTGGCGGCCGGCCACCAGTGTTTTCTCCTGCTCAACCGCCGCGGCTTCGCCCGCGTACTGGCCTGCGACGCCTGCGGCTGGGTGGCCGAGTGCCCGGATTGCGATGCCCGACTGACCATTCACGCGCACAACCCGCGCGCTGTCTGTCACCTCTGCGGCCACCAGGAACCCCGCCCCCAGCGCTGCCCGGAATGCGGCGAGCCGCTGGCGCAGCGCGGCCTCGGCACCCAGCGGCTGGAACAGGCCCTGGCGCGGCACTTCCCGACCACCCCCCTGATCCGCCTGGACCGCGACAGCATCCGTCACAAGGGCGCGCTGGAGGCGGCACTGGACCGTATCCGCCAGCTGGATGCCGCGATCGTGGTCGGCACCCAGATGCTGGCGAAGGGTCACGACTTCCCCCAGGTCGGACTGGTCGGTGTGATCGACGTGGACCAGGGCCTGTTCAGCGTCGACCTGCGCGCCACGGAAAACACCCTCCAGCTCATCGTGCAGGCCGCCGGCCGCGCCGGGCGTGGTTCCGGCGGCGGTCGCGTGCTGCTCCAGACCGGGCATCCCGACCACCCCCTGATTCGCGGCCTGGATGCCGCCGACTACCCGGCAATGGTCGCGCCCCTGCTGGAGGAACGCGCTGCTGCCGAGCTGCCGCCCCATGGCCACCTGGCCCTGGTCCGGGTCGAGGCCGGCGATGCCGAGACCACCCGCCGCCACGCCGAGCGCGTCGCCACCCACCTGCGCAGCGCCGCGACCGAGGGCCTGCGGGTACTGGGCCCGGCCCCCGCGCCGCGTCACCGCGTCAACCGCCGCTTCCGCGAACAGATCCTGCTGCAGTCCACGCGCCGCAACCCCCTGCACGAGGGCCTCGCACAGGCGCGCCACGCCTGGCAGGCCGACGACCTGCCGCGCGGCACCCGCATCGCCATCGACATCGACCCCGTCTCGCTCGCCTGACCCGTTCCCGCGGCAGGTGCCGGGGCGGCACGTGCGCCGCTTCCGGGTTAGAATGCGGCCCTTTTTACACGACGGATCGAGCCCCTCTTGAAAGACACCCTCACCGAGGCCCTCGCGGCCGCCCTGGAGACCCTGGTGGCCGATGGCCGTGTACCCGCCGATCACGGTGTCGAGGTGCAGGTCACGCGCGCCCGCGACCGCGAGCACGGCGACTTTGCCAGCAACCTCGCGATGCAGCTCGCGCGCCCGGCCAAGAGCAAACCGCGTGACCTCGCCGAGGCCCTCAGCGCCGCAATGCCCGAGGTACCCGGTCTCGCCGCCACCGAGATCGCCGGCCCCGGCTTCATCAACTTCCGCCTGGCCGCGGATGCCCGCACGCTGGTGCTCGGCCGCATCGCCACCCAGGGCGCCGACTTTGGCCGCTCCAGCGTGGGCGGCGGTCGCCCGGTGCAGGTGGAGTTCGTCTCCGCCAACCCCACCGGCCCGCTGCATGTCGGCCACGGCCGCGGCGCGGCGTTCGGCGCCACCGTCGCCGACCTGCTGGATTTCTGCGGCTTCGATGTCACCCGCGAGTACTACGTAAACGACGCCGGGCGGCAGATGAACATCCTCGCCGCCAGCGTCTGGCTGCGCTATCTGGAACAGCACGGGGTGCAGGTCCCGTTCCCGGCCAACGGCTATCAGGGTGACTACATCTACCCGGTCGCCGAGGCCCTGACCGCACAGATCGGCGAACAGGCCGTGCACGCGACCGAGGCCGTCACCCGCGACCTCCCGCCGGACGAGCCGGCCGGTGGCGACAAGGAGATCTACATCGACGCGGTGATCGCCCGCGCCCGCGAGCTGCTGGGCCCGGAGCTGTACCGCACGGTGTTCGACTGCGGCCTGAACGCCATCCTCGAAGACATCCGCGACGACCTGCGCGAGTTCGGGGTCGAGTACCAGTGCTGGTTCTCCGAGCGCAGCCTGGCCGACTCCGGCGCGATCGATGCCGCGGTGCAGGATCTCGAGGCGCACGGCGCGCTGTACGAGAAGGACGGAGCCCTGTGGTTCCGCTCCACCGACTACGGCGACGACAAGGACCGCGTGGTGCGCCGCGAGAACGGCGACTACACCTACTTCGCCTCCGACATCGCCTACCACCGCGAGAAGTTCCAGCGCGGCTTCGAGCGCGTGATCAACATCTGGGGCGCCGACCACCACGGCTACGTCCCGCGCGTGCGCGCCGCCCTGCAGGCCCTGGGCCTGGAGGCCGACCGCCTGGACGTGCTGCTGGTGCAGTTCGCGATCCTCTACCGCGGGGGCAAACGCCTGCCGATGTCCACCCGCGCCGGGCAGTTCGTGACCCTGCGCGAGCTGCGCGACGAGGTCGGCTCGGATGCCGCGCGCTTCTTCTATGTGCAGCGCCGCTGCGACCAGCACCTGGACTTCGACCTGGACCTGGCCAAGTCGCAGTCCAACGACAACCCGATGTACTACATCCAGTACGCCCACGCGCGCATCGCCAGCGTGCTGCGCACTGCGGCCGAGCGCGGCCATGCCGCCAGCGCGCTGGACGACGCCGGGCTGTCCGAGCGCCTGACCGAGCCGCAGGAAGACGACCTGCTGGACCGGCTCGACCGCTTCCCCGAGGTGATCGCGGCGGCCGCCGAGGCCTGCGAGCCGCACCAGATCGCCCAGTACCTGCGCGAGCTGGCTGCCGGCTTTCACGCCTACTACAACGCGGTGCCATTCCTGAACGCGGAGGATGCCGCCGTGATCGGCGCACGCCTGGCCCTGCTGACCGGGGCCAAGCAGGTGCTGCACAATGGCCTGCGCCTGCTGGGCGTGACCGCCCCGGAACGGATGTAGACCATGGCCCAGGCCCGCAAGACCCGTCGCAAGTCCACCCCGCGCAAGGCCGCGCGCCCGATCCCCGGCTGGGTGTGGATGCTGATCGGCCTGCTGATCGGGCTGGGCATTGCCGCCGTGCTGTACCTGCAGGGGGCCGACCGCTCACCGGACCTGGGCGCGCTGTTCGGCGACCCGGGAGCCGAGACCGCCGCTCCGGCCCCGACCCCGGCCCCCGTGGAGCGCGACACCGTACCGTCGGACGACGAACCGCGGTTTCGCTACTACGAGCTGCTGCCCGAGGACGAGATCCGCGTACCAGAGTCCGAGCGCGACACCCCTGCCCCGACCCTGCCGCCCGCCGCATCCCCCAGCGAGGGGGAGCCGGTGGTCTTGCAAACCGGGTCGTTCCGCCGCTTCGCCCAGGCCGACGAGATGAAGGCCCGCCTGACCCTGCTGGGCCTCGACCCGCAGGTGCACGAGGTCGAGATCCAGGGTGATACCTGGTACCGCGTGTACCTCGGCCCGTTCAGTGACGAGGACCGCGTGCGCCAGGCGCTGGAGCGCCTGCGCACCGAGAACATCGAGGCCCTGCGTCTGCGCTACCAGGGCTGACCGTGGAACCGGCCCCCGCACCGGATCTCGACGCCCTCGCTGCCCGTATCGAGGCGCTGCCCGCCGGCCCCGAACGCAAGGACCTCACGGACCTGCTGCGCCGGGCCCGCCAGCGCCAGAAGCGCGGGCAGCCCTGCGACCGCATGGCCCGCACCCTCGCCGAGCGCCTGGACCACGCCGAAGGGGGCCGCGCCGAACGCGGCCGCCTGCGCCCCCAGCCCGTTTATGCCGGCGACCTGCCGATCCACGCCGAGCGCGAGCGCATTGTCGCCGCGATCCGCGAACACCCGGTACTGGTGCTGTGCGGCGAGACCGGCTCCGGCAAGACCACCCAGCTGCCCAAGCTGTGCCTGGAGGCCGGGCGCGGCGAGACCGGGCTGATCGGCCACACCCAGCCGCGCCGCATCGCCGCGCGCTCGGTCGCCAGCCGCATCGCCGAGGAACTGGGCACCACGCTGGGGGGTGAGAAGACCTCCACCGTCGGCTTCAAGGTGCGCTTTTCCGACCAGACCGGGCCGAACAACTGGGTCAAGCTGATGACCGACGGCATGCTGCTTGCCGAGCTGGCGCATGACCCGGAGCTGCGCGCCTACGACACCCTGATCGTCGACGAGGCGCACGAGCGCAGCCTGAACATCGACTTCCTGATGGGCGTGCTCAAGCGCCTATCGAAGAAACGCCCGGAGCTGCGCATCATCATCACCTCCGCGACGCTGGACCCGGAGCGGCTGTCGGCGTTCTTCGACGACGCCCCGATCCTGACCGTGGCCGGACGCACCTACCCGGTGGAGCTGCGCTACCGCCCGATCGAGCCGGAAGACGCGGCCGACGAGGACGAAGACGCCGGTCGCGGCGAGCGCGACCTGTTCGACGGCATCCGCGAGGCGGTGGCCGAATGCGAGCGCGCCGGCCCCGGCGACATCCTGGTATTCCTGCCCGGCGAGCGCGAGATCCGCGACGCCCACAAGGCCCTGCGCGGCCAGGTGCGCGCCGACACCGAGGTCCTGGCACTGTACGCGCGCCTGTCCGCGCGCGAGCAGTCGCGGGTATTCCAGTCGCACGCCGGCCGGCGCATCGTGCTGGCCACCAACGTCGCCGAGACCGCGCTGACCGTCCCCGGCATCCGCTTCGTGATCGACTCGGGTCTGGCCCGCGTCTCGCGCTACTCCTGGCGTTCGCGGGTGCAGCGCCTGAGCCTGGAGCCGATCTCGCAGGCCGCCTGCGACCAGCGCGCCGGGCGCTGCGGACGGCTGGGCCCCGGCATCTGCATCCGGCTGTTCGCGGAGGACGACTACCACCTGCGCCCGCCCTTCACCGACCCGGAGATCCAGCGCTCCAACCTCGCCTCGGTGATCCTGCAGATGGCCGCGCTGAAGCTCGGTCAGCCGCGCCAGTTCCCGTTCGTGGATCCACCCGATCCACGCCTGGTCAAGGACGGCTACCGCCTGCTGGAGGAGCTGGGTGCGGTGGACGCGCGCGGGCGCATCACCCCGCGCGGCCGCCAGCTGGCACGCATGCCCATCGACCCGCGCCACGGTGCAATGCTGCTGGCCGGGGCCGACCACGGCTGCGTGACCGAGACCGCGACTATCGCCGCGTTCCTGTCGCTGCAGGACCCGCGCGAACGCCCGGCCGAGGCCACCCAGGCGGCGGACCAGGCCCATCGGGAGTTTCAGGTCGAGGGCTCCGACTTCATGGGCATGCTGCGGCTGTGGGAGGCCTGGCACACCGCGCGCGAGGATCTCGGCTCGAATGCGCTCAAACGCTGGTGCCGCGAGCACTTCCTGAATTTCCTGCGCATGCGCGAGTGGCAGGAACTGCGCGTGCAGCTGCTGCGCCAAGCCCGCGAGATGGACCTGAAGCCGAACCACGAACCGGCCGACGCCGAGCCCGTGCACCGCGCACTGCTGACCGGGCTGGTCAGCCAGATCGGGCAGAAGACCGAGCGCGGCGACTACCTCGGCGCGCGCAACCGCCGCTTCCAGATCCACCCCGGCTCGGTCCTGGCAAAGAAGAAACCCGCCTGGGTGATGAGTGCGGAGATCGCCGAGACCACCCGTGTCTACGCCCGCGACAATGCCCGTATCGAGCCCGACTGGATCCTGGCCGCGGCGGCGCATCTGCTCAAGCACCATATCTTCGAGCCGCACTTCCAGCGTCGCAGCGGACGCGTCGGGGCCTTCGACCGCATCACCCTGTACGGCCTGGTCGTCGCCCCGAAAAAGCCGGTGGACTTCGCAAGACACGACCCGGCCGAGGCGCGGCGTATCATGATCCGCGAGGGCCTGGTCGGCGGCGAGCTGCGCACCCGCTCGAAGGGGGTACAGGCCAACCGCGAGGCCGTGGCCGAGATCGCCGAGCAGGAGGCGCGCGGGCGCCGGCGCGACCTGCTGGTGGAGGAGGATCGCCTGTTCGACTTCTATGACGCCCGCCTGCCGGAAGACATCACCGACGGCACAAGCTTCGAGACCTGGGCGCGCAAGGCCGAGAAGCGGGACCCCGACGCCCTGCGAATCGACCGTGCGGAACTGCTGAACGAGCCGGACACCGCGCTCCCGCAAGGGGCCTACCCCGACCATCTGGAGGTCGAGGGCCTGCGCCTGCCGCTGGCCTACCGCTTCGAGCCCGGTCTGCCAGACGACGGCGTGACCGTGACCATCCCGATCGCCGCGCTGAACGCGGTACCCGACTGGCTGGGCGACTGGCTGGTGCCGGGGCTTTTGGAGGAGCGCGTGACCGCCCTGTTGAAGAGCCTGCCCAAGGGCCTGCGCCGCCAGTTCGTGCCCGCGCCGGACTTCGCGCAGGCCGCGCTCGCGCGCATCGAGCACCGCCAGGGCCCGCTGATCCCGGCGCTGGCCGAGGCCCTGCGCGCGATGACCGGCACCGAGATCCCGCTGGATGCCTGGCGCCCGGAGAACCTCGAGCCACACCTGGTGATGCGCTTTCGCATCCTCGACCCGGAAGGCCACGAGCAGGCCAGCGGCCGCGACCTGGCCGCGCTGAAGCGCCGGCTGGGCGACAGCGCCGAGGCCCACTTCGACGCCAGCCGCCCGGACGAGATCACCCGCGAGGGGATCACCGAGTGGGACTTCGGCGCATTGCCGGAGAGCGTCGAATTCGACCACCAGGGGGCGCAGCTGCGCGCCTTCCCGATCCTGGTCGACCGCGGCGATGCGGTCTCGCTGGAGCTGGAACCGGACCCGGCGCGGGCCGCACGCGCCCACCGAGCGGGGCTGCGCCGGCTGTTCCTGCTGGGCGTGCGCAAGACCGCCCGCGACCTGCGCCGCCAGCTCCCGGAGATCGAACGCGCCTGCCTGAACTACTCGACACTCGGCAGCTGCGAGGCCCTGCGCGACCAGATCCTGGAGGCGGCGGCCGACCGCGTGTTCCTGGCCGAGCCGTGGCCGCGCGATGCCGAGGCCTTTGGAGAGCGCCTGGAGGCCAGCCTGCCCGAGTTCTCGCCCACGGTGATGGAGCTCTCCCGCCTGGCCGCCGAGATCCTGCGCCACTGGCACGACCTGCGCACCCGGCTGCAGGGCGATCTGCCGCTGTCCTGGATCGAGGCCGCGCGCGACATCCGCAGCCAGCTCGAGGCGCTGGTCCCGGCCGATTTCCTGCTGCGCACCCCGCACGACACGCTGCCCGAGCTGCCGCGCTACCTGCAGGCGATCGACAAGCGCCTGGAACGCCTGACCCAGGCGCCGGACAAGGACCGCGCCCGGCGTGTGGCGGTCGAGCCGCTGTGGCAGCAGGCACAGGAGCTGATCGCGCGAGCGCCGGACCACCCCGACGTGCTCGCGTTTCGCTACCGCATCGAGGAGTTTCGCGTCTCGCAGTTCGCCCAGGAACTGGGCACGCGCGAGAAGGTGTCGCCGAAACGGCTGGAACGCGAATACACCGACGTGATCCAACGACTGGCAAGCGGCCAATAAGCAATCTGGACAGAGGAAGCAACGGATGCGCGTAGTCGTGATCGGGGCCGGTGTGATCGGCATGACCACCGCCTGGTACCTGCAGGAGGCCGGGGCCGAGGTCGTGCTGGTGGATGCCGCCCCCGCCCCCGCCACCGGCTCCAGCCAGGCCAACGGCGGCATGCTGCATGCGAGCCACGCCGAACCCTGGAACACCCCCGGCGTCGGCCTGGACCTGCTGCGCTTTCTCGGCCGCACCGAATCACCGCTGCTGCTGCGCCCGCGCGCCCTGCCGGGGCTGGCCGGCTGGGGCCTGCGCTTTCTGTGGCACAGTCGGCGGGAATTATTCGAGCAGCACACCCGCCTGAATGCCCGCCTCGCGGCGTTCTCGCTCCGGGAGATCGACCGCCTGCAGCGGGAACTGGCGACCGAGGGGCTGGATTTCGACTTTCGCCGCTGCGGCATCCTGAAGCTGTTCCAGGACCCGGCCAGCCAGGCCCACAATCGCGCCGCCAGCGAGGCGATGCGTGATGAGGATGTGCGCTTCGAGGACTGGGACGTGGAGCGGATCATCGCGGAGGAGCCGGCACTGGCGCCGGTGCGCGACCGCCTGTGCGGCGGGCTGTTCTTCCCCGGGGATGCCATCGGCGACGCGGCACGGTTCACCGAGCAGCTGCTCGCGATCGGCCAGCGCCGGGGCATCCGCTATTACCCGAACGTCACCGTACGGCGCCTGCGCACCCACCGTGGCCGGATCGACGCGGTGGAGACCTCCGAAGGGCCGATCGCGGCGGAGGCCTGCGTGGTCGCCAACGGCTACCACGCCCCGGACCTCCTGCGCCCGCTGGGGCTGCATCTGCCCGTCGCCCCGGTAAAGGGCTATTCGCTGACCCTGCCGATGGACGCCGACTGCCGGCTGAACCTGCCGCTGATCGATGACGCCAACAAGGTGGTGATGACCCCGCTGGGGGCGCGCCTGCGTCTGGCCGGTACCGCCGAATTTGCCGGCCGCGACCGTCACCTGAACATCGAGCGCGCGGCGAATGTCCTCGATCAGTGCCGGCGCACCCTGACCGGCCTCCCCGCAACCTTCGACCCGCAGACGATGGCCCCCTGGACCGGCCTGCGCCCGATGAGCGCCCGCGGCACACCGATCCTCGGCCCCACCGCCATCACGGGCCTGCACCTGAACACCGGATCCGGGCATCTGGGATGGACGTTTGCCTGCGGGGCGGCGGCACTCGTGCGGGCAGGGGTGCTGGGCGAGGCACCGAGCCTGCCGATGGAAGGCCTGGGGCTCTGATCCGCGCGAACCGGCTGTTGCGGGATAGCACCCCGGTAAGTCGATTCAGCCCCCCGGGAACACCATGCGGATGCGGGCCCCGTGCAGATCCGGGGCCTGTTCGATGAACAGCGTCCCGCGGTGGTCGGTGACCAGGGTATGGATGATGCTGAGCCCGAGCCCCTGACCGGTATCCCGGTCGGCATCCTGCCCGCCGCGTGTGTCCGCGCGCTGGCCGCGCTCCAGCACCCGGGCCCGGTCGGCCGGCGGGATACCCGGACCGTCATCGTCGATGATCAGCATCACCTCGCCGGGCTGGCAGCGCGTCGTGACCCGCACCCGGCTGGTGGCATGGCGAATGGCGTTGTCCAGGGTATTGCCCAGCAACTCGAAGATGGCGCCACCGTCCATGCGCAGGGCACAGCCCGGGGCCAGGTCGGTCTCCAGCGTCACCCCCTCCTGCGCGGCGAGCCGTCCCAGCGCCTGGCCGGTTCGCTCGATGATCGGCGCCAGCGGCTCGGCAGCCTGGAACGGGGCCGGCCCCAGCCGCTGCGCCTGATTCAGCTGGTGCTGGACGATCCCCTGCAACCGGTCGACCTGGTGCTGCATGTCGTCCGGGTCCGGTCGCGCGCTCTCGAGGTTCAGGCGCAGCGCGGAGATCGGGGTCTTCAGGCTGTGGGCCAGGTCCGCCAGGGCATTCTGCTGGCGCGCCAGGCGGGCCCGCTCGAACTCGACTAGGTCGTTGATGCTGCCGGTCAGGGCGCGGACCTCGGTGGGATAGTACCCGCCCAGACGGGCATGGTCGCCATGGCGCAGGGCGTCCAGGTCGCGCCGCACCTGACGCAACGGGCGCAGCCCCCAGAACCACAGCGCCAGCGACAGCACCAGGATCATGGACAGGGTCATCGCGCCCAGCCCCTGCCACAGACTGACGCGGTACTGTTCGACCTGTTCATTGAAGGCCTCGCGGTCCTCCAGCATCTGGAAGGTCAGTCCCACCTGGTCGCCCTCCAGCTCCCACTGCACGGGCAGGCTGAAGCTGAAGTACTCGTCCTCCGACCAGCCACGCAGCGAGACGCCCACCGTCGAGGGCGACCGCCAGAGGGTCTGGCCCTCCTCGCCGAGGATGCGCGCATAGAGGCCACTGACCGGCAGTTGCAGCCGGCTTTCGGGGAGCATCTCGGGGACCCGTACATCCGCGGGGCCGATCACCTCGGCCAGCCCCATCAGCAGCAGCACCTGCGCCTCCAGCCGGGTCTCCACCGCGTCCGCCGCATTGTCGCGAAAGGCCGCCTCCAGCACCCAGGCCGTCAGCAGCGAGAAGATCAGCACGGTGACGGCCGTGACCCCCGCCAGGCGCAGCACCAGGCTGCCGCGCAGCTTGCGCAGGGCCGCCTTCATGCGGACCGGGCGGCCTCGGGGTGGATCATCGGGCGCTGTCCGACTCGTTTTCCGGGGCGGGGTCGGGTTCGCGGGCAAAGCGGTAGCCGCGCCCGCGCAGGGTCTCGATCAGCCCCAGGCTGCCATCGGCATCCAGCTTGCGCCGCAGGCGACCGATCAGGACCTCGATCACGTTGCTCTCGCGGTCCTCGTCGTGGTCGTACAGGTAGTCCGCCAGCGCGTCCTTGCTCAGCACCCGGCCGGGCTGGCGCACCAGGGTCATCAGCAGGCGGTACTCGAATGTGGTCAGGGTCACCGATTCGCCATTCAACCAGACCTCGTCGCCGGCGGTATCGATCACCAGCGGGCCGAAGTGCAGCCGCTCCTGGCCTGACTGCAGGCTGCGGCGCGCCAGGGCGCGCAGGCGCGCCAGCAGTTCCTGGATATGGAAGGGCTTGGCCAGGTAGTCGTCGGCGCCGGCCTCCAGACCCTCGACCTTGTCCTGCCAGCGGTCGCGCGCGGTCAGGATCAGGATCGGCAGGCGCGGCTTCGACTCGCGCGCCTTGCGGATCACGTCGAGGCCATCCATGCCGGGCAGGCCAAGATCGACCACGGCGATATCGCAGTGGTACTCGGTCAGCAGGTACAATCCGGTCTCGCCATCCGAGGCGGTATCCACGCGGCAGCCGCTGCGGTCCAGTTCCTCGCCGATCTGGTTGCGCAGGGCAACGTCATCCTCGATCAGTACCACGCGCAGATTCATTCCGGGAGCTCCACTTCCGTACCTTCCTCGATGCGCAGGGTACGCACTTGCTGGTCGTTGGTCAGGATCCGGATCACGAACAGGCGCGCCCCGTAGCGGCTGACATCCTCGCGGGCATGCAGGACCCGCCCCGGGTAATGTGCCTCGATCTGGGCAACAGCCTCGTCCAGGTCCCAGACCGCGGCCTCGGGGTCGTCGGTATTGAACTGCGCCTGTGCCGGAAGCGCGACCAGGAACAGCATGGCCAGCGCCCGCACCGGGCCCGAGCGACGCCGCATCGGGTGCCGCTCGCGGTGTCCGGGCTGGAGATCCGGCGTGGGTCGCATGGTGGCGCATCCTCCGGGGATTTGCGTGGAAAGGTCTTGAAGATGCAAGGGTATCGGCCTAGCCTGAACCCTATCTGAAACCGACCGGAACCGTCATGCAAGACGCCCCTGCCGAACAACCCGAGATCCCCCTGGAAGAAGAGGCCGGTCCGCTGCCGTGGAAGGAGCTCATGCCGCATTTCGCCCGCGGCGTGGTGATCCGCGTGGCACCGGAACTGGACCTGATCGAGGTGGCCCGCGCCTTCCGCGATGACGCCACGCATCAGGTCAGCGAATGGCTAGCCAATGACCAGGTCGCCCGCGCCTCGGATGACGATGCCCGGCGCTGGGCCGCGAACGATCCGATCTTCACCGCCATCGTGGCTGCGCCCTGGGTCCTCGCCCAGGAGCGGACCCCGTCCCACTAGACGATGGCCGTCTCCCTTGGCATCCCCGGCGAGACCCTGGAACGGCTGATCCAGGCCGCCCGCGAGTTCCACGCCAAGGAGGACGTGGTCTTCCCGGATACCGGCGCCGAGGGCAGTGACGACGACTGGGCCCTGCAGGTGCTGGCCGACCACGCCAGCGACCTGACTCTGCAGGAGCTGGAGGGCACGCTGCGCGACCTGGGCCCGGAGCAACAGGCGGAACTGCAGGCGCTCAGCGGCGTCGGGCGCGGGGATTACGCAGTCACGGACTGGGATACCGCACTGCAGGAGGCCCGCGACGACTGGAGCGCGGACACCGTGCACTGGCTGCTGACGAACCCGATGATCGCCGACGAGTGGGCCGCGGGCCTGGAACAGATCGAGCGCGAGGTTTAGGGCAGCAATTTCCCCCTAGGGGCTACCCGAGTTCCTCGGGATCGAAGCGCACGGCGATGCCGTCGTCCATCACCCGCACCACCTGGGCCTTCACCCGCGGCGCCTCGCCGCCATCCCCGAGCATGCCGAAGACCTGGAGCATCAACTCGTCATCCGAGGCGAGCTTCATCAGGTGCCCCACACAGGCGTTTTCCGGATCGTCCCACTGCAGGAAGGCTCCGCCGCCGGAGATGTCGTTGGTGGTCAGGGTCACCGTGTCCCCGCTTTCGCACTCGGCCACGACCTCGACCGTCATCGGGATCCGTGGATGACGACGCCGCTCCCCTGTCATGGCACTCCTCCTGGTGGCAGATGCCTTTGCAATGTATCGAAAAGGCGCTTTCTGTGTGCTATACGATCTCCATGATCGTTGGTTTTCGCGATCAGGCGCAACTACCGGGCTCGAACCCGGTGGCGCAAATCACAACCCGGATCACCACACCGGGCCCGAGGATGAAGGCAGTACTCCACAGCTGTCGCTCGCAAAAAGCCACTTCTAACGGAGGAGTCCGTTCCAATGAAGAAATCGCATTTGTACCTGGTGGGGCTTGCCGCCTCGCTGGCGATGGCGGGCACTGCTACCCAGGCCCTTGCCGACGACGAAATTACCCGGGGCCAGCTGATGGCCGCCTCCTGCAAGGCCTGCCACAACGCGGCCGGCGCTCAGGAGGGTGTACCGGATCTGGGCCGGATTCCCGCTGATGTCATCGAGAGCCAGATGAGGGCATTCCGCGACGGTGACCGTGACGCGACGATCATGGATCGTCACGCCAAGGGCTACACCGACGAGGAAATCGAAGCGATGGCCGGCTACTTCAGCCGCTTCTGATCAGGGGGAATCACATCATGCATGACTTTACTCGACGCAATTTCCTGAAGGTCGCCGGCATCAGCAGTGCCGCGGCCTTCGCTGGCATTGGCTGTGCAGCCAACGGCATGCGCGGGGCCGACAAGGCTCACGTCGTGGTCGTGGGCGGCGGCTCCGGCGGCGCGACCGCCGCGAAATACATCAAGCAGTTCTCGCCCGACATGCGCGTGACGCTGATCGAGCCGAACGCCACCTACCACACCTGCTATGGCAGCAACTGGGTGATCGGCGGCTTCGCGGACATGGACTTCATCGCCCACGGCTACGACACCCTGCGGGATGACTACGGCATCGAGATCGTCCAGGACCGGGTGACCGCGGTGGACGCCTCCGCGCGCAGCGTGCGCCTGGCCGGCGGCGACAGCATGAGCTACGACAAGCTGGTGATGTCTCCGGGGATCGATTTCCGCTACGACGACATGCCCGGCATCTCCGAGGCCGACGCCGACCGTGTCCCGCACGCCTGGAAGGCCGGTTCGCAGACCGAGCTGCTGCGTTCCCAGCTGCAAAACATGCCGAACGGCGGCGTGTTCGTCATGGTCGCCCCGCCGAACCCGTTCCGCTGCCCGCCGGGGCCGTACGAGCGGGTGTCACTGGTCGCGAACTACTTCAAGCAGGAGAAGCCGCGCTCCAAGATCATCATCCTGGATCCGAAGGATGGCTTCTCCAAGCAGGGCCTGTTCGAGGAAGGCTGGGCCGAGCACTACGGCGACATGATCGAATGGCGCGCCGGCTCGGAGGGCGGTCGCGCCGAGGAAATCGATGTCGACAACATGACCGTGCTGGCCGACAGCGGCTTCGAACGCGTCCGTGCCGACGTGCTGAACTTCATCCCCGCCCAGCGCGCCGGCCAGATCGCCCACGACGTGGGCCTGACCAATGACGAGGGCTGGGTCCCGGTGGATCAGCTCACCTTCAAGTCGGAGATGGACGACAACATCTACGTCCTGGGGGATGCCAGCGTGGCGGGCGCCATGCCCAAATCCGGCCACTCGGCCAACAACCAGGGCAAGATCGTCGCGGCCGCGGTCGTGCGCGAACTGTCCGGCCAGGAGCCAATCAACCCCTCCTCCGCCAACACCTGCTACAGCCTGGTCACCCCGGACTACGCGATCAGCGTGGCCGCGGTCTACCAGTACCAGGACGGCGCGATGGCCGGGGTCTCCGGCGCCGGAGGCGTCAGCCCGTCGGGCGCCAGCTCCAGCTTCCGAAGCCGCGAGGCGCAGTACACCCGGGCCTGGTACGCCGGGATCACCCGCGACATCTGGGGCTGACCCCAGCCGTTCCGTCACGGAACGCACTCGAACGGCGCCTCCGGGCGCCGTTTTTTTTGCTCACCACGAAGCCCACGAAGGCACGAAGAAGGTCAAGGTCAAGGGCGATTCACAGGAAGGCTGGAAGAGCGGGAAGAAAAACAGATTACTTTATGTGTCGTGAGCCCCTGATCTGACCGACGGGTAAACGCTTAACAGAACGATCTGGGCCCAAGGCCTATAGCCTTGCCTTTCTTCCTGTCTTCTAATCTTCCTGTCACGCGCTTTGCTCTCATGCGCGCCCCCGTCCGCTTCGTGGTGAATATCCCGGGTCAGGCGTTGAGGTCGGGGATCAGCCGGCTGCGCAGGCGCTGGATCGCGTCCTTCAGTTGCAGCTTGCGCTTCTTCAGGCGCTGGATGGCGAAGATGTCGGGTGCGGCCTGCTCGTGCATCACGCCGATAGCGGAATCCAGAGCCCGGTGCTCGGCCTCCAGCTCGGCCAGGCGTGCGCGAATCTGACTCTCGGTTTCCAAGCCGGCCCCCAGTGGTCCCGTGAAGTGGTGGCCGCGTGGCAGGAGAATCCCGCGTGGCCATTCGGATCATCAAACCCGTATGATCGCAGACCGTCCCCGGCGGGACCATAGCCGCCCTTCAGGAGCCTGCTCGATGGCGATCCACAACACCCCGCTCACCATCCAGACCCCGCGCGGCCCCCGTCTGGGCGGCGTACTGGTCGCACCCGAGGCCGATGCCATTCGCGGTCAGGCCTGCATCGCGCACTGCTTCGCCTGTTCCAAGGACTTCCCGGCGACGGTACGGCTGGCGCGCGCCCTCGCCGAGGAAGGCATCGCCACCCTGCGTTTCGATTTCATGGGCCTGGGTGACTCGGAGGGCGAGTTCCGCGACAGCACGCTGGAGACCTACTGCGAGGACCTCCACTCGGCGCTCGAGGCGCTGGAGACCTTCACCGGGCGGCACACCAACCTGCTGGTCGGTCACAGCTTCGGCGGGGCCATGGCGATCCATGTCGGCGCGCAGCGCGAGACGCTGGACGGCGTCGTCACCATTGCCGCCCCCAGCCGGCCCGGCCACGTCGCCCACCTGTTCGGGGACACGGCCGACGAGATCCGGCGTGAGGGCTCCGCCCGGATCAGCATCGGCGGACGCCCGGTGGAGATCGGGCGCGCCTTCATCGAGTCGATCGAGGAGCCGACCCTGGACCACGCACTCGACAGCCTGCAGCGGCCGCTGTTGCTGCTGCACGCACCGGGCGACACGGTGGTCAGCGTCGATCACGCCCGCCAGATCTTCCAGCAGGCCCGCCACCCCAAGAGCTTTGTCGCCCTGCACCAGACCGACCATCTGCTCTCGCGCCCGGAACACACCCGCTACGTGGCGGGCCTGATCCGCGCCTGGTCGGCGAACCTGCTGGACTAGTCCCAGCGCAAGCCACAGCCCGTAGGAGGCCAGCCCCCTGGCCGATCAGGCGCCGGCAAAACCCCATCGGCCAGAGGGCTGGCCTCCTACAACATGGCCCCGGGAGCCTGTCGAGTTTGGGCGATCTTCGCGAGCGAAGGGCGAGAGGGCCGGCCCGAATCCAAAAAGCCCCGGGCCTACCAATAGTTCTCGGTGGTGATATGCCCCGGCTTGCGCCGGCGATTCTTCGCCAGGCCGCGCTCCTTCAGGATCGCGGTCGTGTCCTGCACCATGGCCGGGTTGCCGCACAGCATCACCTGCGAATGCTCCGGGGTAATCTTCAGGCCCGCGTGGTGTTCCAGCCGGCCCTCGGCGATCGCGGCCGGCACCCGCCCTTCGAGCCCCCCGGGGAACGGCTCGCGACTGACGAACGGGATGTACTGAAACCGCTTCGCGTCGCGCTCCTGAAACTCCCGAATGGTGTCCTGGTAGGTAAGTTCCTCCGCCTGGCGCACCGCGTGGACCAGGCGGATATTCTCGAAGCGCTCCCACGGGGTGTCCGTCTTCAGGATGGACAGGAAGGGTCCCAGCGCGGTACCGGTGGACAACAGCCACAGGTCGCGACTGTCGGGGAGCTCGTCCAGGGTAAAGAAGCCGGTCGCGCGCGGCATCAGCTCCACCTGATCACCCGGCTCCAGCTGCACCAGGCGGTTGGACAATGGGCCGTCCGGCACGGTGATCAGATAAAAATCCAGCGGGGTCTCGCCCGGGGCGTTCACGTACGAATACGGCCGTCCCACCATCTCCCCGTCGATCTCCAGGCGCAGGCGGTTGAACTGGCCGGCCTTGAACGGCTCGACCTCGGCATCCACGCGCAGCGAGAACAGGCGGTCCGTCCACTGCTTGCGCTCCCGTACGACACCGGTCACCCAGCCCATATTCCCTACTCCATTACTCAGGTATTGTTCAAAGATTGCGGTCGCAGTCGGAAGGTTTCAAGCATCCCCGGCCAACGCCGTATAATTGTCGCAAATCCGACCACTGGAGCAGTCATGGCCCGCACCCCCTCGCAGATGATCGAACTCGGTACCGAGGCACCCAACTTCTCCCTGCCGGACGTCGTCTCCGGCGAAAACGTCAGCCTCGACAGCTTCCCCGACGCGAAAGGCTACATGATCGCCTTCATCTGCAATCACTGCCCGTTCGTGCAGCTGATCCGCCACGAATTCGCGCGCTATGGCCGCGAATACTCGAACAAGGGCATCGCGGTAATCGCGATCAACTCGAACGACATCCAGGCGGTGCCGGACGACGCCCCGGACAAGATGAAGGACGACGCCCGCCGCTTCGGCTACAACTTCCCGTACTGCCTCGACGAGGACCAGTCCGTCGCCAAGGCCTACCACGCCGCCTGCACCCCGGACCTGTACCTGTTCGATGCCGATCGCAAGCTGTACTACCGGGGCCAGTTCGACGAGACCCGCCCCGGTTCCGACACCCCGGTCACCGGCCGCGACCTGCGCGCCGCCAGCGATGCCCTGCTCGCCGGCCAGCCGGCACCGGAGCCGCAGCATCCCAGCCTCGGTTGCAATATCAAGTGGCGCCCCGGTAACGAACCGGACTACTTCGGCTGAACAGGAGGCTCGCTTGAAACGAGGACGACCCAGGGGGCAGGACCGGTGGGCCCGCCCCTGTGGTAGCGAGCCTGCCCGCGAATGGCCCCGCCCTCATCAGCCAGCAACCCAGGCGTTCGCTACCGCGCGCCGCATGCCGCCCCGAACCCCCGGATGAGGGTCGCCAGATGCCTCCCAGCAACGTAATCGACGGCCCCCGCATCGCCACCTGGCGATGCCCGTCCTGTCAGGAGGCGGTACCGCGCCTGCTGCCGAATGGCGAATCGAACCGCATCCCGATTCCACCGGAGCGCATGGCCCTGCCCGACACTACCGTGCAACAGGCCTGCGCCCGGGTGCAGGGGCTGCGCGCGCCCGAGATCTGCTACGCCTGTGATCAGGCCTACCAGGAACTGCTGGGGACGCTGGTGCGCCCCCCAGCCGAGCTCGGCGACGCCCGCGGCGAGCCCGGATTGAACGACACCGGCATCATCGGCGCCCTGTTGCCCATCGCCGACCAGGGCACGCAGATCCTGATCTTCAACGTGATCAACGACGAACTGCGCTGCACCGAGATCGAACGCCTGATCAGCTTCAACCCCGACCGCCTCACCTACCCCGGTACACGCGGCGCCATCGCGCCGCGCATCTGGACCCTCTACGAAGACCACCTGGCCCAGCTGCACGCTCGCGCACCGACGCCCTACACCCCCGACTAGGAGGCCACAGGGAAAACTGACCCGTCATCGCGTGACGTGCAGCAGCGAGCCGCGTGGACAGCCCCGACGCCGAGCCAGGCAACCCTCAGCGGTTGCGTCCGCAGATGGCCACGGCCCCTGACGGAGCCTCGCCATGACGCGAACTGCGAGAAGCATCGTCATCGCGAGACGCGCAGCGCCGTGGCGATCGGTCGGAACCAACCCGGGCGCGCCCCTCGCGATCACGCCCGGGTATCCCCGATCACCCCTCTCGACGTCATCCCGGAAACCGCGCAGCGGTTATCCGGGATCTGACACGCCCGGTCAAAGTAACCACCGCAGATCCCGGCTCTCCGCTTTGCTGCGGCCGGGATGACTCGGGATTCGCAAGGCAATGCCTCGCGTCTTGAAGAACACTGGACGGGACGCGCCGACATGCCCCTCAGGCGTCTTCGGCATCCACCCGCGCCAGCATACGCATCCCGCCAACCATGCAACGCAAGGCCTCCAGGGCCTGTAGATCCAGCTCCGCGCCGGTCTCGGCGGGCAAGCGCCAGTATTTCGGGCGGCAGGTCGCGGGCCGATGTTCGGGCATGGCGCGGGCGGCGGCGGTGTCGACCGCCACCAGCAAATCGGCCCAGGCCAGGTGATCATCCGTCAGCGCGCCCATCGCGCGCGCCGGACGCACCTCGATCCAGTCCTCGAACTCGGCCGCCGCGGCCAGCTCCGCCACGCGCGCGGCACGCCCGTCCGGGCGTTCCGACGCCACCAGCAGACGTGCACGGCGCTTAAACATCTCCGCACCCCGGGGAAACATTGATCAATGTACACGCTCGCGCTCGAGTCGCTTTTGCGTGCGAACAAGGCGCGGTGACTGCCGTGCAGTCATTCTGCACAAGGGAACCGCAACGCCGTTCCCACGCAAAAGAGGCCGAGCCCCTTCGGGGTTGGCACCCCAGGTTCCCCGATCCTGCGTTGCGGCCCTTGCCGGTAGAACCACTACCGGCTGCACACCGCGCCTTGTCTCGGAAAACCTGGGGTGCCAACGCGAGCGTGTACATTAATCAACGTTTCCCTGGCAAGTGCTTTTGAATGGCACCGCAGGCCACCCTCAGGCTATAACCCAAATGATCGAAACGGAGAACGGACGCCATGGCCCACCTCGACTGGTCGCAGTACCCGGTAAATGAACTCAAGCTCGTCTACAGCACGCTGCATGCGCAGCTCACCCTGGAGCCCGATCTGATGGATTCCGAACTGATGGCCGACCTGCAGACCCACCTGCAACAGGCGGCGAAGGCCGACGGCGTGGACGTCTCCACCCACTCCCAGTGGGCCGCCTGGCTGAACGACCGCTAACTTCAACTCCACCTGAGTAGACGTGGTGTCAGGACTCGCTCAGCGAGGGGCCGCTCGCTCAGTCGACTTCAATCAGCGATTCGCCGTTCTCCAGCGCCCGGAGCACGCGAGGTAGAAGCGGCTTGAACCATTCGAGCAAGGCCGCTTTCCGGGTATTTCCGATTCGAAGCCAGACGACGGCTGGATAGGCCCCCGAGTCCGCGGAGCGCCACACGGCGAAATCCTCATCCTTGGTCACGATGACGGCCCCCGTTCGGAGAGCTTCCGCCCAGATTTCTTTATCGGAAGCCTCAAGAAGTCCGACATCCGCAACATGCTCGGCCGCAACACCCTGGTCAACGAGCCAACGCGCAAGGGCCGGCGGCAGCTGAGCGTCGACCAGGAAGCGCATTCAGGCGAGGTGAAGAACAGGGTGATCCGTTTGACGCGCGGCAAACCGCAACGCCTCGGTAATGTCTTCGCCCGTCAGGTAGGGGTAGTCCTCCAGAATTTCCTCCCGCGAGGCCCCTGCCGCCAGAAGGTCAAGGACATCCCGCACTCGCATCCGGGTGCCGCGGATGCAAGGGCGTCCACCGCAGATTTCCGGATCAAAGGTGATGCGTTGCAACTCGCTCATGATGGCCTCCTGCGCAGACGACCAGAGAATGTATCGACGAAGTGTATCGTTATCGGACCAATGCTGGAGCAAACGGGTCCGCGCATGTCATGTTCGCCAGAGTCGGGCGCGGGCAGGGGCTTCGCCTGCAAGCAGGCTCCTACAAGACACCTCGTCAGGCGTCGCCTTCGGTAGCCTTGCGGTGTTCGGCGGCGAAGTCGAGCATGCGCTGCGTGGCCACCAGGGCCTTCTGGCGCGCGGTCTCGTCGACGAAGATCTCATTCTTCGCGGGTTCGGCGGTGTCTTCCAGCGTCTCGGCCAGCGAGACCAGGTCGTTCATGGCCATCCACGGGCAGTGGGCGCAACTGGTGCAGGTGGCGCTATGGCCGCCGGTGGGGGCCTCGATCAGGGTCTTGCCCGGGGCCGCCTGCTGCATCTTGTAGAAGATGCCCTTGTCGGTGGCGACGATGAACTCCTGTTCCGGGCGGTTCTTCACCGCCGCGATCAGCTGGCTGGTGGAGCCGACCACATCGGCCTGATGGATCACCTCGCGCGGGGATTCCGGATGCACCAGCACCGCGGCACCGGGGTGGCGGCCGCGCAGGTCCTCCAAGGCCCAGGAGCGGAACTCGTCGTGGACCACGCAGGAGCCGTCCCACAGCACCATGTCGGCACCGGTGGTGCGGCGGATGTAGTCGCCCAGGTGCTTGTCCGGGGCCCACAGCACCTTCTTGCCCTGATCGCGCAGGTGCTCGACCAGCGGCACGGCAATGCTGGAGGTGACGACGTAGTCGGCCTGCGCCTTCACGTCCACCGAGGTGTTGGAGTACACCACCACCGTGTGGTCCGGATACTGGGCGCGGAACTTCGCGAACTCGTCCGCCGGACAGCCGAGATCCAGCGAGCACTCGGCCTCCAGTGTCGGCATCAGCACGCGCTTCTCCGGGCTCAGGATCTTGGCCGTCTCGCCCATGAAGCGCACCCCGGCCACCACCAGCGTCTCGGCCGGGTGCTCCTTGCCGAAGCGTGCCATCTCCAGGGAGTCGGCCACGCAGCCGCCGGTCTCGTCCGCCAGACGCTGCAGCGACTCGTCCACGTAGTAATGGGCCACCAGCACCGCGTTGCGTTCGATCAGCAGGCGCTTGATGCGGCGCACCAGCTCGTCGCGTTGGGCATCGGTCAACGCGTGCAGCGAAGCCGTCACGTGGGCCGTGCTCGGCACGTGGTAAAGCGGCTTGTCGGCTACGGGTGCGTTCATGATCCCTCGCTCTCCGAAGCAGTCGGAGAAGATTATCGTCTGCTTATGGTACGACAGGCCCCGGCGTGCTGTCGTTCCTGCAAATTGTGGGGGCGTGCCCGCGCAACCCAAGCAGCGCGCCTATAATGCCCGCCCGATGGACGAGCTCACCCGCCAATACAAGGCGCTGTCATTCGAAGAGCGCATGGACCTGGCCCTCTCCGGAGCGCTGGAGGAGCGCTGGCGACCGTTGCTGGTCCGCGACCAGCACGCCCAGGTGAAGGCCTACTTCTCCCGGCGTATGGACCTGACACCGGAGGAAGTCGCGCTGCTACTGGCCGACCCCAACCAGACCGTACGCCTGAACTGCGCCAAACGCCCGGACCTGACCCCGGACCAGGTCGAGGCCTGCGTGAACGACCGCGACCCCAACCTGCGCTACTTCGTCGCGCGTAACCCGCTGCTCACCGAGGCCCAGCGGGAACGACTGATGGACGACGAGGACGAACTGGTACGCATCGCAGTGCGCAAGGGCCCGAAAAAACGCGGCACCCGCGCCCGCCCCGGACAAGCCGAGATGATCCGTTGACCGAAACCACGCCCGAGAAACCGAAACGCCCGAAGCCCTCCGGCCGCCGCCGCGCGCTGTCCTGGGGCATCCAGATTGGCCTCGCGCTGGTGATCTTCCTGGCCGTGCGCGCCTGGATGGCGCGCGACATGGTCGAGGGCCCGGCCCCCGAGTTCCAGGCCCAGCTACTGGACGGCACGCCGGTAACGCTCGCGGACTACGCAGCCGAGCCCATGCTGCTCCACTTCTGGGCCACCTGGTGCCCGATCTGCCGCCTGGAAGAAGGCGAGATCGTGCGCCTGTCGCAAAGCCACCCGGTGCTGACGGTCGCTATGCAATCGGGCGTGGAAGAAGAGGTGCTGGACCACCTGAACGAACGCGAGCGGGAACTGGCCGTGATCAACGACCCGGACGGCGCCCTGGCCGCGCGCTACAACGTTCGCGGCGTCCCGGCCACCTTCATCATCAACCCCGACGGCGAGATCGTCTTCCGCAAGCAGGGCTACGCCCCGCCTCTGGAGCTGCGCCTGCGCCTGTGGCTCGCCCGCTGGCTGTAACAGCCTCCAGTAAACGGTGCAGTTCGCTGCGCTCAGTGCATCCTACGCGCCGCAATCCAACCGTAGGATGCGGTTGAACGGAGCGACACGCATTACCCCCCAACGTGCGCCCCCGGCTGGTACCGAGCAGCTCCCATAAGCGTCCATCAACGATGGTCCGTTCGCTTGCTATGGCTCACGCCGAATCGTACATTATCCCGTACATGTACAGATCCGGACCCAAGGGGTACTCCATGGACGCCATTAGCTACACCGCAGCGCGGAGCAATCTGGCCAAGACGATGGAACAGGTCTGCGAAGACCATTCCACGATTATCATCACCCGCAACAAAGCCCCCTCCGTGGTCATGATGTCACTGGAAGACTTTGAGGCGCTACAGGAAACGGCCTACCTGCTTCGGGCACCAGAGAATGCTCGGCGCCTGCTTGCCTCGGTCGCCGAACTGGAGCAAGGGGGAGGCAAGGAACGGAGCCTGGAGGAGTGAGGCTACTCTTTGCTGAACTTGCCTGGGAGGACTATCTCTACTGGCAACGACACGACAAGAAAACCCTTCGCCGCGTGAACGAGCTCATCAAGGCCATCCAGCGCGACCCGTTTACGGGCATCGGGAAGCCCGAACCCCTCAAGCACAACCTTGCCGGCTACTGGTCCCGCCGGATCGATAGCGAACACCGCATCGTATACAAGGTGGACGACGGAACCCTGCTGATCGCGCAGCTCCGCTACCACTACTGACCGGAAGCATCGGATGCGCCAACGTTCGCGACCAAGCGAACGGTGCAGTTCGCTCCGCTCAGTGCACCCTACGCTCAAGAAACCCCTCGTAGGATGCGGCTGAGCGCAGCGAAACACATCAAAATGATCGTGGCCGGCAACCCAGCTTCTTGACCACCAACGCACTTTAGTTACACTTCAAAGTGTAACTAGCGGAGGCCGTCATGGAAGCCACCACCAAGGACATGCGCCTGCACAGCCGCGAACTGCTCGCCGCCGTGGACCGGGGCGAGGAGATCGAAATCACGTATCGAGGTCGCCTGCGCGCCAAATTGGTCCCATACCGAAGCACCTCGGCCCCGCAAACGCGCGCCGACCATAATCCTCTGTTTGGGCTTTGGCGGGACCAGCAAGGCTCGGTTGACGAACACGTCCGACGAATCCGGCAACCCAGGAACTTCAAGTAATGCTAGGGAAACACTGATCAATGTACACGCTCGCGCTCGAGTCGCTTTTGCGTGTGAACAAGGCGCGGCGACAGCCGCGCAGTTATTCTGCACAAGGAAGCCGCAACGCCGTTCCCACGCAAAAGCGGCCGAGCCCTTCGGGGTTGGCACCCCAGGTTCCCCGATCCTGCGTTGCGCCGCTTGCGGGTAGAACCACTACCCACTGCGCGACGCGCCTTGTCTCGGAAAACCTGGGGTGCCAACGCGAGCGTGTACATTGATCAGTGTTTCCCTAGTGGACACGGATGTCCTGATCTGGAATCTGCGCGGGAATCAGCGAGCCAGCGAATGGCTCGACAGCTCGCCGGGATTCACAGTGTCCGCAGTAACCTACATGGAACTCGTCCAGGGGCTGCGCGACCAGTCCGAATTCCGCGCGCTGCGCCAAGCCGTCCAGTACTGGGATGCCCGCATCCAACCGGTAAGCGAAGCCATCTCGAACCGCGCAACCTTCCTTGTCGAGACCTACGCCCTCAGCCACAACATGCAGATGGCCGATGCGCTGATTGCGGCGACCGCCACACAGCTGGGCTTGCCACTCGTCACGGCCAACGATCGGCACTATCGGCACATCGAGGGCCTGGAGATCCACCTGTTCCGACCGGAACAGGGCAGCGCCCCACTGTAGGAGGCCAGCCCTCTGGCCGAGCGGGCCCGGCCTAGGCCCCATCGCCCAGAGGGCTGGGCTCCTACACAAGACCCAAGCCTCGCCGCAGCGCCGAACCGTTCCCCGCGGGGGGCGCGCCTTACGCGCGAAGCCCCTGCCACCGCCGGCCCGGGGCCTACGCCTCCAGCTCGCGCAGGACGCGGAAGCCCAGGTTGGTATCCATCTCGTCGATGTTGCGGCGGCGCCGGGCGGCGCTGCGGGTATTCACGGCGGCATCGAACCAGGAACCGCCCTTGGTGACCACCCACTCGTTGTCCGGGTCGGCGCGATAGACACCGTCGCGGGGGCAGTTCGCGTGGCTGTCGTGCCAAGGCGTGGAGGTAAACTCCTGCACATTGCCGTGCATGTCGTACAGCCCCCAGAGGTTGGGCTGGAAACTGCCCACATCCAGCGGCCGCGACAGCGGGAAACACGCCGGGATGTACCACTTGCGCCGCTGGCGTCGCTCCTCGTATGGGAACAGCGAATTGAAGTGCACGTCGCGACACCCCACGACCTCGCCGAACGCGAACGGCGTGCGCGTGCCCGCCCGGCAGGCGTATTCCCACTCCGCCTCGGTGGGCAGGCGATAGCGCTTGCCCGTCTCCTCGCTCAGCCAGTCCAGATACTGCTGGATGCTGTCGGGCTTGATGTTGAAGATCGGCATGCGCAGCGTGCTCGGCCACACCAGCCACTCCCAGGGTTCCCAGCCCGTCGCCGCCTGGAACGCCTCCCACTCCTCACGCGTGATCGCGTAGCGCCCCAGGGCAAAGGACCGCTCCAGCGCCACGAAGCGCCGCGGGGCCTCATGCGGCTGATGACCGTACTCCGAGGCATCCGAACCCATCTCGAACTCCCCGGCCGGGATCACCTGCAACTCCGGCGTCGGCGCCCCGGAGCGGGCCTCGTCGCGAAACGTGACGTCCAGCCTTGCCGCACGCGCCGCCTGCTGCTGCAGATCCAGCAGATCCGCCTGATCCATCCGCTGCACGTCCTTCACCATGGGCCCACTCACCTCCAACACCTTCAATTTCGCAGCAGACGCAACATCCCGTCACTGCCAGCCCTACCCCGTCATTGCCCTCTCCACCCCGTCATTGCGAGCGAAGCGAAGCAATCTCCCGTCGAATGCACGGCGTCCAAACAGAACCATAGCCACCATGCCTGTCGGGACCTCTGACTTATAGGCAACCTGCCACCGGTAACGTTCCAGCATTACCCAGGTTGGCGGATAGCCCCACCCGCCGTGCTCGTCTATGCTCACGCCTGCACGCGATCTCAGGGAGGAGACGACGATGCGGAATTGCAAAGGAGTTACGGCCATCGAGCTGATGGTCGCACTGAGTGTGCTCGCCATTCTAGCCATGCTCGCGGCCCCCGCGTTCAGCGAGATGCTCGAGCGTCAGCGAATCATCGGCGCCACCAACAGTCTGCTCAACGCCATGCACCTAGCGCGCAGCGAGGCACTCAAGCGCAACCAACGCGTCACCCTGTGTCCGTCCAGCGACGGCGAGACCTGCCGCGAAGACGGCGACTGGGCTTATGGCTGGATCTGGTTCGCCGACCCGACACACTCCGGCGAGCGCTCCGACGAAGACCTGCTCATTGGTTACGAAGCTGCCGGGTTGCAGGACGCACTTTCGATCACGGGGAACACTCCGGTCGGGGACTACGTGTCCTACGTAGCTCGGGGAACGACCCGGCGCACGAACGGCGCGCTTCAGATGGGCAGCTTTACCGTGTGCGGCAACGTCGAGGAAGGCCGACGCGTCATTGTTAGCAGTATCGGTCGTCCGCGCAGCGAGCCAGTGAAGAACTGTCCTGATTAGTTCAGCCGACGGCCGGTCGAAAACGCTAGGAAACGAACGAACCGATCACCAGCAATCGTCGCCACCCGGATCTCCATCACGCTCCGCACTTCCCCCTGAGACGGTCAGTGAAATGCTTTGGCACCTGGAGTCATCCGCTTGGCGCCCCTGAGCAGTTGCGGTCGCAGTAAAGCTCGAGCCCGACTCGTCAGAAATCGCTAGCGTATAGTGCCCATCGTCGGATTCGGCCGTCAGACCCAAGTCTGAGAGCGACCCCGTGTACGTGGGGTTGTTGGCCCGCCAACGCTCCTGCTCCATCTGGATGCGCAGCAGGGAGTCATGGGCGTCGGCACGTTGCGACTTGAGGATGTAGTTCTGGTACGACGGATAGGCGATGGCCGCCAGAATGGCCACCACCGCGACCACGATCATCAGCTCGATCAGGGTGAACCCCAGCGCCTTAGTAGTTGTTGCCTTCATCGCTCGATCTCCCTAGAAGACTTCCATTTTCGCCAAACTCGATTCCACCACAATCGTTCTCCGACAAGTCCTGTCAATTCTTCGAGTGGACGCTTTCGCACTCCGAGCGGTAGCCAGGCGGCATGCCCAAGATACCCCAAACCGTATAATGGGAACCGAGACCCTTCATTCTCCTGCCCGGGGACCGCGCATGGCCGCACCGCAAAAACCCTTCGGCTTCACCCTGATCGAGCTCATGATCACCATTGCCGTACTGGTAATCCTGGTCACGCTGGCCGCTCCCGCCTTCAACCTGGCCGAGCAGCGGCGCGTGATTGGCGCCGCCGAGAGCGCCCTCGACCAGATTCAGACGGCCCGCAGCGAGGCTATCAAGCAAGGGCGCGATATCCGCTTCGTGAGCCAAGTGGACGGCGACGCGTGGTGTCACGGCATAACAAGCACACCCGCCTGCGATTGCACGGTCGAGGACGCGGCCGCCGCGAACGCATGCACCCTCGTGATGGCAGGGGATGAAGATGCAGTACTGCGCACGACCAGTTCGGATGATTTCCGCAACGTCTCGATGACGGGCGAACAGACCATCACCTTCAACCACGTACGCGGCACTGTTCAGGGCGACCGCTCCGATATCGTGTTCACATCAGCTCCCAGCAACTTCGAAATGCAAGTACAGATCAATCCAATCGGACGCCCTCGTGCCTGTGGAACGAACCGTGCCATGGGGGCGTATACCGAATGCTGAACAGAGCAAAGAATACGGCTACACACACCGCGTGGCAGAACAAGCGGGCTCGCGGCTTCACCTTGATCGAGCTCATGATCGGAATCCTTGTGGGTACGATCGTCATAGCCGGCGTGATCGCACTCTACATCACCGTCATTCGAGGCAGCGCATATGTCACTCAGGAAGCACGGCTAACGCAAGAGACGCGAATCGCCATGGACTTCATGGCTGCCGACATCCGGCGGGCTGGTTACTCAAACCCCAACCTGCTCCAAGAGCAGGTCGACGCCCCCCCTATCAACCGCTTTATGGAATCCGACCTGGATATCGCGATCCACGATAGCGGTCAGTGCATATTGGTCAGCTACGATCCGACCTTCGGCTATGACCCGGCCGCGTCGACAGGCTGGCCACCTGATGATCAGTATGTATTCGGATATCGCCTCGCGAACAACGTGCTCGAGATGCTGACAAGTGAAATCTCAAGCACGGACAATTGCGCAGATGGGACTTGGGAAGCCCTCACCGATCCCAACACGACGTCAGTCAACCGCTTGGAATTCGACTCAAGCCCGTCCAGCTGCATCAAGGTTTCCGAAGACGGCACTATCGAAGCGAACCCCGCATGTTCCGCAATGACAGGGGCTGCAGGCGACATATTCGTCGAAAGCCGACGAATCCGCATCGAACTGGATGCGACCCACTCGCGCGCCCCCGAAACGCGGATCCGGCACAACGAGACCATAAGCGTTCGCAACCACCGCATCTTCCCCGAAGAATGATGAAGCCCCGGAGACAGGCCATGAGGGTTCCGATTTTCCAGCCCCAACACTTGGGAAAGCGACAGAAAGGTTTGGCGACACTCCTGATCGCACTGATCATCATGGTGGCAGTGACCATCACCGTGATCTTCACGGCCCAAACGGCGATCCTGGAACAGCGCATGTCGGCCAACGAAATGCGCATGAAGCAAACTGCCAACGCCGCTCAGGGGGGAATCGAACACGCGACTCACTACGTTCAAGGGGGGTTCGATATCGTTGATCAGAATGGGCAGCCAGCTGTGCTTGGACCTAGCGAAGACCAGGCAGGCCAGAGCACCTATCGCGCACTTTTCTTGCCACCTGAAGCGATCAACTGGGATATCGATTGCCCAGACACGCCAAGCAATAGTATTGGTGACTACAGCGGCGTCACCTCCACCGCGGCCGACACACTGGATGTCGTTCTCCTGTCCTGCGGCTGGAGCGACGACCGTTCAGCACGCAAGGGCATCATGACCGCATTGCGGGCCGGCCCTTCGGTCGCCAATCCTCCCACGAACCCGCTGATCACCCGCGGGGGCGTCAACACCAATGGGCGAGCGCGGGTATTCAACGCATTCAACACGTTGACGATCTGGTCGGGCTCCGACCTTTCCGTGACCGGCAACCCGGGAAACACGTTTGTTCGCGAGGAGGGGGTGGCCCCTCCAACGGATAGTGACCTTTGGCCACTGGAGAGCCTGCCAAACAGCTGCCAGCAATCAAACAACTATGTCTGCCGCACTGGACAACAAGCGGGCGTAGGCCCAGACGTCATCGACGGCGACCTCGCCTTGGGATCCCTGAACGACGCCGATTTTTTCCGGGGATTTATGGGCGATACGCTAGAGAGCTACCGGGAAAACCAGGTGACTCCATTAGGCGACCACGAAAGCACGGAGCAAATGATTTCGGCTGGCAAGGCGAACAACAAAGTGCTTTGGGTCGACGGCGACTATTCGCTGAACGATCCTGTCGGAACCCGTGAAGAACCCGCCGTGCTGGTGGTGGATGGCAACTTGGATGTTACCGGAAACGCCAGGTTCTACGGCATTCTCTATGTGACCGGCGATCTAAATACGGGCGGATCCCCCCGCTTCCACGGGGCCACGGTTATTCAAGGCGACACCGTCAGTGCCGGTGGTACCCCGTACTTCATTTTCGACCCAGTTTCGGCCCGTGGCGCGTCCAACATCGGCGCACGCGGCACAGTCTCAGGGTCATGGCGCGACTGGACAGCGACCAATAACTAATTGCTGACGCCCCCGCGCGCGATTCAACATATTGATTGAGGGCTCACCATGCACCTAGAAACTCGCCGCATTCACAGCGGCATCAGCCTGATCGAAGCGCTGATCGCCATTGCCATCGTTTCGCTCGGACTGCTGGCAATTGCCAAGCTGCATGGAGAGCTTACATCGAGCACCACCACGTCCAAGGCCCGAGCGGAGGCAATGCAGTTGGCCGAGACGCAAATGGATTCACTGCGTAACGCCCTCACCACGACTGAGCTCGAAACGGCACTGCAGAATATTGAACAAGCAGGGATCGAGGGTATCAACGCAACCTTCGATGTCAGCACATCCCCATCACCCGGGGACCTCTTACCCCCCAGCGGGGATCTCCTGGAACTGCAGGTAACGGTTTCATGGACAGACCCCAGAGGCGAAATCCAGCAAGTTCAGGTACGCAGTAACGCCGCTTGGAATGACCCCTTGTTCTCCGTCAACCTCGCGCGCGGCCGCCTGCCGCACGGAGACCTGGTGGACCCACCAGCTGGATCCGGAGAGATGGGGGGAGAGCTTCTGGATTCCGACTACACGTTGGACCAACCCCCCAACGTGCTTGACGACGGAACAGAGATCCGCCGCAGCGGAAGCACCATCCAACTGGTTGATACAACGACCAGCGAGGCCCTGATCACGATGGAGTCGCCCGATCCAGACAATCTGGATCTCGGTTTCAGCATCATCCGGGGCCGAGTGTTTGTGGACGATAACATCACCGTTGACCACGGCGATGTCGGCGTCGTGTCATCGGATGCAGGCGTCTGCACACGAATCTACAGCGATCAGTATGCGACTCGTAACGACCGTGTGACTGACGCCCAACTTATCGAGGACCCGGAGTTTGACCGGCCTTATTTCGCCTACCAGTGCTACGTTGGCCGTTCCTGGTTTGGCAATATTGGCCTAGTGCGCTTGGTCGACGCCGACATTACTAACCGCGTCTGCGTTGGCGACCCTGCATTTGCGCCAGAACCGGAGTCCATCGGGTTTGAGCCGCGCCCAGCTCTTACAACGGTCCGCAGATATCGTGGCTTCGTCAGCACGGGGGACAGCTTCCGTACTGTTGGGATCGGGACACCAGGAGCGCATTCCGGATTCGAGGAACACGATTTTCTAATTACCGGAATGAGGGGTAATGCGGACCATGAGGACTGCGTGGACGCCCTGTCCAGCAACGGAACCAGCAACGACTTCCAGGGAAATCCGGGCCGTTATGTTTGCCTGCTGACAAATAGCGACCAATGTGCAGACCCGGAAGACGCGGATCCCACAAGCTACTGGGTATTCTCTGGCGCATATGACATACCGGACGACGTAGCGCTTGAAAGCATAAATGCTATTTTCGGCACAGAAACGATGGAGTGTTCGGTGGAAGTCGAATTTCTCGGACAGAGCGACAACATCCGCACGGCAACGTACGAATGCGCCGTCAACGTAGAAGGCTTGGGCGACGCATTTCCCGACGAACTACGGGCAAGCTTTTCGACGGACGAGGCTGTAATCTGCACACCAGAATCCGTAAGCCTCGAAGAAGGCGCGACAATTGACCTCCTCGGCGACAGACTGGGTTACACCTTCGAGAACGTGGCCTCTGCAGAGCAATTGCCCGACGGCATTGACTTCCAGGTCACCGCTTCCGAGGAGCTCTGCGCGTTCGAATTAAGCAACTGAGTGCATGTTCTGGCCCTCCTTAAGCGTAGCCTTCGGGGTCAAACCTTGCCTTTTGCCCCGGGCCTGGGTGAGACCCACTCGACGAAATGGTCTACAGGAACGATTTGATTAAATCGTTTCCGGCACATAGGCTTAGTCATACGACTTAGTCGGATTAGGCGAGCTCATGAGCACAACAGTCAACGTACACGAAGCAAAGACGCACCTGTCGCGACTGCTGAAGCGCGCGCATGATGGCGAGGAGATCATCCTGGCCAAGTCAGGCCGGCCGTATGCGCGGCTGGTGCCGCTGGCATCCCCTCCATTACAGCGCCAACCCGGGCGCATAACGGGCCAGGTCGAAGACGCATTCTTCGAACCCTTGCCGGAGGATGAACTCGCCGCTTGGGAGAAATAGTGTGCGAGTCCTGCTCGATACCCACGCCCTGCTCTGGTGGTTAACGAACGATTCGCGGCTATCGTCACGCGCTCGGGAAATTATTGGGGACTTGGATAACGCTGTCATGGTAAGCGCCGCCAGCGCATAGGAGATTGCGACGAAGCATCGACTGGGCAAACTGCAGATTGGCGGTGTAGTCATCCAGCGCTTTGATGAACTCGTCACCGCAGATGGCTTTACGCATCTGGCAGTGAACTACTCGCAAGCGATCCACGCCGGGACCTATTCTGTCGACCATCGCGACCCGTTCGATCGCATCCTAGCTGCCCAGGCAGAGCTCGAGCAGATCCCATTGCTGACCACCGATCCGGCCTTGCGCGACTTCCCGATACGCTGCATCTGGTAATACAGGAACCGGGGAAAGGTTTGTTTTCCGTCTACATTCCTGCTGGTGTTCTGGACCCTCGAACGGCGCACCCCTGCCCGTAGCCTGCTCCGGAGGGTGTACCCCTCTCAGCGGGCCAGCCGGGGCCTCAATCGAGGCATAGCCTTCTGGCTGCGCTCCAAGCGTGACTGTCGTATCGTAATAGCGGTAGGAGGCTTGGGCATCATGCATCCATTGATTCGACAACATCTCGACGCGCTCGAATCGGCATGCCGTGACTTCGGTGTGTCGCGGCTGGACGTTTTCGGGTCTGCGGCTCGCGAGGAAGATTTCGACCCTGAACGTTCGGACGTGGATTTCCTCGTGGAATTCGGGCCGGAGCAGACCGGATTGTCCCTCGAGCAATTCCTCGGTCTGCGCAGAGAGTTGAGCGACATTCTTGGACGGCCCGTGGACTTGGTGACACCGCAAAGCGTGACCAATCCGTATGTCCTCGCGGATATCGAGCGAACCCGGGAAGCGGTCCATGCGGCGTGATCCGCGGGCGTACCTTTGGGACGCAAGCGGAGCCTCGGGGTCAAACCTTGCCTTTTGCCTGAAACTCAGTGAGAGGCTGGCCCGCCACTGTTTCCAGGATGACGCCGTTTAGAATCGCGTGGCCCGGGGATCCGAGATCACGAACCCAAAATAACAAACTCCGCTCGCGCCCCAGACAACCGCGCCCGCGCACCTAATCAGCTCGTTTCAAACAGCTGAAGGCCCGCCTCGGGCGTGACGACACGCCCCGGCGCAAATGGCTGTTGGACCAGCAGCTTGTCGCCCGTCACCAGGATGCTGCGCGGGTGACAAGCCAGCAGATCCCACAGGTGAGAATCTCCGGCATCCGGAGCCGAAATTGATGAGGGGCTCGGCTCACGCCAGATCGCATTGGCGACCAGTTCGGTCACCAAGTCATCGATATGCGAGTCCGAAAGGCCATGCAGCCGAACCAGCGACGGCCGCAAGAGAACCCTGCGATATTCGGATATCAGGGCAGGCGAAGTCAGGAAAGGGAAATGTCCCGCCAGCATCCCGTCCAGGACACGGCATACGGGTGAGCGTGGCGCACTGGACAGAAGCCCCGCCACCACGACGTTGGTGTCAACCACCAGCGTCCACGGCTTCATCGGCCGCGCTCGGAACGAGTCTCCTCCAGCGCTAGAGCCATGGCATCTTCTTCGCTTAGCGCTGCGCGCTTCCGAGCCGAGGCCACTAATTGCCGCGCTTCGCTACGGGTACGAATCCCGCGATAGACCAGGCTCTCCTCGATAATCGAAGCGATGGAACGGTGCTGCCGCGCCGCCGCCTCTTTCAGGGCCTGATGCAGCTGGTCGTCCAGGGTGATGGTTAATCGGCTCATCGAAGCCCTCCAGACGGGCTGAATCGTGCACACCAAAACACCATAGCACCGGATGAGAGCGGAGGCCAGATCACCTCGTGCAGCACGATCCAGCCGGAGGAGACCCCGGATAACTGGAAGAAAGAGGACACCCGTCTCCTCGAACAGCTCTCCTGAACACATGCCGCTGCAGCCCTCGTCTCCCGCAGGAGCCCGGCCCTCTGGGCGATGGGGCGCTGGACGCACCTGATCGGCGAGAGGGCTCGCCTCCTACAGCTGGCGGGCAACGGAAGGGACGCCCATCTGCTTCCAGACGCCGCACCGTCCTCCCGGCTGCAGCGCAGCGATGAGCCGGGATCTCCGGCGCTGGACATACCCCGGGATCCGCGCAATCCCCGGCGCAGGGGATCCCGGATAACCGTTGCGCGGGCTCCGGGATGGCGGCAGAGGGCAGGACGTAAAAAAAGCGCCCGGCGGATGCGATCCGGCCGGGCGCTTTTTGGTTCCGCCTTGGGTCTAGCTTCAGGCGGTTGCGGCGGCGCGGGAGGCCTTCTTGCGTTCGTGCTCGAGCAGGAACTTCTTGCGGATGCGCAGGTTTTCCGGGGTCACCTCGACGAGTTCGTCGTCGTCGATGAACTCGATGGCCTGCTCCAGCGTCATGCGGATCGGCGGGGTCAGCTGGATGTTCTCGTCGGTCCCGGCAGCACGGATGTTGGTGAGCTGCTTGGCCTTGAGCGCGTTGACGACCAGGTCGTTCTCGCGCGAGTGCAGGCCGATCACCATGCCTTCGTAGACCTCCTCGCCGGGGCCGATGAACAGCTTGCCACGGTCCTGCAGGTTGAACAGGGCAAAGCCCAGGGCCTTGCCGGCGGCGTTGGCGATCAGCACGCCATTCTGGCGCGAGGCCACCGCCCCGGACTGATACGGGCCGTAGTGGTCGAAGATGTGGTGCAGGATGCCGGTACCGGAAGTGGCGGTCATGAACTCGGTCTGGAAGCCGATCAGGCCGCGCGACGGGACGATGAAGTCCAGGCGCACGCGGCCCTTGCCGTCCGGAACCATGTTGGTCATCTCGCCTCGGCGCTCGCCGAGCTTCTCCATGACCGTGCCCTGGTGCTGCTCCTCGACGTCCACGGTGACCGACTCGTACGGCTCCTGCTTCACGCCGTCGACTTCCTTGATGACCACCTCGGGGCGCGCGACGGCCAGCTCGTAGCCCTCGCGACGCATGTTCTCGATCAGGATGCCCAGGTGCAGTTCGCCACGGCCGGAGACCTTGAACTTGTCCGGGTCCTCGCCCTCTTCCACGCGCAGGGCGACGTTGTGCTTGAGTTCTTCCTGCAGGCGGTCACGCAGCACGCGCGAGGTGACGTACTTACCCTCGCGCCCGGCGAACGGCGAGGTATTCACCTGGAAGGTCATGCTGACGGTCGGCTCGTCGACGGTCAGCGGCTCCATCGCCTCCACGTGGTTCGGATCGCACAGGGTGTCGGAGATAAACAGCTTGTCCATCCCGGTGAAGGTGATGATGTCGCCCGCCCGGGCCTCCTGAACCTCCACCCGCTCCAGGCCGTGGAAGCCCATGATCTGCAGCATGCGCCCATTGCGCACCCCACCCTCACGATCCACCACCTTGACCGGGGTGTTCGGCTTGATGCGCCCACGCTTCACGCGGCCGATGCCGATCAGACCCTGATAGGAGTTGTAGTCCAGCGAGGAGACCTGCATCTGGAACGGGCCATCCGCGTCCACGTTCGGCGGCGCGACATGCTTGACGATGGTCTCCAGCAGGCAGGTCATGTCGCCCTCGGTGACACTGGAGTCCAGCCCGGCAAAGCCGTTCAGCGCGGAGGCGAACACAATGGGGAAGTCGAGCTGCTCGTCGGTGGCACCAAGGCGGTCGAACAGATCGAACACCTGATCCACGGCCCAGTCGGGGCGCGCGCCGGGGCGGTCGACCTTGTTGACCACGACGATCGGCTTGAAGCCCATCGCGAAGGCCTTCTGCGTCACGAAGCGGGTCTGCGGCATCGGGCCATCCACCGCGTCCACCAGCAGCAGCACCGAGTCGACCATCGACAGCACGCGCTCGACCTCGCCACCGAAGTCGGCGTGTCCGGGGGTGTCCACGATGTTGATGCGGTAGTCCTGCCATTCGATGGCCGTGTTCTTGGCCAGGATGGTGATCCCGCGTTCCTTCTCGATGGCGTTGGAGTCCATGATCCGCTCGCCGTGATCGCCACGCTTGTCGAGGGTGCCGGACTGGCGCAGGAGCTGGTCGACCAGCGTGGTCTTGCCATGATCAACGTGGGCGATGATGGCGATGTTGCGAAGCTTCTCGGTCATGGAATACAAACTCTGGATACTGGCAAAAGGGCCGACACTATACAGACTTATGCGTGACCGCGCTGCGACTCCCGCGTTTTATGCGCAGGCTCCGCCCTCGCGCCTCCCCGCGGCCCCCAGCCAAAGCGATTCCGCCCCGGAACTACCGGCCACCTGAGCCCTGTGGCCAAGCCAGTACGGCACCCCCCGACCTGATCGCTGACAGCACACTGGCCTCCGTTGAATGCACGTAGTTTTCGTGCTCCGCATTTTTACGTGAGCCATGAGGATTCAACATGAAACAGAACATTACCCTGTCCCTCGACAAGCAGGTACTGACCGAACTGAAGGTCATCGCAGCCCGTCGTTCGACTTCGGTCTGCCGGCTGCTGACGGAGGAACTGGAGCACATCGTGGAACGATCCGAACGGTATGAGCGTTCCAAGCGCGCGGCCCTGGCCGCCCTGGACAAGGGCTGCCACTTCGGCGGCGAACGCCCGGATCGGGACGCGCTGCATGAGCGATAAGGTCTTCGTCTATACCAACGTCCTGTTCTACGCGCACGACCCAGGGCCTGGTCAGATGGCAGCTCACAAACGTCAGACGAACATTTCCAGGAGTTGCGGATGCCAGCTTGCGAGTTCGATCGAGCCAAGCGTGGACCCCAGACGCCGCTTGTCCACACTGCGGATCTGGTCCAGAAGAATACGGGCCGGGCGGCCCGCGAGCTCGACCTCCGGCCGGCATCCAAGGGGCTGCCCCTTGCTGGTGATCGGGGCCACCAGAACCCGTGGCAAGGCTGCGTTCATGTCGTCGGGGGAGACAATCAATGCAGGACGGGTCTTGCGGATCTCCGTTCCAACGGTAGGGTCCAGGTTGACCCAGTAGACGTCGCCGCGGCGAACCGGTGCGCGACGCCCTACCATTCCCACTCCTCGGCATCCTCGGCCCAGGGCGCGTCGGACCATTCGGGTGCATCGTCCTGATCGATGTCGTAGTGGTCGAACCAGCCGGCGCGCGGCTCGGTAATCGGTTCGATCACGATCCGGTGACCCTCGAGCCGCAGGTCGATCTCGTCGCGGATCCCGCATTGGCGCAACAGTGTCGCAGGTAACAGAACGCCGCGGGAGTTTCCGATCTGTCGCAAAGTTGTTTTCATGGCCTCCCCACAAACCGGCCGAAGTTATAACAATGTATCACCATGGGCGCCGTGGAGGCCAGATTGAAGCCCACCATCCGCTGCTGGCTCAACGCACCCCGCCTGCAGCCACCCCGCCCCGGTCATCCCGGCCGCAGCGCAGCGAAGAGCCGGGATGACCGAGGCTGGACAGCCCCCGAAGCCCGGGCAGCCCCCACCGCATGAGATCCCGGATAACCGCTTCGCGGTTTCCGGGATGACCGTCAGGGGGTAATCAAAGCACCTCGGCGGCGCATGGCTGCGCGGAGAGTCAGGACTCGGGTTTGTCTTCCGGGGGCGGGAACTGGAGGTGGAAGCCCTGCTCCTTGAGGTTAGCGAGGACCTTTTGTGGATCTTCCTGGGCCAGGGTGCGCTCGGGTGTCAGATCGAACTCCAGTGCGAACTCCAGGGTGCCGAGGGCGCGCATCACGCCTTCGGGCAGGTCGGAGAAATCGTCCTTCTCCGGGAAGTAGACATAGGTATCGGCGCGACGGGTTGCGCGGTAGACGTAGCACTGCATGGGTTCAGTCCTCGAGATAGGTGTAGCCGGTCAGGCCCTGTTCCAGCTCGGCCAGCAGCCGTCCCGCGGCCTCGCCACGCAGGCCGGCGGCGTCGATCTTGGCGCGGAAGGCGCGGCGCAGGTCATCCGGGGCAAAGTGCACATAGGAGAGCAGTTCGTCGACGGTGTCGCCCCGCTCCGGGTCCACCAGACGGTAGCCACCCTCGGGCAGCAGTTCCACGTTCACGGTGTCGGTGTCCCCGAACAGGTTGTGCAGATCGCCCAGGATCTCCTGGTAAGCGCCGACCAGGAAGATGCCGAGATAGTACGGCTCGCGGTCGTTCCACGGGTGCAGGGCAAGCGTGGTGTGCGTGCCCTCGCGCTCCACGTAGTGCTCGATGTGGCCATCGGAGTCGCAGGTCAGGTCCTGCAATACCGCGCGCCGGGTCGGCCGCTCGTCCAGCCGGTGCAGCGGCATGATCGGGAAGATCTGGTTGATCGCCCAGGTGTCCGGGATCGACTGGAACACGGAGAAGTTGCAGAACACCTTGTCCGCCAGCTTGTCGGTCAGTTCCGCGTGGATCTCTGCCGGCAGGGCCTCCGGTCGCGCCAGCAGGCGCTGGCACAGGGCGAAGTAGATTGCCTCGGCGCGGGCACGGTCGGCCAGCGACAGCATCCCGCGGGCAAAGCGCGCCTGCACCTCGGCCAGGCCATAGGCGGCATCGTGATAGATCTCGGAGGCCGGGCGCTCGCCGTCCTCCAGCAAGGCGCGCATGGCGGCGATCTCGGGCAGCTCGCCATCCTCCGCGGGCGGGACATCGCCATCCCCCGGAGCCGGCTCGCAATCGATCACGTTGGTGATCAGCACTGCGTGGTGTGCGGTCAGGGCGCGGCCCGACTCGCTGAACACCTCCGGCATGACCAGACCCTGCTCCTCGCAGATGCGCTTGAGCGGGCGCAGGATGTTCAGCGCGTACTCCTCCACCGAATAGTTGATGGAGCACTCGTTGCGCGAACGCGAGCCCTCGTAGTCGATCCCCAGCCCGCCGCCGACATCCACCACCCGCAGGGCCGCACCGGCCTCGGTCAGCGCGGCGAAATAGCTGGCTGCCTCGCCCATGCCGTTCTGGATGTCGCGGATGTTCGCGATCTGCGAACCCATGTGGAAGTGCAGCAGTTGCAGCCGGTCCAGCCAGCCAAGGCCGCGCAGGCGCTCGAGGATGCCCAGCACGTCCGCCGCGGACAGGCCGAACTTGGCCTTCTCGCCGCCGGTGTTCTGCCACTTGCCCTTGCCGATCGAGGCCAGGCGCACGCGCAGGCCCAGCAGCGGCTCGACCTGCATGGCCTCGGCCTGGCGGATCACCTCCTCCAGCTCGGAAGGCTTCTCGATCACGATGTACACGCGTTGCCCGAGCTGGCGCCCGATCAGCGCCAGGCGCACGTATTCGCGGTCCTTGTAGCCATTGCAGATGATCGCCGCACCCGGCCGCGACTGCGCCAGTACGGCCATCAGTTCGGGCTTGGAGCCGGCCTCCAGCCCCACCCGCGGGGTCAGCCCCTCGGCATCCGGCTGATCGCCGGCCGCCAGGATCTGGTCCACCACGCTGCGCTGCTGGTTGACCTTGATCGGGTAGATGGCGGTGAACGCGCCTTCGTACTCCAGCTCGCGCGCGGCGGTGTCGAAGGCCCGCGCCAGGCGGCGCACCCGGCCGTCCAGCACGTCCTGGAACCGCACCAGCACCGGCGGGCCCACATGCTCCTCGCGCAGGCGGCCCGCCAGCTCGTACAGGTCCACGCCGGGGTGATCCGGCCAGTCCGCGCGGCGCATCGCCACATTGCCCGCGGCGTTCACCTCGAAGAAGCCACCGTTCCAGTGATCGATCCCGTAGGTGGCGCGGGCCTCGTCCAGATTCCAGGGCGTGACGGTCATGGTGTTCCCGGATTTCAAAAGCCAGAAAAGTCCCGTCATTGCGAGGAGCGAAGCGACGTGGCAATCGCCTTCATCATCCCCCCGAACACCAGGGGCGATCAGGGCAACCAGGCGCATTGCCCTCATTCAGGAGATTACTCGCTACGCTCGCCCTTCGGGCCGGCCGGCGGCCGTTCAACGCAGCTTCGCTGCTTTTGTACGTCGTCGCCTACGGCTCCTCGCAATGACGAGAAGAACAGAGTTGCCCGCAGGATACAGGGCACTATCATAGCGGCGCATCATACCGTCCACCGCACCGGCAAGGGGAGCCGCCTAATGGCACTCGACAACAACTGGTTCAGCGAACCGCACGAAGACATGGCGCTGTCCCTGCGCATCAAGCAGAAGCTGCACGAGGAACAGACCCCGTACCAGAAGATCGAGATCTACGAGACCGAGGCCTTCGGCAACCTGATGGTCATCGACGACTGCGTGATGCTGACCGGCCGCGACAACTTCATCTACCACGAGATGATGTCGCACCCGGTGCTGTACTCGCACAGCGCCCCGAAGAACGTGGTGATCATCGGCGGCGGCGACTGCGGCACCCTGCGCGAGGTCCTCAAGCACGACGAGGTCGAGCGCGCCGTGCAGGTGGATATCGACGAGCGCGTCACCCGCCTGTCCGAGCAGTACTTCCCGGAGCTGTGCGACGCCAACAACGACCCGCGCGCCGAACTGCTGTTCGACGACGGCGTGCAGTACCTGAAGGACGCCGCCCCCGGCTCCATCGACGTGATCATCGTCGACTCCACCGACCCGGTCGGCCCGGCCGAAGGCCTGTTCTCCACCCCATTCTACAAGGACTGCGTGAAGGCCCTGGGCGCGGATGGCCTGCTGGTGCAGCAAAGCGAATCGCCGCTACTGCACACCGACAGCATCATCCGCCCGATGCACGACAGCCTGCGCGCGGCGAACTTCATCGACGCCCTGACCCTGCACTTCCCGCAGGCCACCTACCCCTCCGGCTGGTGGACCTGCACCATCGCCGCGAAGGACTGCCCGGTGTCCTTCCTGCGCGAAGAGGCCGCCGAAGAGCTGCCATTTGTCACGCACTACTACAACGCCGCGATCCACCGCGCCGCTGGTGCCACCCCGGAGTTCTTCCGTCGCAAGCTGTTCGCCTGATCGCGCGCCAGCGACGGGGCCACCCACGGAGATCGCCACGGCGCTGCGCGCCTCGCGATGACAGTACTTTTCAACGTCATGGCGAGGCCCCGTCAGGGGCCGTGGCCATCTCGTAACAAAACCTCCGACGCTCGCCCGGGCCAACGCCGGGGCCGCCCACGGAGATCGTCACGGCGCTGCACGCCACGCGATGACGGGCGCCACACACGCCGGAGAGTGCATTGAGCTCGTGACTAGGTGTGGCGGCCGGCCTTGAGGCGGTCGAGGCGCAGGCGTTCGCGGGTGTCGAACAGGCGGCGGGAGGCGAACCAGACCGCACCCAGGGTGCCGAAGCCGGTACCGGCGGTGATCAGGAACATGATCAGGATCTGGTACTTCACGGCCTCCACCGGCGGGGCGCCGGCCAGGATCTGGCCGGTCATCATGCCCGGCAGGCTGACGATGCCGGCGGCGGCCATGGCGTTGATGGTCGGCATCAGGCCGGAGCGCGCGGCCTCGCGGCGCATGGTCGTGACCGCCTCGCTCCAGGAGGCCCCCATCGCCAGCCGGCCCTCGATGGTGCGGCGCTCGCGCCAGACGGTCTGCGTCAGGCGGTCCAGCCCCAACGCAATGCCGGTCATGGTGTTGCCGAGCAGCATGCCCAGCAGCGGGATCGCGTACTGCGGCTCCCACCAGGGGGTCGGGCCGACCATGGTGGTCAGCGCCAGCACGGTGACCGCGAACGCCGAGATGAACATGGTCACGGCACCAATGCCGTAGCCCCACAGCCCGGCGAAACGGCGCTGCTGGCGCGCCATCACCTCGTAGCCGGCCACCGCCAGCATAACCACGGCCATCAGCGCCACCCAGCCGAGCTGGGCGTGATCGAACAGCGTCTGCAGGATCAGCCCGACCAGCAGCAGCTGGATCACGGTGCGCGCCCCGGCGATCAACAGGCTGCGCCCCAGCCCCATACGTGCCCAGACGGTCAGCCCTGCCAGCGCGACGACCAGCAAGGCCGCCAGCGACAGGTCCAGCGCGGAAAGCGAGATCAGTTCCACGCGTTCACCTCCAGCTTGCCGTTGGCGATGGTCAGGATGCGGCCGCCCAGGCGCTGACGCTGCAGGGTGTCGTGACTGACCCAAAGCGCTGCCGCGTCTTCCTCGGCGAGATACCCCCGTACCGCGCGTTCGATGCGCTTGGTGTTTTCCAGATCCAGATTGGCGGTGGGCTCGTCCAGCAAGAGAACACGCGGCTGGTTCAGCAGCGCGCGCACCAGCCCCAGGCGCTGCTTCTCGCCGCTGGAGAGGCGCTCAACCTCCCAGCCTAGAGAGGCCTCCGGCAACGCGACCTGCTCCAGCAGGTGCAGGGCCGCCGCGCGCGCGAAGTCCACTGGCAGGTGCTCGTCCACGCGCTCGCCCCACCAGGCGGTCTCCGCCGGTACGTACGCCACGCGCCGGCGCCAGTCGACCGGCGCCATGGCGTCCCGCGGCTTCCCGTTCAGCATGACCTGCCCCGTATTGGGGTCAAGATCGGCCAGGGCCCGCAGCAGCAGGGATTTTCCGGAACCGGAGGCGCCCGTGACCTGCACCAGCTCCCCGGGCTGAAGCGCCAGATCCAGCGGGCCCAGATGGGCGGTTTTCAGTTGGCGAACATCCAGCAGGCGATCCATGCGACAGGGTCCCGGTGCGGCGAAATGGCGATCGTAACCGAAGCCGGGGCGGCGGGATGAATGGCCGGACGGGCAGGCGCTGCTTGCTGCGAGACGAACGGTCCGCCGTGAGGGGTGCCTCTGCGGATGTCGATCGCACTATCGGGCGCAGGCAGGGGCTTCGCGGGCGAGCCCGCTCCCACAGCTCGGGAAACAAAAAAGGGCGCCCGGTGAGGGGCGCCCAAAGGCCAACATCCAAGTCCTGGGAGACTGTCTTGTCGGCGTCGGAGGAGACGATGTCGGGGCCGGGCCTGTGGCCCGACCCCGGTTCAGGTTAACGAGGGTTTATTGCTTCCCGGTGAACTCCGGGTAGGCCTCGAGACCGCACTCGGCGATGTCGGCGCCCACATCCTCGTCCTCTTCGCTCAGGCGGATGCCCATTACCGCCTTGAGGATGGCCCAGACGATCAGGCTGGCCACGAAGACGAAGACGAAGATGACGAGGAGGCCCACCAGCTGAGCGACGAAGGTCGCATCCGGGTTGGACAGCAGCACCGCGAACACACCCCAGATACCGGCGGTACCGTGCGCGGAGATCGCGCCGACCGGGTCGTCGATCTTCAGCTTGTCCAGCGCGACGATCGAGAACACCACGATCACGCCACCGATGGCACCGATGATCATCGCCAGGAACGGGCTGGGCATCAGCGGCTCGGCGGTGATGGACACCAGGCCCGCGACCGCGCCGTTCAGCGCCATGGTCAGATCAGCCTTGCCGAACACCAGACGGGTGGTGATCAGCGCGGCGACCACACCCCCGGCCGCGGCCAGGTTGGTGTTGGCGAACACGGCGGCCACGGCATTGGCCGACTCGATGTCCGAGACCTTCAGCTCGGAACCACCGTTGAAGCCGAACCAGCCCAGCCACAGGATCAGCACACCCAGGGTGGCCAGCGGCATGCTGGAGCCCGGGATCGCGTTGATCTGGCCATCCTTGCCGTACTTGCCCTTGCGCGCCCCGAGGAGCAGCACACCGGCCAGCGCGGCAGCGGCACCCGTGAAGTGGACGATGCCGGAACCGGCGTAGTCCAGATAGCCGATCTGGTCGAGGATCCCGCCACCCCAGCTCCAGAAGCCCTGGATCGGGTAGATGAAGCCGGTCAGGACGACCGCGAAGGCCAGGAAGGCCCACAGCTTCATACGCTCGGCCACGGCACCCGAGACGATGGACATCGCGGTGGCCACGAACACGACCTGGAAGAAGAAGTCGGCACGATCGGAGTAGTAGATGTCACCACCACTACCCAGTACGTCCGCGACCGCATTGTCGCCCGAGATCAGGAAGCCCAGGCCCGGAATGATGGAGCTCAGGCCGTCGCTGTACATGATGTTGTAGCCGATCAGCATGTACATGATGCTGGCGATCGAATACAGGGCGATATTCTTGGTTGCAATTTCGGCCACACTCTTGGTGCGCACCATCCCGGCCTCGAGCATGGTAAAGCCCGCGGCCATCCACATCACCAGCGCGCCGGCCACCAGAAAGTAAAAGGTGTCCATTGCGTAGGCGAGTTCGACAACTTGCTGTTCAATTTCCATGATTGAAATTCCTCATTCGATGGAAGACGGAGGCCTTAAAGGGCTTCCGGGCCGGTCTCGCCCGTGCGAATACGCACGACCTGCTCCACCGGTGTGATAAAGATCTTGCCGTCGCCGATCTTGCCCGTGCTGGCAGACTTGGAAATGGCCTCGACCACCTGATCGACCAGGTTCTCGTCGACAGCCACTTCCAGTTTCACCTTTGGCAGAAAATCGACCACGTACTCGGCACCGCGATAGAGCTCGGTATGACCGCGCTGGCGACCAAAACCCTTTACTTCGGTCATGGTCATCCCTTGTACGCCGATCTCCGAGATCGCCTCGCGAACATCATCAAGCTTGAACGGCTTGATTACGGCGGTAATCATCTTCATGTCAGACTCCTGTAGGCGGGCCCTCCACCTGACGGACCCGCTGTTGCTTTAGGCGGTAATGCGGAATCAGAAGGTCTTGGACCAGCCCACCCAGGCGCCCAGATCTTCGTCGGTCTCGTCGACATACTCGAGATTGAAGCTGAACTCGCCCCAGTCGCCCGCATCACGGGTCAGGCTGGCGGTGTAGTGGGTGTAGTTGTCCAGGCTGGAGTCGTCGAAGCGGGTGCGACCTACCAGGAAGCCGGCGCTGTAGACGTCCATGAACGGGACGTCCAGGCCGGCGTAGAAGTACATGTCGTCGTCTTCCAGGGCCGAGTCATCGCTGTCGTGAACGACGTAGGCCATACCGCCGTACAGTCCCACAACGCCGGTATCGAAGCTGACCTCACCATAGATCTCGCCGAAGTCGGCACTCAGGGAACCGGTATCGTCTCGGGCATCCGGATAGGCGTAATAGATGTAACCGACGTCGTAGCCGAACCCATTGGCGAACTCATCGGCAAAGCCGGCGTAAAGATCGAGCTCGTAGCTGGTGTCATCACCAAAATCGACATTGGACATCCAGGTGCCGACATAGAAGCCGGAGTCGTGCTCAAAATCGATACCACCCTGAATGGCAGCACCGTCGTCGGTTTCGGAAAAACCACGGAAGTAGTAATTGGACACCGCGCCGATGTTCACGGACAGCTCCGCGGCGGCGGTGGAGGTAAAGGCGACGCCACCGGTGGAGCCTACGGTGAGGACAGCGGCGGCCAGCGCGGAACGGGTGAACTTCTTCATGTTGGTCATCTCCCAGATTGGTCAATCGAGTGTCGCGTAGTCGACACCCGGTCCTTGCACGGGCTGTGCCAAGTACCAAAAGGGAGCAAAATCGGCTTTTCGCAACACCTGTTGCGGCCCAACCACGGGCTTTTGCCTTGATTTGGTGCGCACTAAAAGTGCACACGCACCAAAAACGTGCGGAGACCGAGGACTGTGAACCATGTACGGGATTCCGGAAGGTTCAGTCCTTCGGCGAGTGGCGGGGTTGGAGAGGCAAATCGAGGCGGGGACAGGCGCGACCAACGCACACGCGGCCATGCGGGACGTACGGCGAACACCTCCCTGCCCTGCAGATCGCCACGTCGCCTCGCGACCCGCGATGACACAGCACGGCAGGGGGGGGTGGCGCCGACCGGGGCAGCGCCCCGTCGCCGGCGCGGGTTTACGAGGAAAGGCTACCGCGTTCGATCTCGATGCCGACCTCGCGCACGCCGGGCACGGCGCCGGGCTTGCCGAGCTTGATGCGCAGCCAGGGCGTGCCGAACTGGGCCATCAGGGCCTCGGCGATCTCCTCGGCCAGGGATTCCAGCAAGGCATGCGGTTCGCGCGTGACGATGGCACGCACGGCGTTGGCTACCGCCTCGTAGTCGACGGTGTCGCCGATCTCGCCGGAGTAGGCGGCGATGCGGGTATCGGCCGCCAGTTCGATATCGAATCGCAGGCGGCGCTGGATGCGCTGTTCCCAGTCATAGACGCCAACAACGGCATCAATCTCGAGGTCGCGCAGATAGATTCGATCCATGGGGTCGGCGGGCTCCTGTCAGTCGGCGCCTATCCTACTGCCCGGGCCGCACGAGGTACACCGAGCCGCTATCATGGTGCCTCCCGATTACTCCGAGACGCGCATGAGCGAGCCCTTTCACGAACTCCCCTGGCCCGCCAATCCGGAGGGCGCACCCCGACGCATCGGCGTGGAGATCGAGATGGCCGGGGTGTCGCTGGAGACGATGGCCGAGACCGTGAAAGGCGAGTTCGGGGGCCACGTCGAATCGGACAACGCCTTCGTCTTCCACGTACGCGACACGGACGTCGGCGACTTCCAACTGGAGCTGGACGCCCGGGTACTGAAGGACCGCGGCTACCGCGAACACCTCGCGCGCCTGGGCATCGAGCTGGACGACTCGGACGAGGCCACGCTGGAGCGCTGGCTCGCGGACGCCGCGGGCCGCCTGGTACCGCACGAGATCGTGGCGCCGCCGATCGCGGCGGCTGACCTCCCCCGCCTGGACCGGGTGCGCGCCGCCCTGCAGCAGGCCGGCGCACTGGGTACCGAACGCTCGTTTCTCTATGCCTTCGGGCTGCAGATCAATATCGAGGTGCACCGCACCGATGCCGAGTGGCTGCTGGCAATCCTGCGCAGTTTCCTGCTGATGGTGGAAGTGCTCACTGCGGCGGGCGCCATCGACCTGGCGCGGCGCCTGTCGCCCTACATTCGATCTTTCCCCGGCCCGTTTGTACGCTACGTGCTGGACCCGGACTTTCGTCCCGACCAAGCCGGCCTGATCGATACCTACCTGGCGCACAACCCGACCCGCAACCGCCCGCTGGATCTGTTGCCGCTGTTCGCCCACCTGGACTCCGGCAGGATCGACGCGGCCCCGGTGGAACACGAGCTGATCAAGCCGCGGCCGGCCTTCCACTACCGCCTGCCCAACTGCGAGATCGACGACCCGGACTGGAGCCTCGCGCGGCCGTTCAACGGCTGGGTCGAGGTCGAGCGCCTGGCGGCGGATCCGGAACGCCTGGAGCGCCTGTCGCGGGAATATCTGGAACGCCCCGGCCAGGCCCTGGGCCGATGGGCCGACGACTGGAGCCAGCGCCTCCGTGACTGGTTCTGAGCCCGACCGCACGACCACCGATACCGTGGCCGATACCGCAGCGCCGCGTCCACGCCGCCCGGTGATCGCCATTACCGGACCCGACCAGGGTGGCGGGCCCGCCTGGCTGTTTACAGCGCTCGCGGTGTGGCGCGCCGGCGGCCGTCCGCTGCGGCTGCGCCCGGGCAAGCCGCGCGGTCACCGGCGCTTCGATGGTCTGGTGGTGGGCGGCGGGGCGGATGTGGATCCCGAGCTCTACGGCGAGACCCTCCCCGAGGGACCGGATGCGGCTGCCATCCGGCAGGCGGAGCGCCGCCTGTCGCAGCGCCTGATCGGCTATCTATTCTACCCGGCCCTGTGGTTACTGCGCCGGCTGTTCCAGTCCCATGGCGGTGTACTGGACACCGACCGCGACCGGCTGGAGAAGGCCCTGATCCATCGCGCACTGGACGAGCACCGCCCGATCCTCGGCATCTGCCGCGGGATGCAACTGGTCAACGTGGTACGTGGCGGCACCCTGCATCGCGACCTGGCCGAGTTCTACGTGGAAACCCCGCAGGCCCGCAGCCTGCTGCCGGTCAAGCCGGTGGAGCTGGACCCGCGCAGCCTTCTGGCCAACATCCTGGGCGACACGACGCTCCACGTGAACGCGCTCCACAACCACGCCGTCAATGACCTGGGGCGGGACCTCAAGATCGCCGGACGCGAATCGACCGGCGTGGTCCAGGCCATCGAGGCCGAACACGACTGGTGCATCGGCGTGCAGTGGCACCCCGAATACCTCCCACAGAAACGCCGCCACCAGCGCCTGTTCCGCGCCCTCGTCCAAGCCGCCACCCGCAGACACTAAGACCTGATTTCACCACGAAGCACACGAAGGCACGAAGAAAGGCGATTCACAGGAAGTCTGGAAGAAGAGAAGGTTTGCAGGTGAAGGGTCGAGTGCGTGACGGTCGCTCAAGGCACCATATCAACGTGCTGCTGGAGGCCGTCGCATCAGCCTTCTTCCGGTCTTAAAACCTTCCTGTGAATCGCTTTTGACCTGGCCTTTCTTCGTGCCTTCGTGGGCTTCGTGGTAAAAAACGCCTTTCGACCTAGGTGGGATAGGGCACGGCCAGGCCGCCGAGGCCGCAGTAGCCGTTCGGGACCTTGGCGAGGTATTGCTGGTGGTAGTCCTCGGCGAAGTAGTACGCCGGGCCCTCGGCGATCTCGGTGGTGATCGCCCCGCGCCCGGCGGCGTCCAGCGCGGCGTGGAAACGCTCGCGGCTGGCTTCGGCAGCCGCGGTTTGCTCAGGGTCGGTGGTGTAGATTGCCGAGCGGTACTGGGTGCCGACATCGTTGCCCTGGCGCATACCCTGGGTCGGGTCGTGCCCCTCCCAGAAGGTACGGAACAGGGCGTCCAGCGAAACCTTCCGCGGGTCGAACACCACCCGCACCAGTTCGGTGTGCCCGGTCTGGCCGCTGCAGACCTCGCGATAGGTCGGGTTCGGGGTATAGCCCCCGCCGTAGCCCACGCTGGTGGAGTACACGCCCTCCTGCTGCCAGAACAACCGCTCGGCACCCCAGAAACAGCCCATGCCGAAATGGATCACCTGCATGCCCTCGGGGTACGGCGGGGCCAGCGGCGTCCCCAGGACCATGTGGCGCTCGGGGACCGGCATCGGCTCTTCGCGCCCGGGCAGGGCCTGTTCGGGGGTCGGCATGCGCGGCTCGGAAAAGGCGAACATCGGCGGCTCCGTCAGTCGGCCGGGACGAGCCGGATCAGCTCCCCCGGATTGTGGTCGGTCAGGATATAGATGGCCCCGTCATGGACGCGCACGTCCCGCACGCGGCGGTCGAGATCCGGCAGCACCTCGCTCTCGTTGACCAGCTCGCGCCCCTCGAAGGTCAGCCGGCGAAGGGTCTGATGCGCCAGGCCGCCCACGAGCAGATCGCCGTCCCAGTCGGCAAAGGCGGGATCGCGGAGGATCGCCATACCCGAAGGGGCGATGGAGGGCGTCCAGTGATGCAGGGGCGATTCCATCCCCTCCTTCTCGGTCAGGCCTTCGCCGACCTGCCCGCCGGCATACTCCCGGCCGTGGGTAATGACCGGCCAGCCGTAGTTCAGGCCGGGCTCGATGATGTTCACCTCGTCGCCCCCGCGCGGGCCGTGCTCGTTCTGCCAGAAGGTGCCGGTCTCGGGGTCCATCACCATGCCCTGCGGGTTGCGCACCCCCCAGGCCCAGATCTCGGGGCGGGCATCGGCATCATCCACCAGCGGATTGTCGTCCGGGACGCGCCCGTCGTCATGCAGCCGGATGATGCTGCCGATATGGGTCGAGGTGTCCTGGGCATGATCGCGCTGGCCGCGATCCCCCACGCTGATATACACGTAGCCCGCGTCATCGAACACGATGCGGCTGCCGAAGTGGCGCCCCCCGGAGACGCCCGGCTCGGCGGTGAACAGCGTCTCCACATCCTGAAGCTCACCGTCCTGGAAACGTGCGCGCGCCAGGCGTGTGGTGAGCCCGCCATCCACGGCTGCGGAATAGGTGAAGTACAGCCAGCGGTTCTCGGCGAAGTCGGGATGCAGCGCGAGGTCCAGCAGGCCGCCCTGGTTGCGCGCCTGCAGGTCGCCCGGAACACCGGATACCAACTCGCCCCGGCCGTCGAAGGACCCGGCGTCCTCGAACCAGCGCAGGGTGCCCGGGCGCTCGCTGATCAGCGCCCCGCCCTCCGGCAAAAACGCAATGGCCCAGGGGTGATTAAGTCCCTCGTGCAGCACACTGGCTTGCAGGCCATGCTCCCCGGCCCCCAGCCCCTCGGCCGAGACCCCGGAGGATCCGGTACAGGCCATCACCAGACCGGCCAGCACGGGCGCCAGGGTGAGGCGGCTCGTCTTCATCGTGCGCGTCTGCATGGTTCACCTCCTTGGAAAATGCGATGCCTGCGGGGCGGGATACCGCTGGAGACTTGGGCGGCACGGCCAGGAGCCGTGCATCATTCATATCCTTTTGGGATGCCGCGGGGGCCTACGGGTTCCCCGGCTGGCAGACCGGACACCAGTAGGTCGCACGCAGGTGCTCGCCCAGTCGGGCATATTCGACCGGTGCCCCGCACTGGTGACAGGGCTCACCCCGACGACCGTAGACGTTCAGAAACGCCCCCGCCTCCGCACGCTCACGGGTAATCCGCGGCCCCGGCTTCACATTGCGCCGCAGCAGGCGTTCGGCGTCGCGGTACAACCCGCGCAGCATGGCCTCCGGCACCTGTGCCAGAGGACGCAGTGGATGGCACCCCTGCAGGAACAGCACCTCGGACTTGTAGATGTTGCCGATCCCCGCCGCCAGGGACTGATCCAGCAGCACATCCACGATCGGGCGGGCTGAATCGGCACGATCGCGTACCCGGGCAACAACCGCATCCAGGTCAATCGCCGGGTCCAGCAGGTCGGGGCCCACCCGCGCATCCAGCCGGGGAACGTCCCGTGCGCCGTCCGCGCGCGGACGCCACTGCAGCTCACGCGGGTGGAAACAGACCAGCACGCGATCCGGCAGGCCCAGCACCGCCCACGCCCCGGCCGCCGGCTTGTGCCACGCCGCGCCCGGCGCATACTGGTGCCAGGTCCCGTACATCCCGAGATGGCTGCGCAACTGCCAGCGCCGCCCGTCCGTCGCCTCCAGGTCCAGCAGCAGGTGCTTGCCCCGGGCCTGCACGGCCTCCGCGGTCATCACGCCATGTTCCAGTAACGGATCCCCCCGGCGCGCTCGGGTGGCGACCCGGCCAAGCGCCACCCCCTCGAGCATGGGCCGCAGCGCCGCCGCCAGCTTGTGGATCGTATCGCCCTCGGGCATCGCCGCGTGATCAGCGCTTGCGGTCGGGGTACAGGCGCGGCTCGCCGGCGGGGCGGGTGCGGAACAGGCGCATGGACCACAGATACTGCGCCGGGGCCTGTTCGATGCCGCGTTCCACGGCTGCGTTCATATGTCGGGCATCCGCCTCGTCGTCGCCGGCGGGATAGTCCTCCAGCGGCGGCCACAGGCGCATCACGTACTGATCCGCCGCGGGGTCGTACCAGGCGAAGCTGGGGAGCACCGCGGCCTTCGACATGCGCGTCAGGCGCGCCAGCGCGGTCAGCGTGGCCTTCTTCACACCGAAGAAGTCGACGAATACGGCGCCCTCGGCGCCCAGGTCCTCGTCCGGGAGGTAGTAGAAGAAGCGCCCGCGCTTGAGCTGGCGGATGGCCGGGCGCAGGCCCTGGTCACGGGCGAAGATGTCGCCGGAGTAGCGGGTGCGGCTGCGGTGGTTGATCCATTCCAGCACCGGGTTCTTCATCGGCTTGGCGAAGGACACGCCATCGAACATCTGGCTCATGCGCACGCCACCGTAGTCCAGCGCCAGTGAATGCGGCGCGAGGATGATCACCGGGGTACCGGCCGAGCGCAGGCGCTCGTAATGTTCCAGGCCCTCGATGCGGATACGCGCGGCATGCTGCCCCGGCTTGCCGAACCACAGCAGGCCATAGTCCAGCACGGTCTGTGCCTGGTAGCGGTAATAGGCCTCCAGGCGTTGCATGCGTTCGGCGGGGCTCAGCTGCGGGAAGCACAGCTCCAGGTTGCGTTCGGCCACCGCGCGACTGCGCCCGGCAAAGCGCCGGATCAGCCGGCCCAGGCCACGGGCCAGGCCACGCACGGCCGGGCGCGGCAATTCCTGCAACACCCAGGCCAGGCCCAGCAGCAGCCAGCTGCCCCAGTAGCGCGGGGCGAAGTGGGCCGCGGTCAGCGGGGCCTGGTAGGCGCCGGCGTCCTCGCTCCGGCTTCGATCGTCGTCGGCTGCGCTCATGCGCCCCCGGAGCCGTCGCCCGACCCGTCCGTGGCGGCCTGCTGCTTGCGCGCTCGCTTGGCGAAGACCTCCATCTCCTTCACCGCCTGCAGGTCGCCCTTCTCGGTGGCCACGCGAATGCCGCGCTCGCAGGTGGACAGCGCCGCCTCCGGGCGCTCGAGCTGGACCAGCGTCTTCGCCAGCAGCTTCCACGCCGCGGAATAGCCGCCGTCCAGCTCCAGCGCCCGTTCGAGATGCGGGACGGCGGCCTCGAGCTGACCGTCGGTCGCCAGGGCGTTGCCCAGCGAGAAACGCAGCATGGCAGAGTCCTGTCCGCCATCGAGCATGTTCTGGAAACGTTCGATCATGTCGCTCATGGGGCACCTCCCGCGCCGCCGGTCAAACGATGCGTTCAGGCTAACGCCGCCAGAAGGCGGGCGACAGAAGCACCAGCACGGTAAAGATTTCCAGGCGCCCCATCAGCATGGCGAACACCAGCACCCACTTGCTGAAGTCGTTGATTCCGGCATAGTTCGCCCCGACCTCGCCCAGACCCGGCCCGAGGTTGTTCAGCGTCGCCGCGACCGCCGAGAACGAGGTGACCTGATCCAGCCCGGTCACCATCAACAACAGCATCATCACGACAAACACCATCACGTAGGCGGCGAGAAAGCCCCACACGGCCTGGACCACGCGATCCGGCGCCTCCTTGCCATTCACCTTCACGGTGATCCGCGCATGCGGGTGGATCAGCCGCTTGATCTCGCGCAGCCCCTGCTTCATCAGCAGCAGCACACGGACCACCTTCATACCGCCCCCCGTCGATCCGGTACAGGCGCCGATAAATGACAGGAAGATCAACAGCACCGGCAGGAAGCCCGGCCACAGGTAGAAGCTGTCGGTGGCGTAACCCGTCGTAGTCGCGATCGACACCACATGGAACAGGCCCTTGCGCAGGGCCTCCGTGGTGTCGCTGGCGAAGCCGGTCGCGAGCATGAAGATCACCACCACAACGCTGGCTCCGGCCAGCAGCAGCAGGTAGGTCCGCAGTTCCTCGTCGCGGCGATAGGGGGCGACGGTCGCCCGGTGGATCACCAGGAAGTGCAGCGCAAAGTTCATGCCCGCGATGATCATGAACACGATGGCAACGCTTTCGATCAGGGCGCTATCGAAATGACCGATGCTCGCGTCATAGGGTGAAAACCCGCCGATTGCCACGGTGGAGAAGGCATGCGCGACGGCATCGAAGGCATCCATGCCGGCAGCCCAGTAGGCCAGCGCGCAGGCCACGGTCAGGCCCAGGTAGATGTACCAGAGGTTGCGCGCGGTCTCGGCGATGCGCGGGGTGAGTTTATTGTCGCGGATCGGCCCCGGGGTCTCGGCCTTGAACAGCTGCATCCCGCCGACGCCCAGCAGCGGGAGGATGGCCACCGCCAGCACGATGATGCCCATGCCCCCCATCCACTGGAGTTGCTGGCGATACCACAGGAGCGCCCGCGGCAGGTCGTCCAGCCCGGTCAGCACCGTGGCCCCGGTCGTGGTCAGCCCGGACATCGATTCGAAGGCCGCGTCGGTAAAGGATATCTGCAGGCTCGGATCGAGGAACAGGGGGGTCGCGCCCGCGATGCCCAGCCCCAGCCAGAACAGCACCACCAGGATGAAGCCGTCGCGCGCCTGCAGTTCCTGACGCATCCGGTACAGCGGGGCCCACAGCAGCCCGCCGATCAGCAGGAGCAGGGCAAAGGCCTGCAGGAACACCAGCGCGGTGGCCTCCCCGTACAGGAAGCCGATGGCCGCCGGCGGCAGCATCGCCAGACTGAACAGCGTCAGCAGGACGCCCAGCAACCGGGCGGTGGAGGCGAGATGCAGCATCGGCGCCGCCTAGGGAAACACTGATGAATGTACGCACTCGCGCTCGAGTCGCTTGTGCGTGCAAACAAGGCGCGGTGACTGCCGTGCAGTCATTCTGCACAAGGGAGCCGCAACGCCGTGCGCGCGCCCGTTTCTGATAACAACGGGCGGCCGAGCCCCGCGGGGTTGGGACCCCAGGTTCCCCGATCCTGCATTACGGCCCTTGCCTGTAGAACCACTACCGGCTGCGCACCGTGCCTTGTCTCGGAAAACCTGGGGTCTCAACGCGAGTGTGTACATTTATCAGTGTTTCCCTAGAAGAACAGTGCCGTGGGCTGGAACAGGCGCTGGACCTGCTTCACCTTGCGCCGGTCGGTCACGAACAGGATCACATGGTCGCCGGCCTCGATGACCGTGTCCCGGTGCGGGATGATGACCTCCTCCTCGCGGACCACCGCGCCCAGGCTCGTACCCTCGGGGAAGTCGATCTCGTCGACCCGCCGCCCGACCACCTGCGAGGTGCGCGCATCGCCGTTGACCACCGTCTCGATCGCCTCCGCCGCCCCGCGCCGCAGGGTATGCACGGTGGCAGTACCACCCTCGCGCACCCGCGCCAGCAGGGCCCCGATGGTCGCCTGCTGCGGCGAGATCGCGACATCGATGGTCCCGCTCTGCAGCAGGTCCACGTAGCTGGGGCGATTGATCAGCGACATCACCTTGCGCACGCCCCAGCGCTTGGCCAGCATCCCGGCAAAGATATTCGCCTGGTCGTCGTTGGTGACCGCGCAGAACACATCGCTGTGCTCAACGTTGATGGACTCGAGGAAGCGGTCATCCGAGCTGTCCCCGTGCAGCACCAGCACATTGCTGGGCAGCGTCCGCGCCAGGTGGTCGGCGCGCTCGGAGTCACGCTCGATCACCTTGACCCGGTAGCGCTTGCTGAGCGTCTCGGCGAGCCGCTCGCCGATGTTGCCGCCGCCCGCGATCAGGATGCGCTTGTAGGGCTTCTCCAGCTTGCGCAGCTCCGAGGTCACCGCGCGGATGTTCTTCTTGGCGGCGACAAAGAAGACCTCGTCGTCCGCCTCGATCACCGTGGAACCATCCGGCTGAATCGGCCGGTCCTTGCGGAAGATCGCGGCCACCCGGGTATGGATCCCGGGCATGTCGCTTTGCAGGTTCTTCAGTTCGTGGCCGACCAGCGGCCCGCCGTAGTAGGCCCGCACGCCGACCAGCGAGACGCGGCCCTCGGCGAATTCCAGCACCTGCAGCGAGCCGGGGTGCTCGATCAGCCGCTGGATGTGGCTGGTCACGATCGCCTCGGGCGAGATCAGCATGTCCACCGGCATCGCGTCCTGGGCGAACAGCGCCGGGGTCTCGTGGTAGTCGCGCGCCCGTACCCGGGCGATCTTGGTCTCGATATTGAACAGCGTGGACGCCACCTGGCAGGCGACCATGTTGGTCTCGTCGGAATTGGTCACCGCGATCAGCATGGACGCGTCCCGCGCCCCGGCCGCCTCCAGCACCGACGGGTGCGCAGCGAAGCCGTGTACCGTTTTTATGTCGTAGCGGTCTTCCAGATCCGCCAGCATCTCGGAGCGATAGTCGACCACGGTGATGTCGATCCCGTCGGCGCTCAGCGCCTCGGCCAGCGACTGGCCGACCTGACCGGCCCCGAGGATGATGATGTGCTTCATGCGCCTCCCGTCCCGGAGCGGATTCAGCTATCGGATTTCACGCGCTTGGGGTCGATCCCCAGCGCCTTGAACTTGCGGTACAGATGGGTGCGTTCCAGCCCCACCCGTTCCGCCAGGCGCGTCATGTTGCCCTCGGAGCGCTCCAGCTGCTGCTGCAGATACTCGCGCTCGAACTGCTCGCGCGCCTCGCGCAACGGCAGGTCGGGGATGGCCACTGCGCCCTCGCCCGCCTCCTCCGCGCGCTGCGGCTGCCCGCTGAGGGTGCGTTCCACCTCGTCGCGGGTAATCTCGTCGCCGGAGCCCAGGATCATCAGCCGCTGCACCAGATTGCGCAGTTCGCGCACATTGCCGGGCCAGTGGTACTGCTGCAGCCGCTCGAGTGCCGGGCGCTGGAAGGCGCGCACCGGCAGGCCCTCCTGCTGGTGCAGGTGGCGCATGTGGCATTCCAGCAGTTCCGGGATATCCTCCGGGTGCTCGCGCAGCGGCGGGATCGCCAGCGGCAGGACATTGAGCCGGTAGTAGAGGTCCTCGCGGAAGTGGCCCTGCTCCACCGCCTCGGCCAGGTCGTACTGGCTGGCCGCGATCACGCGCACATTCACGCTGATCGGCTGGTTGCCGCCGATGCGCGTGATGCGCTGGGTATCCAGCGCGTGCAGCAGCCGGCCCTGGGTCTGCAGGTCCATCTCCGCGACCTCGTCGAGGAACAGCACGCCGCCCGCCGCCTGCTCCAGCAGGCCGTAGCGCACATGCTCGCCCTGCTCGCTGCCGAACAGCTCGGCAATCGCCTCATCGCCGGACAGCGAACCCACCGAGACCACGATGAACGGGCTCTCGCGCCGCGCGCTGCGCGCATGCAGCAGGCGCGCGAAGGTCTGCTTGCCCACCCCCGGCTCGCCGGTGATCAGCACCCAGGTATCGTGCTGCGCCATGCGCTGCACCTGGTCGCGCAGGTTCACCATGGTGGCGCTGCTGCCGACCGGGTCGTGCACCGTACCGGCATGGCGCTTCAGGCCCACGTTCTCGCGCTGCAGGCGCGCGGCCTCCAGGGCGTTGTTCAGGGTGATCAGCAGCTTGTCGATGGACAGCGGCTTCTCGATGAAGTCGTAGGCCCCGAGTCGCGTGGCGTCCACGGCGGTCTCGACATTGCCATGGCCGGAGATCATCACCACCGGGCAGGGCAGGCCCTCGTCGTCGCTCCACTCCTTCAAGAGCGAGATGCCGTCACCGTCCGGCATCCAGACATCCAGCAGGATCAGATCGGGACGGCGGCTGCGGCGCTGGGCCTTGGCCTCGGCCACGGAGCCGGCGAGCGCCACCTGGTAGCCCTCGTCCTCCAGCACATCCTGCAGCAGCATGCGGATGTCCGGCTCGTCGTCGACCACGAGTATGTAGGCTTCGCTCATTCGGGCTCCTCGTGAACCACCGGACCATGCTCCACCGGAATGCGGATGCGGAAGACCGCCCCATGCCGCCCGGATTCCGCATTATGGCACTCAATCATGCCGCCATGCTCCTCCACGATCTTCTGTGCGACCGCCAGACCGAGACCGGTTCCACGCGGTTTGTCGGTGGTGTAGGGCTCGAAGATGCGTTCGAGGAACTCCGGCTTGATGCCGGGACCGGTGTCGGTCACCCGCAGCTCGATATGCGGACCCGCCGGGTCGTCAAGGTAGGCAGTGGCCACATGCACCTCCATGTCCTCGTGGCCCTCGCCCGCCTCCAGCGCGTTCTTGATCAGGTTGTGCAGCAGCTGGCGCAGGCGCCCGGCGTCGCCGTGGATCCGCGGCAGTTCCGCATCCAGCGTGACATCCACGCGCGAGCGGCCGTCCTGGTCGAGGTACAGCTCGCAGACATCGCGGATCAGCTGGTTCAGGTCCACCGAGGCGCGCTCCAGCTGCGGCGCCTGGGCATAGTCGCGGAAGGCGTTGACCAGGGTCTTCATCGCCTCCACCTGCTGCACGATGGTGCCGGTGGCACGGTCCAGCACCTCGCGGTCGGCCCCTTCCAGCACCTTGCCCAGGCGCCTCGAGAGGCGCTCGGCGGAGAGCTGGATCGGCGTCAGCGGGTTCTTGATCTCGTGTGCCAGGCGCCGCGCCACCTCGCCCCAGGCCGCGTCGCGCTGGGCCTTCAGGAACTCGGTCATGTCGTCAAATACGATGGCGTGCAGGCCGCGGCTGGAGCCCGAGGTCGGCAACCACACCGCGCGGGTCATCAGGACCTTGCGCCCGCTGCGGGTAAAGACGACCACCTGACGCGACCATTCGGCCTCCTGGCGCACCAGGGCGTCACTGATCGCCTCGAAGAACTGTGCGACCAACGGGCACTCGTCACCCAGCTCGGACATCACCCGGGTGCGCGCGCCCTGCAGGTCGCATTCCAGGATCTCGCTGGCCGCGGCGTTCGCCGTGCGCAGGCGCAGACTGCCATCCAGCGCCAGCACGCCGGAGCGCAGATGCTGCAGCACGCTCTCCAGGTAGGCGCGCTCGGCGTCCAGCAGGCGGCGATTGCGCTCGGCCTCGTCGCGCGCCTCGTTCAGGGTACGGGTCATGGTGTTGAACGATTGCACCAGGAAGCCCAGCTCGTCGGCGCGCTGCACCGCGAGGCGCGTGCTGTAGTCGCCCTGCGCCACCATGCGCGTGCCCTGCACCAGATCGGAGATCGGGCGCACCATGCGCCGCGCCACCAGCAGTCCGGCCCACAGCGCGGCCATCAGCGAGATCGCCAGCGCCAGCGACAGGGTAAACACAAAGCCCTGGATCATCGGCCCGCGCAGGTAGGCGAACTCGCGGTAATCGGCGAAGGCATCCTGGACCCGCAGCGACAGCGCACTCATGCGCGGATCCACCGGGTAAATGCCCTGCAGGATGCGATTCTCCGAGCCCGGGCGGCGACTGCTGGTGGTGGCCACCACGCGGATGATCAGCGAGCCGTCGGACTGCGGCTCCAGGCGCGAATACGGCTGCTCCGGGCGCACCCGCATCAGGATGTCGGAGCCCGGCGGGGTTGGCAGACGGCGGATCGGGCTGTCGGTACTGGAGGCGATGATGCGGTTGTTGGAACCGACCAGCGTCAGCTCCTGCGCCCCGACCTGGCGGCGATAGTCGTTCAGCGCCAGCGGAACCAGGCCTTCCGAGACCCCCTCGAGGTCGCTCATCAGTTCCTGGGTCTCGGTCGCCAGCTGGCGCACCCGCAGATCCAGCGACGAGCGCGACAGCTCCAGCGCATCCTCCAGCGCCGACTCCACGCGCACGTCGAACCAGGAATCCACCCCCTCGTTCAGGAACTTGAAGGAGAAGTAGTAGACGACCGACACCGGCAGCACGGCCACCAGCATGAACACCGCCACCAGGCGCAGCGTCAGGCGGCTGCCGGGCACCCCGCGGCGATACTGGATCGCCATGCGCACGAGCTGATAGATAATCAGCCCGCCCAGCACCACCAGCACGGCCACATGGAACACCAGCAGCCACAGGAACACCTGTTCGAAGCGCGCCTGATTCTGGGCCGCATCGCCCATCACCACCAGCGAGGTCAGCAGCAGCGCGAACAGGAGCCCGATGCCGAGGAGCCCCCACGGGAAGCCTCTTAGGGAAACGCTGGTCAACGTACACCCTCGCGTTGGTATCCCAGGTTTTCCGAAACAAGGCGCGGTCCGCAGCCGGTAGCCATTCTACCGGCAAGGGCCGCAACGCCGGATCGGGGAACCCGGGGTACCAACCCCAAGGGGCTCGGCCGCTTTTGCGCGCGCAAAAGCGACTCGAGCGCGAGCGTGTACGTTGACCAGCGTTTCCCTAATCCAGCGACCATCGCCGCCACTCCTGTCGGGTCGTCAGATCACCGCGCAAACCGGCATCCAGTTGCAAAGGCAGCGGCAGCGCGGAATACACCAGCGTCAGCCGCGCCGCGAGATCGAACTCGCCGGGATTCTCGCGCACCGCGTCCGGAACCTCGTCCAGACGCAGCCGCCCCAGCCGCCGGGCGACCAGGTCCAGGGCATCCCCCAGGGTCGGTTTCAGGTCCATGCGCTCGTCGGTCACCGCGGTTACCAGATAGTGCCGGTTCAGGGCGAAGTATTGCAGCTGGACGCGACGCGTCTCGCTGGCAAGGGTATCGCGCCCGACCCGCCGGCCGCGTTCCAGCCGCGTCTGCGCCTCGAACTCCAGCGTCACACCGTTGGCCAGGGCGTCCTCCAGCACCGCGGGCAGGCGCATGTCGATATCGAGGCGCACCAGCACGGTGGCATCATCCAGCCACATGTGATTCGCGGCGCGGATCTCCACCGCGCTCGCCGTCACCGGCAGCGCCAGCAGGGCCAGCAGCCCGCACAGCGCCGTCAGGGGCCCGCCCCGCCACGATGAACGCCCCGGCATCAGGGGGCCTGCTTCTCCAGTAGTGCGTAATAGAAGCCGTCCCCGTCCTCGAGCCCCAGCGGCAGCGATACACCTGCCGCGCGGGGCTTGCTGCCGGGGATGGCGTACTCGCCCTCCAGCGGCCGAGCGCGGGCATCCGCGGTCGCCGCGACGAACGGGGCGACCACCGCCTCGTTTTCCGGCGACAGCAGCGAACAGGTGGCATACAGCAACCGGCCGCCCGGGCGGAGCAGCTTCCAGGCGCCGGCCAGCAGGCGGGCCTGCTCCGCCGCCAGGCGCGGGATGTCATCGGCCCGGCGCAGGGTCTTGATGTCCGGATGACGCCGGATCACGCCGGTGGCGGAACAGGGAACATCCAGCAGGATCGCGTCGAAGGGCTCGCCGTCCCACCAGTCATCGGTGGCGTCCAGATCCGCCGCGACCAGGCGTGCGTCATAGCCCAGCCGGTCGAGGTTCTCGCGTACCTGTTCCAGGCGTTCGGGGTCGTTGTCCAGCGCGGTCAGATCCAGATCGCCACCCGCGTGTTCCAGCAAATGCCCGGTCTTGCCGCCGGGTGCCGCACAGGCGTCCAGCACCCGTTCGCCGGCCCGCGGCCCCAGCAGCGGCCCGGCCCATTGCGCCGAGGCGTCCTGGACCGAAAGCGCCCCGTCAGTGAACCCCGGCAGGGCGGCCACATCGACCGGGTCATTCAGCGTCAGCGCGCTGGCCAGCGCCGGGTGCGCGCGCGCCGGGATGCCGGCGGCGGACAGGGCCTCCAGCGCCGCCTCGCGACTGCCGCGGTGCAGGTTGACCCGCAGGGTCATCGGCGCGGGTCGGGTCGAGGCCTCCAGCAGCGTCTCCCAGTCCTCCGGCCAGGCATCGCGAATCGCCTCCAGCAGCCATTCCGGGACCGCATAGCGCAGCACCGGGTCGGCCTCGATCTGGCTCGCCAGTTCGTCCTGCTCGCGCAGGGCACGGCGCAGCACCGCGTTGATCAGGCCCACCGCGCCGGGGCGATGGATCTCGCGCGCCAGTTCGGCGGTCTCCCGCACCGCCGCGTGATCGCGCGTCCCGAAATGCAGCACCTCGGCCAGTCCCTGCGCCAGCAGCACACCAATCACGGCATCCTTCTTGCGCAGCGGCCGATCCAGAAAGCCATCGACCAGCCCCGCCAGCTGCGGGTACCAGCGCAAGGTGGTGTAGGCGAGCGCCTGCACCCAGGCGGCATCGCGCGCCGCCAGCCCCTCGGTCACCAGCTCCACCGCCCGGGTCAGCGACTGGCCCTGCAGCACCACGCGCTCCACCGCCTCCAGCGCGCGCTGGCGCGGCGAGCGCGAATCCACCCGCGAGGGCACCACGCGTTTCGACTTGCCCGCCATCAGGCCGCCCCGGTCAGGGTTTGGCCGGGCAGGTCCGCATTGCGGGCCCAGTCCGCCGCCGCGACCGGGCGGCGGCCGGGCAGCTGCACGGTCCGCAGGCGCAGGACGCCGTCGCCGGTGGCCACATCCACGCCCTCCGGCCCGGCATCCATGATCGTTCCGGGCGTCGCATTCGCCGCGACCTCCAGCGGGGTCGCCGCGTAGACCCGCAGCGCCTGCCCCTGCCAGCCGGCCTGCGCCACCGGCCAGGGGTTGAAGGCCCGCACCTGTCGATCCAGGGCCGCGGCCGGCTGCGACCAGTCCATCCAGGCCTCCTGTTTCTCCAGCTTGCGGGCGTAGCTGGCCTGCGCGTCATCCTGCGGCCAGGGCGCGGAGGCACCCGCGGCAATCGTCGGGAGCTGCTCCACCAGCAGCTCCGCCCCTTCGCGGGCGAGGACATCGTGCAGGCCCCCGGTGGTGGTCTCCGGCGTGATCGGGACGCGACGGCAGGCGTGCACCGGCCCGGTATCCAGCCCCGGGGCCATCTGCATCAGGCAGACCCCCGTCTCTTCGTCCCCCGCGAGGATCGCGCGATGGATCGGCGCCGCGCCGCGCCAGCGCGGCAGCAGCGAGGCATGGATATTGAGCCCGCCCAGCGGCGGGATCGCGAGTACGGCGCGGGGCAGGATCAGCCCGTAGGCCGCCACGATCAGGATGTCCGGGCGCCAGGCGGCAAGTTCGGCCTGGGCCTCGGCGGACTTCAGGCTCTCCGGCTGCACCACCGGCAGGCCGGCGGCCTCGGCGACCTGCTTGACCGGGCCCGGACGCAGCTTGCGCCCGCGCCCCGCCGGTCGGTCCGGCTGGGTATAGACCGCGACCGGGGCATGCCCGGCGTCGATCAGGGACTGCAGCGCGGGAACCGCGAAATCCGGCGTCCCGGCATAGACAATGCGCAGGGACTCGACGTCCGTGTCCGCCACTCCCATCAGACCGCGGGGACCGCGGTCTTGTCACCGGCTCCGGAGCGCCCGCCCTGCTTCTCCAGCTTCTTGCGGATGCGGCTGCGCTTGAGGCTGGACAGGTAATCGACAAACAGCTTGCCGTCGAGGTGGTCAATCTCGTGCTGGATGCACACCGCCAGCAGGCCATCGATGTCCAGCTCGAAGGGCTGGCCGTCACGCCCCAGGGCACGCACGCGAATCCGGTCGGCGCGCTGCACCTTCTCGTAGAAGCCGGGGACGGACAGGCAGCCCTCGTCCATTTCCTCCTCACCGGAGGTCTCGAGGATCTCCGGGTTGATCAGGGCATGCGGCTCGCTCTGGTCCTCGGAGACATCCGCGACCAGCACACGCTTTTGCACGTTGATCTGGGTGGCGGCCAGACCAATACCGGGCGCGGCGTACATGGTCTCGAACATGTCGTCCACCAGGGTGCGGATTTCGTCGTCCACCTCGGCGACCGGCTCGGCCTTCAGCCGCAGCCGGGGGTCGGGGAAGTGCAGGATTTCACGCTTGGCCATGAAAAAACCTCAAACTTTGTACTGTACAGATGTCGCAATTCTGCTAACGTTGGACCGCAATATCCGCGGAATTGCGTCATCCGATTGGGGCCGGGCCACAGGAAGGCTCGGGGAGCGCGCGGACCTGACAGGGGACACCAAATGTACAAGACCAGGGCCACCACGACCTTCGTTCTGCCGGGCATTCTGTTCAGTGTAACGCTGTTGCTGGGCGCCTGCGCGGCCACACCCGAGAACGGCGGCGGCGAATCAACCGCCTCCGATTCCGGCACGGCGCAGGCCGAAGCCCGCCCGGCGCGCGAAGCCCAGGATGAACGCTCGACCCCCGAGGCCGAGCCGGAGATCCGCGAATCCGCGCCCGAACGCTACGTCGTGAAGAAGGGCGACACCCTCTGGGACATCTCCGCGATGTTCCTGCAGGACCCGTGGTACTGGCCGGAGATCTGGCTGGTCAACCCCGAGATCGAGAACCCCCACCTGATCTATCCGGGTGACGTGCTGAGCATCCACTACGTGGACGGCCGGCCGCGCATCACGGTCGACGGCGGGCCGCGGGTGCGCCCGACGCATCGCCTGTCGCCGGAAGCACGGGTGGTGGAGCGCGACGAGGACGTCTCTCCGATCTCCACCCTGCAGTCGTTCATGTTCCGTCCGCAGGTGCTGGACGAGGAAACCCTGGAAAACGCCCCCTACATCCTCGCCTCGCAGGACGAGCGCGTGATCTTCGGCCCGGGCGACCGGGTGTACGTGCGCAACGCCGAGGACACCGAACGCTACGAGCTCTATCACATCGTTCGCCACGACGGCGCACTGACCGATCCGGACACCGGCGAGGACCTGGGCGTCGCCACCCTGCCGGTGGGCGAGGCCGAGATCATCGAGCCGGGCAACGTCGCCCGCGCCGACATCCGCAAGGGCGAGCGCGAGGCCATCCGCGGCGACCGCCTGGTGCCCTACGCCGAAGAGCAGGACATGCTGTTCGACATCGGGCGCCCGCCGGCCGGTACCGAGGGCACAATCATCTCGCTGTTCGACGCCATCAGCCAGATCGGCCAGCTGCAGGCCGCCATCATCAACCGTGGCGAACGCGACGGCATCGAAAACGGCCATGTCTTGACCGCCTTTACCGCCGGGCGCGAGGTCCGCGACCCGATCAGCGATCGCGCCAACGAGGTGGTCACCCTGCCGGAAGAGGAAGTCGGCACCGTCATGGTCTTCCAGACCTTCGAGAAGGTGTCCTACGTGCTGGTGACCGAGGCCGAGCGCACCCTGCGCGAGGGCGACAAGGTTCGCACCCCCTGACCGGGCCTGCGGCGGGGCTGCATGCGTGATGCCGGCGCGACAGCCGCCCCGCACGAGGACTGGCTGCAACTGATCAACACCCCCGGCCTCGGCCCGCGGCGCCTGCTGCAACTGGTCGAGGCCTTCGGCTCTCCGGGCAATGCCCTGGCCGCCCCTGCGGCCGAATGGCAGCGCGCGGGCGTCGACCTCAAGCTGGACAGCGCCGCCCATAAAGCCCGCGAGGCCGGGGCGCAGGCCGACCAGGCCTGGCTGGATGCCGACCCCCGGCACACATTGCTGTGTCTGGACGACCCCGACTACCCGCCCCTGCTGGCGGAACTCCCCGACCCGCCCCCGGTGCTGTACCTGAACGGCGCGCGCGAGCTGCTGCGCAGCCCGCAGGTGGGGATCGTCGGCAGCCGCGAGGCCACCCCGCAGGGGGAGCGCCTCGCCACCGAATTCGCGCGCGAACTGGCCGGTGCCGGGCTGACGATCACCAGCGGCCTGGCCCGGGGCATCGACGGCGCGGCCCACGAAGGTGCCCTGGCCGCGCCCGGCGGGCGCACCATCGCGGTCGTGGCCACTGGGCCCGACCGCATCTACCCCGCCCAGCACCGGCGCCTGGCGCACCGCATCGCGGACCATGGCCTGGTGGTCTCGCTGTGGCCCACCGATACCCGCCCGCTGGCGCGGAACTTCCCGCAGCGCAACCGCGTGATCAGCGGCCTGTCACTGGCGACCCTGGTCGTCGAGGCGGCGCTGAAGAGCGGATCCCTGATCACCGCACGGCTGGCCGCCGAACAGGGACGCCAGGTCTATGCCGTCCCCGGTTCGGTGCTGAGCCCGGCCAGCCGCGGCTGCCACCGGCTGATCCGCGATGGCGCCCAGCTGGTGGAGTCGGCCGAGGAGATCCTGGATGACCTCGCGGACTGGCTGGGCGTCGCGCCCGATGCGCCTGCGGCCGCGGCCGAACCCGCCTCCGACCCGCTGGATCCGGAGCAGGAACGCGTACTGAACGCGATGGGATTCGACCCGGTCCCGCTGGAAACCCTGCGCGAACGCACCAAATTGACCATCGAACAGCTTTCATCCATGCTGGTTTTGCTTGAACTCCATGGCCGTGTGGCCGCCCTCGACCACGGGCGTTACCAGCGCCTCGACGCAGGATCCCCCGAATCATGAACGAGAATGTGCTGGATGTGCTCATGTATCTCTTCGAGCACACCATCGACGAGGAATCCGACGAGGAGCCGGACCGCTCGGAGCTGGAACGCCACCTGGTGGAGGCCGGCTTTGCCCGCCGCGAAATCGACCGCGCTCTGGGCTGGCTGGACCGCCTGATGAGCGAGGCCCCCCTGGCCGGGCGCGGCGGCGACGGCGCCGCCCAGCGGATCTATGCCCCGGAAGAGCAAAAACGCCTGGATACCGAGGCCCATGGCTTCCTGCTGCACCTGGAACAGAACGGCCTGCTGACCGCCGGCACCCGCGAGCTGGTGCTGGATCGGGTGATGGAGCTGGACGCCGAGGAGATCGACCTCGACCAGCTGCGCTGGGTGGTGCTGATGGTGCTGTTCAACCAGCCCGACGACGCGATCGCCTACTCCCGCCTGGAGGAGGTCATGCGCGACGATTCGGGCCCCGCGGCCGTGGATTATCTGCACTGATTTCTCCGTCTTGCGAAAGGCGCGCGGTAGCCAACGGGCATTTCCTCATCTAGTCTTTAGCGCCCGTGAACCCGGTCGCTGCCATGCGACCGCGATCGCCCCGATACGGAACCCGCTGCCACGGAGACGGTCCCGAGCGACATGAGCAAGCACCTCGTCATCGTAGAGTCGCCCGCCAAGGGCAAGACCATCGAGAAGTATCTCGGCCCGGACTACCAGGTCATGGCCTCCTATGGCCATGTGCGCGACCTGGTGCCCAAGGAGGGCGCGGTGGACCCGGAGAACGGGTTCCGCATGAAGTACGACGTGATCGAGCGCAGCGAGAAACAGATCGAGGCGATCGCCAAGGCGCTGAAGAAATCCGACGACCTGATCCTTGCGACTGACCCTGACCGTGAAGGCGAGGCGATCTCCTGGCATCTCTACGAGGTGTTGCGTGACCGCGGCCTGCTGGACGATCGCGGCGTGCATCGCGTCGTGTTTCACGAGATCACCAAGAAGGCGATCCAGCAGGCGATCGAGGAACCGCGCGACCTGGCCAAGCCACTGATCGATGCCCAGCAGGCGCGCCGCGCGCTGGACTACCTGGTCGGCTTCAACCTCTCCCCGCTGCTGTGGCGCAAGATCAAGCGCGGCCTGTCCGCCGGGCGCGTGCAGAGCCCGGCGCTGCGCATGATCTGCGAGCGCGAGAACGAGATCGAGGCCTTCGTCCCTCGCGAATACTGGACCCTGGATGCGAAGGTCGAGCGCCAGAGCCAGCCGTTCACCGCGCGCCTGACCCACCTGGACGGCAACAAGCTGGACCAGTTCGACCTGAACAGCGCCGAGCTCGCGCACGATGCCCAGAAGCGTCTGACCGACGCCGCGAATGGCGAGCTGCGCGTCGCCAAGGTCGAAAAGAAGCAGCGCCGCCGCAACCCGGCGGCGCCGTTCACCACCTCGACCCTGCAGCAGGAGGCCTCGCGCAAGCTGGGCTTCACCGCATCGCGCACCATGCGCACCGCGCAGCAACTATATGAAGGCATCGATCTGGGATCCGGCGCGATCGGCCTGATCACCTACATGCGTACCGACTCGGTGGCCCTGGCCGGCGAGGCGATCGGCGAGATCCGCGGCCTGATCGAGGAGCGCTACGGGGCCAACAACGTCCCCGACAGCCCGCGCCAGTACAAGACCAAGTCGAAGAACGCGCAGGAGGCCCACGAGGCCATCCGCCCAACCTCTGTGCGCCGTCTGCCGAACGAGGTCCGCGAGCGCCTGAGCAGCGACCAGGCCCGGCTGTACGACCTGATCTGGAAGCGCACCGTCGCCTGCCAGATGATCCACGCGACCTTCGACACCGTGGCCGCCGACCTGGTCCCGGGCGACAGCCAGCACCAGTTCCGCGCCACCGGCTCCACCCTGGTCGACCCCGGCTTCATCGCGGTCTACCAGGAGGGCCGCGACGACGCGCAGGATGACGACGAGGACAAGCGCCTGCCGGAAATGGCCGAGGGCGACACGGTCCAACTCGAAGAGGTCACCGCCGACCAGCACTTCACCGAGCCGCCGCCGCGCTATACCGAGGCCAGCCTGGTGAAGACGCTGGAGGAATACGGCATCGGCCGTCCGTCGACCTACGCCAGCATCATCTCCACGCTGCAGTCACGCGAGTACGTGGAGATGGACGGCAAGCGCTTCATCCCGACCGACACCGGCCGGATCGTGAACAGCTTCCTGACCCAGCACTTCGACCGCTACGTGGACTACGACTTCACCGCGAAGCTCGAGGACGAGCTGGACGCCATCTCGCGCGGCGAGAAGGACTGGGTCCCGGTGCTGGAGGATTTCTGGGGCGACTTCCGCGACCGGGTGAAGGAAAAGGAAGAGAACGTCACCCGCGCCGAGGCCGTGCAGTCACGCGAGCTGGGCCCCGATCCGCAGAGCGGGCGCCCGGTCAGCGTGCGCCTGGGTCGTTTCGGCCCGATCGTGCAGATCGGTACCAAGGACGACGAGGAGAAGCCGCGCTTCGCCGGCCTGCTGCCCGGGCAGAAGATGGACAAGATCACCCTCGACGAGGCGCTGGAGCTGTTCAAGCTGCCGCGCGACCTCGGCGAGACGCCCGAGGGCGAGCCGGTGATGGTGAACATCGGCCGCTTCGGACCGTACGTGAAGTACGGCTCCAAGTACGCCTCCCTCGGCCCGGATGACGACGTCTGGACCATCGAGCTGCCGCGCGCGCTGGAGATCGTCGCCGAGAAGAAGAAAAAGGACGCCGAACGCTTCATCAAGAGCTTCGACGAAGAGGGCATCCAGGTCCTCAACGGCCGCTACGGACCGTATGTGACCGACGGCAACAAGAACGCCAAGATCCCGAAAGAGACCGATCCCAAGTCCCTGACGCTGGACCAGTGCCAGGAACTGATCGCCGCCGCCCCGGAACGCAAGGGCCGTGGGCGCAAGGGGGCGGCCAAGTCGACTGCCAAATCCTCGGCCAAGACCGCCTCCAAATCGGCCTCCAAGTCATCGACCGCGAAGAAGACAACCACGAAAAAGGCGGCCACCACCAAGAAGGCCGCCAGCAAGACCGGCACGAAAAAGACCGCCCCGAAGAAGAGCACGTCGAAGACGAGCACATCGAAGAAGGCTTCGACCGCGAAATCCGGCGATGGCGACAGCCGCCTGAGTGCCCAGCCCTCCGGCGACCGTGGATCCGAATAAGGCCCCACTGCTCAGCACCGAGATCGAACCCGTCGCGCAGTGCGTGCGCGACGGCGGCGTGATCGCCTACCCCACCGAGGCGGTCTTCGGCCTCGGTTGCCGCCCGGATGACCCCCGGGCGATCGATCGCATCCTCGAGATCAAGGGCCGCCCGGCCGCCAAGGGGCTGATCGTGATCACCGACCGGCTGGAGCGCCTCGCGCCCTGGCTGGCGCCGCTACCGGCCGAACGTCGGGCCGAGATCGACGCCAGCTGGCCGGGGCCGACCACCTGGCTGCTGCCCGTCACCGATGCCTGCCCGCCGCTACTGCGCGGTGAACACGACAGCCTCGCGGTACGCGTCACCGCCCATCCGGGGACGCGCGCGCTGTGCGCGGCCGCCGAAAGCGCGCTGGTCTCCACCAGCGCCAACCGTGCGGGCGCGGAGCCCTGCCGCAGCTGGGATTGCGTTGCCTCACAACTCGGGGCCGGCATCGATGCGATCCTGCAGGCAGAATGTGGCGGGCGCACCGCACCCAGCGCGATCCGCGACGCCCGCACCGGGGCCTGGCTCCGGGGCGCGCCGGAACCCGACACCCATACCGACAACTGATCAACCGGGACGCAGCATGAGCCAGGACAACGTCTCCATCGACCGCGTGATCGACTACCTGCAGGGCCTGCAGGACCGCATCTGCCAGGGCCTCGAGGGCCTGGACGGCCAGGCCCGCTTCGAGGAGGACGCCTGGGAACGCCCGGCCGGGGGCGGCGGCCGCACCCGCGTGCTGCGCGAGGGGCAGGTCTTCGAGCAGGCCGGGGTCAACTTCTCCCATGTGATGGGCGACAACCTCCCGGCCTCGGCCACCGCACACCGCCCGGAGATGGCCGGGCGCTCGTTCCAGGCCACCGGCGTGTCGCTGGTGATCCACCCGCACAACCCGTATGTGCCAACCTCGCACGCGAACGTGCGCTTCTTCATCGCGGAGAAGCCCGGCGAGGCGCCGATCTGGTGGTTCGGCGGCGGCTTCGACCTGACCCCCTACTACGGTTTCGACGAGGACTGCATCCACTGGCACCGCACGGCCGAGGCCGCCTGTCGCCCGTTCGGCGAGCACCTCTACCCGGCGCACAAGAAGTGGTGCGACGAGTACTTCCACCTCAAGCACCGCGACGAGCCGCGCGGCGTCGGCGGGCTGTTCTTCGACGACTTCAGCGAGGGCGGCTTCGAGCACGCCTTCGGTTACATGCAGAGCGTCGGCAATGCCTACCTGGATGCCTATGGCCCGATCGTCGAGCGTCGCCATACGACCGAATACGGCGAGCGCGAGCGCCAGTTCCAGCTCTACCGGCGCGGGCGCTATGTCGAGTTCAACCTGGTCTACGACCGCGGTACCCTGTTCGGCCTGCAGTCGGGCGGGCGCACCGAGTCGATCCTGATGTCGCTGCCGCCGCTGGTGCGCTGGGAATACAACTACCAGCCGGAAGCCGGCACGCCCGAGGCCGAACTCTACGAGCGCTATCTGAAGCCGCGCGACTGGCTGACCGAGTCCGCCGGCTGACCCACCAACAAGGACGACCCGCATGACCGCACCGATCGCCCCCTATCCCGCCGGCCGTCCGCGCCGCATGCGCCGCGACGCCTTCTCCCGCCGCCTGATGCGCGAGCATCACCTGCGCGCGGACGACCTGATCCTGCCGGTGTTCGTCACCGAGGGCGAGGGGGTACGCGAGGCGGTGCCGTCGATGCCCGGCGTGGATCGCGTCACCATCGACCTGCTGCTGGAGGAGGCGGCCGCGGCCGTGCGCCTCGGCATCCCGGCACTGGCCCTGTTCCCGGTGGTCCCGGGCGAGAAGAAAAGCCTGGATGCCGCCGAGGCCTGGAACCCCGAGGGCCTGGCCCAGCGCGCGGTACGCGCACTGAAGCAGGCCCACCCCGAGCTCGGCGTGATCACCGACGTCGCCCTGGACCCGTTCACCACCCACGGCCAGGACGGCATCATCGACGACGACGGCTTTGTTGTGAACGACATCACCGTCGAGGCCCTGGTGAAGCAGGCGCTGTCGCATGCCGCGGCCGGCGCCGATGTGGTCGCCCCCTCCGACATGATGGACGGGCGCATCGGCGCGATCCGCACCGCGCTGGAGGACGGCGGGCACGTGCACACGCGCATCCTCGCCTACTCCGCCAAGTACGCCTCGGCCTTCTACGGGCCGTTCCGCGATGCGGTGGGCTCGGCCGGCAATCTGGGCAAGGGTGGCAAGGAGACCTACCAGATGGACCCGGCCAACGGCGACGAGGCCCTGCACGAGGTCGCGCTCGACCTGGCCGAAGGCGCCGACATGGTGATGGTCAAACCGGGGATGCCGTATCTGGACGTGGTCCGCCGCATCCGCGACGCGTTCCAGCGCCCGACCTTCGTCTATCACGTCTCCGGCGAGTACGCGATGCTCAAGGCCGCCGCCGAACGCGGCTGGCTGGACGAGCGCGCCTGCGTGCTGGAGGCCCTGACCGGCATGAAGCGCGCCGGGGCCGACGGCATTCTCACCTACTACGCCCGCACCGTGGCCGAATGGCTGGCGGAGGACGCGGCCCGATGAGCGAGCCGCGCCCAGATCGCTACGCGGTGGTCGGCAACCCGATCCGCCATTCGCTGTCGCCGCGCATCCATGCCCTGTTCGCCGAGCAGACCGGGCAGCACCTGACCTACGAGACCCTGCAGGGCACCCCGGGGCAGTTCGCCGAGGAGGTCTGGGCGTGGTTCTCCTCCGGGTTCCGGGGCCTGAATGTGACCGTCCCGTTCAAGGAAGAGGCGTTTGCCCTGGCCCGTGTCCTCACGGATCGCGCCCGACACGCCGGTGCCGTGAACACCCTGTGGCGCGACGACGAGCGCCGCATCCATGGCGACAACACGGACGGCGTCGGCTTCTGCCGCGACCTCGACCGCCTGAACTTCGACGTGCGCAGCCGCCGCATCCTGATCCTGGGTGCCGGGGGCGCCACCCGTGGCCTGCTGCAGCCACTGCTGGAGGGGGGACCCGAGGCCCTGCTCATCGCCAACCGCACCGTCGCCCGCGCGGAGGGGCTGGTCGAGGCCTTTCGCGATATCGCCCCGGCCACCCGGCTGGCCGCCTGCGGCCTGGACACGCTGCCGCAGGGCCCCTTCGACCTGGTGGTCAACGCCACGGCCACCGGCCTCGGCGAGGACGCGCTGGACCTCCCCGCCCATCTGGTTCAAGCGGACAGCCTGGCCTATGACCTGGTCTACGGGGCCGGCGCCCAGCGCTTCCTTGGCTGGGCCGAGGCGGCGGGGTGCAGCAACGGCAGCGACGGGCTCGGCATGCTGGTGGAACAGGCCGCCGAGGCCTTCGCGATCTGGCGCGGGGTGCACCCCGAAACCGCCCCGGTGCTGCGCGAACTGCGTCACGAAATCGACGGCCAATAGCCCACCCATTCTCCGGATTCATGGACGGTTCACCCGGCTGGCCGCAAGCTGCCCGGTGACAGACCCGCCGCCGTGGCGGACCACCGGATTACGGGAGACGAACCATGCAACGCATCCTCGCCCTGGCCGCCACCAGTGCCCTGGTCCTGGTGATGGGCTGCACCACCACCGATCCATACACCGGGGAAGAACGCGTCTCGCGCGCCACCATCGGGGCCGGCATCGGCGCGGCCACCGGTGCCGTGCTCGGCAGCGTCACCAGCAGCCGCAACCGCACCCAGCGCGCGATGATCGGGGCCGGCATCGGCGCCCTGGCCGGCGGCGCCATCGGCAACTACATGGATCGTCAGGAGGATGCCCTGCGCGAGCAGCTGCGCGGGACCGGCGTCAGCGTGACCCGCGACGGCGACAACATCATCCTCAACATGCCGAGCAACATCACCTTCGATTTCGACCGCAGCGACATCAAGCCGGAATTCCAGGATGTACTGGACTCGGTGGCCCTGGTCCTGGAGGAGTTCGACCAGACCGGCATCGAAGTCGCCGGCCACACCGACAGCACCGGTCGCGTCGAATACAACATGGACCTATCCGAGCGCCGCGCCCAGAGCGTGGGGCAGGCCCTGATCCGCCGCGGTGTGCAGCCGGTGCGCGTGCACACCATCGGCTTCGGACCGCACCAGCCGGTCGCCACCAACGACACCGAGGCGGGCCGCCAGCAGAACCGCCGGGTGGAACTGACCCTGTTCCCGCTGACCGCCGACTGATCGAAACCCGCACGCCGGCACCGCGCCGGGCGCGGTACCGGCGCGCCCAAGGCACCCTCCGCGCTGGACACCCCCACCCCTCCTGCGGCAAAATCCCGAACATTCGCCGCACCGTCATTTTTCGGTGCAATCGCGTCCATTCTCGACAGGATCGCTACCGATTCCCCCTGCCATGGCGTCCATACTGCTGCTCAACGGCCCCAATCTGAACCTGCTGGGACAGCGGGAGCCGGAGCGCTACGGCGCGCAGACCCTGGCGGATATCGAGACCGACCTGAGGGCTCGGGCGGAACAGGCCGACACCTCCTTCGACTGCTTCCAGAGCAACCATGAAGGCGACCTGATCGACCGCATCCATGCCGCCCCCGGCGAGGGCGTGCAACGCATCCTGATCAATCCGGGTGGCCTGACCCACACCAGTGTCAGCCTGCGCGATGCCCTGCTGGGTGTTGCCATCCCGTTCTACGAGATCCATATCAGCAACATCCACGCCCGCGAGCCCTTTCGCCAGACCTCGCGTCTGAGCGATGTCGCCGCCGGTCTGGTCAGTGGCTTCGGCGTCATTGGCTACCGGCTGGCGCTCGATGCGGCGCTCGCGGCTATCAAGGAATAAGAGGCTTCCATGGACATTCGCAAGGTCAAGAAACTGATCGACCTGCTCGACGAGAGCGGCATCCACGAGATCGAGATCCACGAAGGCGAGGAGTCGGTCCGCATCACCCGCTCGGCCAGCGGCACCGCCGTCGCCGCACCGGCCCCGGCCCCTCTGCCCGCCGCGGCACCGGCACCAGCCGGCGCACCGCCCGCAGCCGCCCCGGCCGACGCGGCGGACGCGACCCCGGAGATGGACGGTCACCGGGTCACCGCCCCCATGGTCGGCACCTTCTACCGCGCACCCAGCCCGGGCTCGAAGCCGTTCGTCGAGGTCGGGCAGACCGTGGAGGTCGGCGAGACCCTGTGCATCATCGAGGCGATGAAGATGCTCAACCCGATCGAGGCCGACCAGGCGGGGACGGTCCGCGACATCCTGGTCGAGAACGGCAACCCGGTGGAATACGGCCAGCCGCTGTTCATCATCGGCTGAACCCTCCGATTCCCTGCCAACAGGTCCGAGCATGTTTGAAAAGATTCTGATCGCCAACCGCGGCGAGATCGCCCTGCGGGTCCTGCGCGCCTGCCGCGAGATGGGTATCGCCACCGTCGCCGCACACTCCAGCGCCGATCGCGACCTGAAGCATGTCCGCCTGGCGGACGAATCCGTCTGCATCGGGCCCGCGGCCTCCGGCGAGAGCTACCTGAACATCCCCGCGTTGATCGCCGCGGCCGAAGTCACCGATGCCGGCGCGATCCACCCCGGCTACGGCTTCCTGTCGGAGAACGCGGACTTCGCCGAGCGGGTGGAGTCCTCCGGCTTCTCCTTCATCGGTCCGCGCGCCGAGACCATCCGCCTGATGGGCGACAAGGTCTCCGCCAAGCAGGCAATGCTGGAGGCCAACGTGCCCTGCGTACCCGGCTCCGGCGGCGCCCTGGGCGACGACCCGGACACCAACCTGGCCCTGGCGCGCGAGATCGGCTACCCGGTCATCATCAAGGCCGCCGCCGGTGGCGGCGGTCGCGGCATGCGCGTGGTGCATACCGAGGGCGCGCTGCTGAACGCGATCTCGCTGACCCGCAACGAGGCCCAGCAGGGCTTCGGCAACGACACCCTGTATATGGAGAAATACCTGGAACACCCGCGCCACGTGGAGTTCCAGATCCTGGCCGACACCCACGGCAACGCCGTATGCCTGGGCGAGCGCGACTGCTCCATGCAGCGCCGCCACCAGAAGGTAATCGAGGAGGCCCCGGCCCCCGGCATCAGCGACGAACAGCGCCAGACCATGGCGGAACGCCTGATCCGCGCCTGCCAGGACATCGGCTACCGCGGCGCCGGCACCTTCGAGTTCCTGTACGAGAACGGGGCGTTCTACTTCATCGAGATGAATACCCGCCTGCAGGTCGAACACACGGTCACCGAGCAGGTCACCGGCATCGACCTGGTGCGCGAGCAGATCCGCATCGCCGCCGGCGAACCGCTGGGCTACACCCAGGACGATGTGCACATCAGCGGCCATGCGATCGAGTGCCGCATCAATGCCGAAGACCCCGGCACCTTCATGCCCAGCCCCGGGACTATCCAGCAGTACCACGCCCCGGGCGGGCCGGGCATCCGCATGGATACCCACATCTACAACGGGTACGCCGTGCCGCCCTACTACGACTCGATGATCGGCAAGCTGATCGCCCACGGGAACAGCCGCGAGATCGCGCTGGCCCGCATGCGCGGGGCCCTGGGCGAGATCGTGGTAGACGGCATCCAGACCAACGTCGCCCTGCATCACGACCTGATGATCGACGCCAATTTCCAGCGCGGCGAGACCGACATCCACTACCTCGAGAAGAAGCTGAAGGCACAGGCCTGAGCCCTTTCCGCAACCACCAGAGCCTGACGCCATGAGCCTTGCCGAACTCGAATGCCAGATCAGCCCGGAACAGGCCGAGCCGCTGGAGGACACGCTGTTTGAACTCGGCGCGGTCAGCGTCGAGTTGTTCGATGCCGCCGACGAGCCGCTGTTCGAGCCTCCTCTCGGCACCCATCCGCTGTGGTCCACTGTGCGCCTGAAGGCCGTATTCCCGGACACCACCCAGGCGGATCTCGCGGCCGCCGCGCTGGAGCGCCAGGCGCAGGCCCCCGAGGCGATCCAGGTGCAGCCCATCGAGGACCAGGACTGGGTGCGCGCCGGCCTCGACGGCCTCGGCGCCATTCACTGCGGCAGTTCGCTGTGGATCGTGCCGTCCTGGGAGGACGAGCCGGCCATCGAGGAGGGCACCTTCGTGCGCCTGGACCCCGGCCTCGCCTTCGGCACCGGCAACCACCCGACGACCGCGATGTGCCTGGCCGCGCTGGCCCAACAGCCGCCGCGAGATCAGGAGGTGCTGGACTACGGCTGTGGCTCCGGCATCCTCGCCATCGCGGCCCTGAAGCTGGGCGCCCGTCATGCGCTGGGCATCGACATCGACGAGCAGGCGGTGCAGGCCACGCGCAGCAATGCCGATGCCAACGCCATCCCGCCCGAACGACTGGAAACCGGCCTGACCGACCACCCGGTCCCCGCGGCGGAATACGATCTGGTGCTGGCCAACATCCTGGCCAAGCCGCTGATCGACCTGGCCCCGGAGCTCGCGCGGGCCGCGAAACCCGGCGCGCGTATCCTGCTGGCCGGTCTGCTGGAACGCCAGGCGGACGAGGTCATCGCGGCCTATTACGATGCCTTTGACATTGGCGTCGAGGACTGCCGCGAAGGCTGGGCCCTGCTCGGCGGGCGCCGGCGCTAGGGAAACACTGATCAATGTACACACTCGCGTTGGCACCCCAGGTTTTCCGAGACAAGGCGCGTCGTGCAGCGGGTAGTGGTTCTACCCGCAAGCGGCGCAACGCAGGATCGGGGAACAGGGGGTGCCAACCCCACAAGCCATTGAAAGCAGGGGCTCGGCCGCTTTTGCGCGCGCACAGCGTTGCGGCTCCCTTGTGCAGAATGACTGCACGGCAGTCACCGCGCCTTGTTCGCACGCAAAAGCGACTCGAGCGCGAATGTGTACATTGATCAGTGTTTCCCTAGGAACACGCCAACCCATGGGCATCGTCGCGCCGGTACCGTCCTTCTCGCTCGACCGGACGCAGCTACGGCCATCCGGACGCTGACATGCTCGCCCGCTGCCCGCAATGCGGCGTCACCCACGCCCTCGCCCGCGGGTCCAAGATCCGCCAGCGGCGGGTGCACTGCACCCACTGCGGCGCCGAGTTCGATCTGTTCCCGGCCCTCGAGATCGGCGGCGCCGGCGAACGCGTCCTGGGGGAGGGGCTCCTTCCCGCGCAGCCCGCTCGCACCCCCGCGATCGAGAGTGCGCCGGTCATCGCCACCGCCATCGACATCGAACGCCACCCGGGCCCTCTGGACCTGGCCGCCCCCGCCCGACGCCGTGTCTGGCCAGGGGTGTTCGTGGCCGCCGGCCTGAGCGTTCTGCTGGGCGCACAACTGCTGGCCTTCCCGCCCGTGGCACCGGGTCATAACCATTACCTGGACCAGACTCGCGCCCAGCTGTGCGCCACCCTCCCCTGCCCGGTCTGGAACCCGCTGCGCGCGCCCGAGCGCATCCGGGTATCGACACCGGACTTCTTCGCCAGTATCGATGGCACATTGCACGTCCAGTTCCAGCTGGAAAGCCCGGTGCGGCAGGCCTGGCCCGTCCTCGACATCCATCTGAGCGACCAGCTGGACACGCGCCATGGCGCTCTGCGCCTAACCCCGAACGACTACACCGACGCGGACGCCCCGATGCCCCCCCACAAACCCGCCACCCTGCGCCTGAGCCTCGCCAGCCCCCATGCCCGCATCACGGGCATCCAGATCCAGCCCCGCTGACCTATGCCCGACACCCCCGACCCGCAACTCGTTCAAGCGGCGCAGGATCGCCTAGCGCGAGATCCGGGGCGCATTGTCAGCCTGGATTTCTGCGGAGCACGCTACGTCATCAAGCGGGTACGCGAGAAGGCGCGCAGCCGTCACCAGCAATGGGCCATCCGGGTACTTTGCCGTACCTTCTTCCCATTCCTGACGGCGCCGGGCAACGCCCCGCCACGCGATGGCTGGTACGAGATGGAGCGCGTTCGGGCACTCCAGACGCTGGGGCAACCGGTTCCACAGGTGGTCGCGCAATTGCCGGACGCGGTGATGTACAGCCATTGCGGCGAGAATGTCGAGCACACGCTTCGGGAACAGGACCCGGCGGCCCGCCGCGCCACACTCGAGGCAGTGACACGCAATCTCGCTACTTTTCATCGCGCCGGCTGCTGGCACGGCGGCGCCCAGTTGCGCAACGTACTGTTCGATGGCCAGCACTTCTATCGCGTGGACTTCGAGGAGGACCTTGACCGGGTCCTGTCACTGGAATTGGCCCAGGTCTACGACCTGTTCCAGCACCTGGCGGATGCCACCACCTGGGCCGCGGGAGACGACACCGCCGAGTCTCTGGGGCGCGACCTGCTGGTCCTGTACCAGGCCGAACACTGGAGCCCGCGGCACACCCGGGCCCTGCGCGGCGTGGCCCGGCTTCTGGCCCCGTTCCGCTGGCTGGGGCCGTGGCTGGACAACGCCCGTAGCCGCGACGTCCGACGCAGCGTGGCGATGGCCCGCGTGACCCGAGAGGGCATACGCCGAGGGCCAAGGAAACACTGATCCATCTACACGCTCGCAATAGCCTTGAGGCAGGGAGTGCGGATATCAATCCGTGTTTCCCTGGAACGGGAAATGCGAGCACGCTGACCACCGGCGGCGGGCGCCTCGAGGTGCTAGACTCCTCGATTCCCCAGATTCAATCGCCAGCCCAGATGCAGCTCGGAACCCATCACTTCGCGGACCCCGTCGTGTTCCTGGCCCCCATGGCCGGGGTGAGCGATCGCCCGTTCCGGCTGCTGGCCCGCCGCCTGGGCGCCAGCGCGGCGGTATCCGAGATGGTCACCTCCAACACCCGGCTGTGGGCCAGCGACAAGAGCCGCCACCGGCTGGACCACCGTCAGGAGCCGCGCCCGTGCATCGTCCAGCTGCTGGGCAACGAACCCGAGCCGCTGGCCGAGGCGGCGCGCGAGAACGTGCGCCGGGGCGCCGACGTGATCGACCTGAACCTGGGCTGCCCCGCGAAGAAGGTCTGCAGCAAGGCCGCGGGGTCGGCCCTGCTGGGCGAGCCGGAGCGGGTGCGCGAACTGCTCCAGGCGCTCACGGAGGCCGTCACCGTGCCGGTCACGCTGAAGATGCGCCTGGGCCTGGACCGCGAGCGAATGAACGGCGAAGAGATCGCATCCATTGCCGAGGCCTGCGGCATCGCGATGCTGACCGTGCACGGACGCACCCGGGCCGATGCCTACCGCGGGCAGGCGGACCATACCGCGATCGCGCGCATCGTCCGGTCGGTCTCCATCCCGGTGCTCGCCAATGGCGACATCACGGACCCGGACACGGCGATGCGGGTACTGGATACCACCGGCGCGGCCGGGGTGATGATCGGACGCGCCGCCCAGGGCCGGCCCTGGCTTCCGGGTCAGATCCGCGCCGCGCTGGCCGGCGAAGCGATCCCGCCGGCACCGGCCCTGGCCGCGCGCCTGGCTCTGATCGAGGAACACGTCACCGGCCTGCACACCCAGTACGGCGAACCGCAGGGTGTGCGTATCGCGCGCAAGCACCTGGGCTGGTATCTTCTTGGTCTGGGTCTCGACGAGGCCCGCACCCGGGCGGCCCGGGCTGACCTTCTCGCCGCCCCCACGGCCAGCGAACAACTGCGGCGCCTGCGCGCCCACCTGACGGGAATCGCAAGCGAGGCTGCATGAGCGTGAACATGCCACTCGAACAGGACCCGGACGTCCAGGAAGCATCGGTTGCGGCCACACTCCCGTCCGACTGTGTGCTGGCGGACTCGGTCCGGCGAGCGCTGGATCAGTATTTCGAGACCCTGGACGGGCAAAGCAGCCACGACCTTTACGCACTGGTCATGAACGAGGTGGAGCGCCCCCTGCTGGCCAGTGTGCTGGAGCGCTGCGGGGGCAACCAGAGCCGCGCCGCCGCCCTGCTCGGGCTCAACCGCGCCACCCTGCGCAAGAAGCTGCGCGCCCACGGGCTGGTGGAGGCCAACGGGAACGGCAACGGGAACGGCGCCGCGACCTGACGTTCGGTTCTGGTCACAGGAAGCCAGGAAGGCCGGAAGAATGACTTCGGTTTCCGATACGGACACCATTTACGGCCAACTGGAAAAACCAACAGGTTACTGATGCAGGGCCTGGCCAATGATCGCCCCGAAATGCGCGGCATCACCAGCCAGCCTGCAGCCAATCGCTGCTTTCCCCTTCCAATCTTCCCGTCTTCCTGTAGACCGCCCTTCTCGGTGTCCCCTGTGTCCTCAGTGGTTCAATCAGCCCGCCGCTAGTCCTTCCAGGCGAGACGGTTCAGGGCCGTCCGGTGCAATTCCGGAGTGGCCGCGGCCAGGACGTTCGCGGTCTTCAGGTCGAGCTCGCCACCGGAGAGGTTGGTGAACACGCCGCCCGCCTCGCGCACGATCACCGCCAGTGCGGCGATGTCCAGGATGTTGACGTCGGACTCGATGATCAGGTCGATGCTGCCACGTGCCAGCAGGTGGTAGTGGTAGAAATCCCCGTAGCCGCGGGTGCGGTTGACCTCGGCCATAATGCCGCCCAGCGCGGTCCACCCCTCGGGGCTCTGCGCCAGGGACTTGAGGTTGCCGGTGGACAGCGAGGCGCGCCCGAGATCGACGGTCTTCTCGACCGCAATCGGGTTGCCGTTCAGGAAGGCGCCCTGGCCCTTCTCCGCCCAAGCCCGTTCGCCGAACTGGATGCCGTTGGACAGCCCCAGGATCAGCTCGCCCTTGTACATGAGCGCGATCTGGGTGGAGAAGAACGGGTAGCGCCGCACGAAGCTCTTGGTCCCGTCGATCGGGTCGATCAGCCAGACATAGTCGGAGTCCATGTCCGACTGCCCGGTCTCCTCGCCATAGAAGCCGTGGTCCGGAAAGTGCTCGCGGATCACCTGGCGGATCGCCTGTTCGCTCTCCACGTCGGCCCGGGTCACCGGGGTGTCGTCGGGTTTGGTTTCGACGTCGACACCCGCCTCGTAGTAGTGGCGGATCACCTTCTCGGCGGCATCAGCGGCGGCCTGGGCGGCCTCCATGAACGCGCTTCGCGACATGTTCGTGTCCCCTCGAAAAAAGGCCATAGCTTAACATGCGCCCTATTCGCCGCTGACCCGGGGCGACCCTGCCGCCTTCGCGGGTTGGTTGTCGCCGCCAGGTCATGCCCCGATAATGCCGCGATTCTTTCGAGGAGCCGGAACATGTCCAAGAAGCTGCCCGACGTCAGCAATATCGAACGCCTGGAGTTGTTTGGCGAGGACTACAACCCCACCGCGACCATCGAGAACGTGGACGGCCAGAGCCTGTCGCTGCAGATCTACTACCAGCTGGCGCTGGATTACGGCGGCATCGGCCCCAAGGCGGCCAACTCCGGCCTGCTGCTGTACGGCAGCCACGCCGATGACGCCCGCGCCAACCCGGGCAAGCACCCGAACATCGACCGGCTGATCGACGTCCTCAACAACGACTACTACCTGTCGGTGAAGGCCGTCCCGAAGCGCGGGAGCCAGGCCGGCTAACAACCGGGCCTAGACCCGGTTGGCGTAAAGCAGTCGCCAGCCCCGGGTCGGATGCCGATGCAGGCGGGTGCGGCTGGCGTAGTCGCACTCTAGCTGGTACAGGCGGTCGTCCGGCACGCCCAGCACCCAGCCGACCAGCGCGCGTATCACCCCCGCATGCACCACCATCAGCACCCGTTCCGACTGCAGCGGCCGCAAGGCCCCATCGAAACCGGCCTCGACCCGGCGGCGAAAGGCCGTTAGCGGCTCCGCACCGGCCGGGCGCGCGTGCACCGGGTCGGCATAGAACGCGCGGTATTCCTCCGGTCGATCCCGCTGCAGGTCGACCCGGGTACGCCCCTCCCAGTCGCCAAAACCGATCTCGCGCAGGTGCGGCTCCAGGATCAACGGAAGGTCCTGTGTGGAGGCGTAGTGCTCGGCAAACGCGCGGCAGCGCTGCATTGGCGAGCTGACCACATACTGCCACTCCTCCTCGCCCCGGACCGCCCGCTCCATCTGGCTCCAGCCGCGCGCGCTCAGCGGGTCGTCGCAGCCATGGCCGCGGTAACGCTGGCCGCCCTCCGGCTCGCCGTGACGCAGCAGGTCCACAATCATGCGCTCACCTCGTGCAGTTCCTGCCGCAGGCGCGCCCAGTCGAAATGGGGGCCCGGATCCGTCTTGCGTCCCGGGGCGATATCGCTGTGGCCGGCCAGCGCATCCGGCCCGATACCCGGCCAGCGGGTGCGGACCCAGCCAATCATTCGCGCGAGCGCGGCGTACTGCGCCGGGGTAAAGGGATCCTCGTCGGTCCCCTCCAGTTCGATCCCGATGGAGAAGTCGTTGCAGCGCTCGCGTCCCTGCCACCGCGACACCCCGGCATGCCAGGCGCGTCGGGAGAACGGCACGAACTGGGTCGCCTGGCCCTCGCGGTCGATCAGCACATGGGCGGAGACGCGCAGGCCGCCGACCTCGGCAAAGTAGGGGTGGGCATCCGGATCGAGCCGGTTCTGGAACAGCTCGGCGACGTGCCCTCCACCGAACTCGCCCGGCGGCAGGCTGATCGCATGCACCACGATCAGTTCCGGTTGCTGACCGGGCGGACGCTCATCCTGGTTCGGGCTGTCGAGGCGCTGCGCCGGCGGGTACCAGTCCCGGTCCGGCGTGACGGTTTCGGCGTGCAGGGATTTCACGGCGCCTCCTCGGGCGGTCGGGCCAGTACGGCCGCCAGCACCTCGCGCAACAGGGGCAGGCGCGGCGGGGCTTCCAGGCGACCGTGATAGGCCCCCGCCTGAAACACGAACAGTGCCGGCAGATGGAAGACCTCGAACTCCCGTACCAGGGCGGTATCGGTCTCGGCATCCACCTCGAACAGCGCCGGCGCATCCCCCGCCGTCTGCCATTCCGCCAGGACCCGCCCCATGACCTTGCAGGCCCCGCAGCCCTGGCGCGTGAACAGGATGACCGCCGGCCCCGGGACATCCATCAGGTGCTGATGAAAGTCGAACTGGGTCAATATCGGGAGCGACTCCCGGCCCGCGGCGGATGCCGCGGCACGCGGTCCGTTGGTCAATGGATTACCCTCACCGCTGCTGTCTTTATGAATCGGGGATCGTGGGTTAGTTTACGCGCCCCGCTGCGAAGGAATCGACCGCCCCGGTGTCCGAACTGAATCCCCAACAACAGGCCGCCGTGACCACCACGGACCGCCCCCTGCTGGTCCTGGCCGGGGCGGGTTCCGGCAAAACCCGCGTGATCACCGAGAAGATCGCTCACCTGATCGAGCGGCGCGGCCTCGCCGCACGCCAGATCGTGGCGATCACCTTTACCAACAAGGCCGCGCGCGAGATGCGCGAACGCGTCCAGGGGCGGCTGTCGCGCGAACAGGCCCGGGGCCTGAACGTCTCCACCTTCCACACCTTCGGGCTCAACTTCCTGCGTCGCGAGCTGCAGGCGGCGGGGCTGCGCCCCGGCTTCTCCATCCTCGACCCCGGTGACTGCCGGCAACTGCTGCGCGAGATTACCTACCGCGACGATACCGGCTCCGAGGTCGACGCCCTGATTGGCCACATCAGCCGCTGGAAGAACGACCTGATGACCCCGGAAGAGGCGCTGCACGAGGCCAGCCAGATGAGCGACGCCCCGGAGGCGATCGCCGCGGCCAACCTCTACCCGCGCTACGAAGACGCCCTGCGCGCCTACAACGCAGTGGACTTCGACGACCTGATCAAGCGCCCGGTGGACTGCCTGCGCGACGACCCGGAACTGCGCAACCGCTGGCAGGACCGCATCCGCCACCTGCTGGTGGACGAATACCAGGACACCAACTCCGCGCAGTACCAGCTGGTGCGCCTGCTGATCGGCGTCAGCGACGGCCTGACGGTGGTCGGCGACGACGATCAGTCGATCTACGCCTGGCGCGGCGCGCGCCCGGAGAACCTCGCACGCCTGCAGCAGGACTTCCCGCGCCTGGAGGTGATCAAGCTGGAGCAGAACTACCGCTCCACCAACCGCATCCTGCATACCGCGAACGCGCTGATCGGCAACAACCCGCACGTGTTCGAGAAGCGCCTGTGGAGTGCGCTCGGCGAGGGCGAGAAGATCGAGGTGATCGGCTGCTCCGATGCCGACACCGAGGCCGCGCGCGTGGTCTCCGAATTGATGCGCCGGCGCTTTCGCCTGAATGCGACCTGGGGCGACTTCGCCATCCTCTACCGCAGCAACCACCAGTCCAGGCTGTTCGAGAAACTCCTGCGCGAGCAGGGCATCCCCTACCGCCTGAGCGGCGGGCAGTCGTTCTTCGAGAAGGCCGAGATCAAGGATCTGGTCGCCTACCTGCGCCTGCTCGCCAACCCGGACGACAACACCGCCTTCCTGCGCGTGGTCAACGTGCCGCGCCGCGAGATCGGCCCGGCGACCCTGGAAAAGCTCGGCCACTACGCCAACCAGCGCGGGGCCTCGCTGCTGCAGGCCGCACGCGGCGCCGGTCTGTCCGAGTACATGGATGCCCGCGCCCAGGCGCGGCTGGAGCGCTTCACCGACTGGGTGGACGGCTTCCAGCGCCGTGGCGCCGAGGAGGCACCGGACACCCTGCTGCGCGCCCTGATCGAGGACATCGACTACGAGTCCTGGCTACTGGAGAACAGCCCCAACCCCCGTGCCGCGACCCGGCGCATGGAGAACGTGCGCGAGTTCATCGACTGGGTCGGGCGCATGGGCGGCGGCAACACCAGCGCCGAATACGGCGACGACGAGGCCGACGACGAGCGGACCATGGACCTGGCCGACATCGTCAACCGCATCAGCCTGATGGACATCCTCGACCGCAACCGCGATTCCCAGGACAGTAACGAATCCGTGCAGCTCCTGACCCTGCACACCGCCAAGGGCCTGGAGTTTCCGCATGTCTGCCTGGTCGGCTTCGAGGAAGAACTGCTGCCGCACCGGGTCAGCGTCGAGGACGACTCCATCGAGGAGGAACGGCGGCTCGCCTACGTCGGCCTGACCCGCGCCCAGCAGACCCTGCTGATCACCTACGCCCAGCAACGCAGCCGTTACGGCGAGACCATCGACTGCGAACCCTCGCGCTTCCTCGACGAACTCCCCGAGGAACACCTCGACTGGCCGGACGCCAAGCCGCCGGACCCCGAGACCCAGCAACTCACCGCCCGCGCCCACCTCGCCGGCCTCAAGGCCATGCTGGAGAAGTAGCCCACCCGGGCCCTGCTTACTTCAGCAGTTTCAGGCCAACGCGGGTGATGCGGGGGCCGTCCATTTCGCGGATGACCAGGCGCATCGGGCCGAGATCGACGGCGTCGCCGACGACCGGCTCGGCCTGGAGTTCACGGCGCAGATAGGCCTCGAGGGTGTCGCCCTGGCGCTCGGGCGGGACCGGTGCGCCGTAGGCCATGCCCACCGCGCCCAGCTGGGCATCGCCATTGAGCGCGAACTCGCCGAACACGCTGCGTTCGGTGAGGCGCTCCGGCACCTCGTCCTTGGGCACGAACAGGCGGTCGAGGTCCGGCAGGTCCGCCGGCGCGACCATGATGTAGAGGTGGTCGCCGGCGTGCAGGTCCAGCAACTCGAGCGTCTCCAGCAGCTTGCCGTCACGCAGGTGAGCCACCACCCGCGCGGTGCCCGGCAGGCGGAAGTTCGACCACGCCTCGCGCACCACCGGCGTGGTCTCTGCCAGGCGATAACCAACCAGTTCCATCTCCTGCTGGCCGGGGATATCCAGCTCGGTACGCTGCACCCGCGCCGTGGTGGGTGGCAGCTCCAGGCCCAGCCAGCGCGCCGAGGGCGCGACGGTCCAGCCCTGCACCAGCAGCGAGATCAGCACCACGAAGAAGACGACATGGAAGAAGTGGCCGGCCAGTTCCAGCCCGGCCAGCAACGGGAACAGGGCGAGGATGATGGGCACCGCCCCGCGCAGGCCGACCCAGGCGATGAAGACCTGCTCGCGCCAGGGAAAGTGGAATGGATACAGGCAGATCCAGACCGCCAGCGGGCGCGCGACCAAGATGAGCATGGCCGCCACCAGCCCCGCGTCCAGCGCCACCGGCGGCAGGCCCGAGGGGGTCACCAGCATGCCCAGCATCAGGAACATGCCGATCTGCGCCAGCGAGGCGATGCCGTCGTGGAAGCGCTTGATGTTCTGCGAGGCCTCCAGCGGGCGGTTACCCAGCAGCAGGCCGGCGAGGTACACCGCGAGGAACCCGGAGCCGCCGACCAGGCCGGTAAGCCCGAAGATGGCCAGCGCCCCGGCCATCGCGAACAGCGGATAAAGCCCGGCGGCCATGGGCACCCGATTGATCAGGGCCAGCAGGGCCAGGCCGCCCCCGACGCCCAGCACCGCACCCAGGCCCATCTGCTGGATGAACTCGACCAGTACCACCAGACCGAACTGCTGATCGGGCATCAGCAGCAGTTCGATCAGCACGATGGTCAGGAAGATCGCCATCGGATCGTTGGAGCCGGACTCGATCTCCAGCGTGGCCCCGACGCGGCTTTTCAGCTCCAGCCCGCGCGAGCGCAGCAGGGAGAACACGGCGGCGGCATCGGTGGAGCCTACGATCGCCCCCAGCAGCAGGCCCTCCAGCCAGGACAGGCCCAGCCACCACACGGCGAACAGCCCGGTCAGGCCGGAGGTCACGAGCACTCCGACGGTGGCCAGCCCCAGCGCCGGCTTCAGCCCGATCCGGAAATTGCGGGCCGGTGTGCGCATCCCGCCGTCGAACAGGATGATCGCCAGGGCGGCCGAGCCGACCAGATACGCAAGGGTGATATTCTCGAAGACCAGACCGCCCGGGCCTTCCGGGCCCAGCAGCATCCCGATCACGAGGAACACCAGCAGCAGGGGCACCCCCAGCCGCGAGGTGATCACGCTCGACAGGATGCTCCCCAGCAACACGATCGCGGCCAGGAAGATGATCTGGTTGGAGAGGTCCATGCGCCAATCATACCGGAACGCCATTGCCCCTCGAGGACGGTCACCCGACCGCAGGATGCGGGCGTTGCTGGCTGCGACGGCCCTTGGCTTGGCGGCCGCAGGCCCGACCGCCGGCGCGGAAACCGGCGTGGATGCCCTGCACTTCGAGTTCGAGAACGACCTGTTTGCCGGCGAGGACCGCTACTACACTAACGGCGTGCGCATCGGCTGGACCCGCAGCGGGGAAAAGGTCCCCTCGTGGCTGCGAAGCGTGGCCGACTTCCTGCCCTATTTTGTGGAGCGCGAGGAGCGTGGAAGGCTGAAATCCGCCATCCACCTGGGCCAGAACATGTACACGCCGGAGGACATCGAACGCTCGCCCGCGGACCCGGACGACCGCCCCTACGCGGGCTGGCTGTACCTGAACTTCAGCCTGGCCGAGGAGCACGGCGACCGCCTGGACCGCCTGCAGGTCACCCTCGGCACCGTGGGGCCGGCCTCCCTGGCGGATCGCACCCAGAAAGAGGTCCACAGCTGGTCCAGCGCGCCGCAACCCCGGGGCTGGGACGACCAGATTGGCAACGAACCAACCCTGATGGTGGGCTACGAGCGTCAGCTAAGGGGCTACACGCGGCATGCCGCGAGCGGCTGGGGCTGGGATTTGACCCCGCACTGGGGCGCAACCGTCGGCAGCCCGTTCACCTTCGCCAACGCCGGGGCGATCATGCGGGCCGGGCGCAACCTCCCGCGCGACTACGGCCCGACACGGATCAACCCCGCCCTGTCCGGGTCGCATACCTTCGAACCGACCGGCAGGCTTGGCGGCTATTTCTTCGCCGGGGTCGACACCCGCCTGATGGCCTACGACCTGTTCCTAGACGGCCCGCTGTTCCGCGACGGCCCCTCGGTGGACAAGCACCCGCTGGTTGGCGAACTCACCGCCGGCGCGGTCTTTCATGTGGGCGGCGTGCGGATCGGCTACACCCACGTGTGGCGTTCGCGCGAATTCAGCGGCCAGGCCAAGGGCGCGGCCGAATTCGGCTCGCTGCATGCCACCTGGCAGTTCTGAAGCCGCCCGCGGGCAGTTTCAGAACACTGCCGCCTCGACATCCGGGTAGGTGGTCGCCACCGAACGGTCGATCTTGTCCTCGAACCCCGGATAGGCCTCGACCAGATCGCCCATCCGCTCGCGCACCAGGGGCACGGTCTCGAAGTCGGCCAGTCCCTGTTCCACGCCTTCCTCAATGGCATCCCACAGCGTGACCAGATAGCGCTGCAGCCGCTCCAGGGTCGCGGCATCCTCGAGACGGCCATGCCCGGGGACGACCACGGCGGGTTCCAGTGCGATCAGCTCGTCCAGAAGATCGATCCACTGCGCGACATCGCCATCCCACACAGAAGGCGCGCGATCACTGTAGACCACATCCCCGGCCAGCAGGACGCGCTGCCGTGGCAGCCAGACACTCAGATCACCCGGCGAATGGGCGCCCCCGGACGGGATGATCTCGACCTCGGTCCCGCCGAGGTCGCGGGTAATGCGCTCATCGACTGCGGTATCGGGCAACCGCAGCGTGGTATCGCCAGTCGCCCCTTCGGTCATCTCGCGGAAGTTCTCGACCCAGCCCTCGCCTTCGTCCTCCATGCGCGCAATCGCCGCCGAGCCGGCCATGATCTCCGCCTCCGCGGCAAAGGCCGCATTGCCCAGCCAGTGGTCGCCATGGCTGTGGCTGTTCACGATCCAGCGCACCGGCTCGTCGGTGACCCCGGCGATCGCTTCGCGCAGGGCCACACCCATCGTCTCGGAGGAGCCGGTGTCGAACACCAGCACCCCGTCACCGGTCACCACGAACGCCATGTTCGCGTTCCAGCCCAGGTTCTCGCGACTGGGGAAATCCCGCGCCGGCGTCATCACCGCATAGACCCCGGGCGCCACCTCCTCCGGGGTCATCGCGTAGTCCCCGGGTGCAGCCGCGGCCGAGGACCCGGCGAGCCCCACCTGCGGCATCACCATCATCGCCAGGACCAGGGGCCAAAGGCTCATTCCCTTCCATCGCTGCATCTCGTCACTCCCCATACCCGGCGACGTGCCGGCGGCCTCACTCGATAGACTGCGCGGACGTGCCAAAGTGCCGCCCCCGCCCCGCTCCCGTCGTCGACGTGCCACGAGCACGAATGCGTTAGCATCCGAGCATACCCCTGCACGGAGCCCGCTGTGCGCCGAATCTCTCGAACCTTCCTGACCGGCCTGGCCGCCATCCTCCCGGCCGCCATCACGCTGGCCTTGCTGTGGTGGCTGGGGAGCACCGCCGAGGAGGTGCTGGGAGGACTGTTGCAGGCCATCCTGCCCGATCTGCTGTACTTCCCGGGCATGGGGATCCTGGCCGGCATCGGCCTGCTCTTCGGCGTGGGGGTACTGCTCCAGGCCTACGTGGTCCGCTGGCTGTTCGACTGGCTGGAAGGGCTGATGCAGCGCATCCCGGTGGTCAAGACCATCCACGGGACCGTGCGCGACGTCACGCGCCTGGTCTCCGGCGACATCCACGAGCAATTCGGCCAGGCCGTGCTGGTGCAGCTGCCCGGCACCGACTTCAAGCTGGTCGGCTTCGTCACCCGCGAGGATTTCGCGGGTCTTCCGGACAGTCTCGGCGGCCCCGACACAGTCGCGGTCTACATGCCCATGAGTTACCAGATCGGCGGCTACACCCTGATGCTCCCGCGCGAACGCATCGAACCGCTGGAGCTGTCGCTGGAGGACGCGATGCGCTATGCCCTGACCGCCGGCGTCTCCGCGCGCCAGGAAAAGAGCTGAACGGGTAGAATCCGCCGCATGACGGAACACGATTCCAAGCCAAGGATCCTCGTCGGTGTCAGTGGCGGCATCGCCGCCTACAAGGCCTGCGAGCTGGTGCGCGAGCTGAAGCGCGCCGACTGCGAGGTGCGCGTGGTGATGACGGCCGGCGCCCGCGCCTTCGTAACCCCGCTGACCTTCCAGGCCCTCTCCGGCGCGCCGGTACGCACCGAGCTGCTGGACGCCGAGGCGGAATCCGGCATGGACCACATCGCCCTGGCGCGCTGGGCCGACCGCATCGTGGTCGCCCCGGCCAGCGCCAGCCTGATCGCCCGCTACGCCCAGGGCCTGGCGGACGAGCTGCTGAGTACGCTGCTGCTGGCCACCACCGCGCCGGTCGCGCTGGCACCGGCGATGAACCATCGGATGTGGGCCCACCCGGCCACGCAGGCGAACGTCTCGACCCTGATCGAGCGTGGCGTGGCCCTGATCGGGCCGGACAGCGGCGACCAGGCCTGTGGCGAGCAGGGCGAGGGCCGCATGCGCGAGCCCGCCGCGATCGCGCGGGAGCTGCTGCAACCGGCACACGCCCCGCTGGCCGGGCGCCACGTACTGATCACCGCCGGTCCCACCTTCGAGCCGATCGATCCCGTGCGCTTTATCGGCAACCGCAGCTCCGGGCGGATGGGCTTTGCCCTAGCCGCGGCGGCGCGCGACGCGGGCGCACACGTGACTCTGGTGCATGGCCCGACAGCCGAGGCCGTACCCACGGGCGTCGCGGGCATCGCCACGGAGACGGCCGCCGCCATGCACGCCGCGGTGATGGAACGCCTGCCCGAGGCCGACATCCTGATCGCGGCTGCGGCCGTGGCCGACTACCGCCCGGCCGAACCGCAGGCACAGAAGATCAAGAAATCCGATCCGGTGATGCACCTGGCGCTGGAGCGCACCCGGGACATCCTGGCCGAGGCGGCAACACAGGCGGCCTCGCTCCCCCGACGCCCGTTCCTGGTCGGCTTCGCGGCCGAGACCGAACACCTGCGCGAACATGCGGAGGCCAAGCGCCGCGCCAAGGGGCTCGACCTGATCGCCGCCAACCGGGTCGGCGAGGGCCGCGCCTTCGGCACGCCCGACAACGAACTGCTGTGTCTCTGGGAGGGCGGCGAGCGCCAACTCCCCAGCCAGCCGAAGACCCAGCTGGCCCGGGCGCTGATCGACCTGATCGTCGATCGCCTGGAACACCGCTGATCGAATGCGAAACGGACAAGGACCCCGCATGCCCGCCCCCGAGATTGACCTGAAGATCCTGGACCCGCGCATGGGCGCGGACTTCCCGCTGCCCGCCCCGGCCACCGACGGCTCGGCCGGCGTTGACCTGCGCGCGATGATCGAGGCCCCGCTGACGCTGGAGCCGGGCGCCGCCGAACTGATCCCGACGGGCCTCGCGATCCATATCGAGGACCCGGGCTACGCCGGGATGATCCTCCCGCGCTCCGGGCTGGGCCACAAGCACGGCCTGGTGCTGGGCAACCTGGTCGGCCTGATCGACGCCGACTACCAGGGGCCGCTGATGGTCTCCTGCTGGAACCGGGGCGCGAACGCCTACACCCTGGAGGTCGGCGAACGCCTGGCGCAGCTGGTCATCGTCCCGGTCGCCCAACCGAAGTTCCGCGTCGTCGAGGACTTCGAGGCGACCGCCCGCGGCGCGGGCGGCTTCGGCTCCTCGGGCCGGGGCTGAGGAGGCGCTACTCCAGGGCCGAGGCAGGGCCGAAGAACTCGTAGTTCACCTGCGCGTCGGGAATACCCATCCCGCGCAGATGGGCGCGTACCTGCTGCATGAAGGGTCTGGGCCCAAGGAAATACACGTCTACCTCGCGGCTGTCCGGCAGCCACTCGGCGAGCTGCTCGCGGCTCAGAAAGCCCTCCGCGTGCGGGGCATCGCTGGGGCGCGGCTCGCTGTAGCAGTAGCGCTGCGTCAGCTTCGCGGTGCGCTCGGCCTGAGCATTCAGCCAGTCACGAAACGCGTGCACGCCGCCGTGGCGCGCGCAGTGCACGAAGTGGACCTCGCGGCCCTGTGCCAGCGCCGCCTCGGTCATCGCGACCGCCGGGGTGATACCCACGCCCGCGGTCACGAAGGCCACCGGCCGGTCCGCGGGCCGCAGCACGAAGTCTCCGGCAGGCGGGAACACGTCAAGGAGGTCGCCCGCATCCACCCGGTCATGCAGGAAGGTCGAGGCGACACCGCCCGGCTCGCGCTTGACGCTGATGCGCAGGGTCTCGCCATTCGCGGCGGCCGACAGCGAGTAGTTCCGCCGGAGCTCCTCGCCCTCGATCATCAGACGCAGGCCGAGATACTGTCCCGCCTGGTGCGGCGGAACCGGTTGCCCGTCGACCGGCTGCAGATAGAACGAGGTGATCTCCTCGCTCTCCGGAACCTTGCGCTGGACCCGGAACGGGCGCGCGCCACGCCAGCCCCCGGGCTGCTGTTCGTTCGCGGCGTTGGCCTGCTCCTCCGCGGCGATCAGGATATCCGCCAGCTGCTGGTACGCCGCCCCCCAGGCGTCCAGCACGGCATCGGTCGCCACCGCTTCGCCCAGCACCTCGCGCATCGCCTGCAGCAGGCAGCCGCCAACGATCGGATAGTGCTCCGGCTGCACCTGCAGCGATACATGCTTGTTGACGATCTGCCCCACCAGCGGGCCCAGCGACTCCAGCTGATCGATGTGGCGGGCATAGTTCAAGACGGCATTCGCCAGCGCACGGGACTGTTCGCCACTGGCCTGATGGGCCTGATTGAACAGGGGCCGAACCTCCGGGTGGTCGCGCAGCATGATCCGGTAGAAGTGCCCGGTCAGGGCCTCACCTCCGGCCTCCAGAATGGGTACGGTCTGCTGAATGATCGCTTTTTGCTCGGTGGATAGCATGTGTCGCCTCAGTTGATATATATGACGCGCAGCTTTATACCCTCGTACTAGCGGCCGGTCAAATCATACTGATGGTACGGATCTTTTAAGGCGCGCCCTCCGCGGTTCTTGGGCACAGTGCTAAACTGCCGCGCTGCAAAGATCGACAACCGGACCCAGCATGGATACCCAAACGGCCCATTCCGTAGCCCATGTCCTGATCGAGGCGCTGCCCTATATCCAGCGCTTCGCGGGCAAGACCATCGTGATCAAGTACGGCGGCAACGCCATGACCGAGGACCACCTGAAGGCCTCGTTCGCGCGCGACGTCGTGCTGCTCAAGCAGGTCGGCGTGAACCCGGTGGTCGTCCACGGCGGGGGCCCGCAGATCGGCGAGCTGCTCAAGCGTCTGGGCAAGGAGACGGAGTTCGTCAACGGCCTGCGGGTGACCGACCGCGAGACCATGGACGTGGTGCAGATGGTGCTCGGCGGGATCGTGAACCAGGAGATCGTCTCGCTGATCAACCGCTTCGGCGGGCGCGCGGTGGGGCTCACCGGCAAGGACGGCCAGATGATCCGCGCCACCCCGCTACGCGACTATGGCGCGGCCGAGGGCCAGCCGACCGTGGACCTCGGCCATGTGGGCGAGGTCGAAGGCGTGGACCCGGCGATCGTGCATACCCTGGACGAGAGCGATTTCATCCCGGTGATCGCGCCGATTGGCTTCGACCGCGAGGGCAAGGCCTACAACATCAATGCCGACACCGCGGCGGAAAAACTCGCGGTGGTGCTGGATGCGGAAAAGCTCTTCCTGCTGACCAACACCCCGGGCGTGCTGGACGGCAACGGGGAACTCCTGCCCAAGCTGTCGGCCCCGCAGGTGGACGAGATGATCCGCGACGGGACCATCCACGGCGGGATGATCCCGAAGATCCGCTGCGCGCTGGATGCCGTGCGCAGCGGGGTCAACGCCACGCATATCGTCGACGGCCGCGTGGAACACGCGGTCCTGCTGGAGCTGCTGACCGACCAGGGTGTGGGAACGCTGATCAGCCGCTAGGAGAACGATTAATGCCCGCGACCGCTATTCGCGGCCGTTCATGACCAGTTGCTGGAAGTCGCGGCGATCCAGGTCCAGGCGTTCGTGGATCGCGGACAGCCGGTCGCGCTGGCCTCGGCGGTACTGGCGCTCCCGGGCGATACGGGCGTCCAGCTCCTCCAGTTCCGCGCGGTAACGGTCGGCCAGCGGAGAACCCTCGTTCGCGCCGTCCAGCTGCCGCCGGATACGCTCGCGCTCGCGCAACAGCGTCTTTTCCTGCGCCTCGCTGCGCTGGATATTCCCGGCAATCGAGCGCTCGCGGCGTTCGCGCAGCTCCTCGATCTCGTCCAGCGAGGCATAGGCACGGCGCAGCTGCTGCTCGCGCGCGGCACGGTCCTGGCGCGCGCGCTGGGTCGCCTCCAGGTCGCGTTCCGCCTGCTCGCGCTCGGCGGCGGCCTGCGCTCGTTCCTCGGCGCTCATCGGGGCCGGCAGGATCTCGCGCATGCGGCCCTCGGAGTCGTAAATCCGGCGCTCGCGCTGGCTGGTCTCCGGCTGCGGAGTGCTGGAGTAGTGTACGGTCCCGTCATCATCCACCCAGCGGTAGATGTCGGCCTGTACCGGAACCGCCAGCCCCAGCAGCAGCACCGCGGCCACCCACGATTGCCACAGGCCTTCCCGCTTCCGGTTGCACGCACCCCAAATGACCATTCTCGAACACCTCGGACTCGCATTGATCGCCATCGTCGCCAACGGCTTCTCCGCCCTGGCGGGTGGCGGGGCGGGCCTGCTGCAGCTGCCCGCCCTGATTTTTCTGGGGCTTCCCTACCCCGTGGCGCTGGCCACCCACAAGATCGCCTCGGTGGCGCTGGGCGCCGGCGCCGGCCTGCGCCACCTCAAGAAAAGCACATTCGAGCCCGCGCGCCTAGGCATTATCCTGCTGGCCGGTCTGCCTGGGGTGCTAATCGGTGCCTGGCTGGTGCTCGGCATCCCGCCTCGGGCCGGCGAGATCGCCCTGGGCCTGCTGACCATCGGCCTCGGCTGGTACTCCTGGCGCCGCCCGCAACTGGGGCAGACGGTGCGCACCATCGGCTTTTCCTGGGGCCACGCCCTGATCGGGGCCGCCGGGCTGTTCCTGATCGGCGTGCTGAACGGCTCCCTCGCCTCGGGCACCGGACTGATGGTCACCCTGTGGCTGGTGCGCTGGTACGGCATGAGCTACACCCAGGCGGTGGCCTACACCATGGTCCTGGTGGGCCTCGTCTGGAACGGCGCCGGGGCGTTGATGCTCGGGACGCTGGGCACCGTGCAGTGGGACTGGCTGCCGGCCCTTCTGGTGGGGAGCTTCGTCGGCGGCTACCTCGGCGCCTGGGCGGCCCAGCGCTACGGCAACCGCCTGGTCAAGCGCGCCTTCGAAGTCGTCACCGTCCTCACCGGCATCGCCCTGCTCCTCCCCGTCCCCTGACCGGGTCCGGCGCCAAAGGCTCGCAAGAAAAAGCCGACAGGAAGAAGGGAAGACTGGAAGCGGGCGCTGAGGAGGGTGCCTCGATCCCAGATCGACAGCCACGACAAGTACGCGGCCACGGGCAGCACCAGGACGACCCAAATGGCTTTCACCAGTTTCTATCTTCCAACCTTCCAGTCTTCCTGTGAAAGGCCTTTGACCTGCAGCCCCTGCCTTCGTGTGCTTCGTGGTGAAAAACCCGGTCTATTCGTCGGGCTCGGTGGCGGTGGGGATTTCGCAGCGGTTGAGCAGATCGAAGTGTTCGATCCCCTCGAGGATGCCGCGGGCGTGGGTGGCCCCGGCGAAGTAGATGCGCTGGAAGCCGCGCAGGCTCTCGAGTTCGGGCTGGTGATTGCCCACCACCACGCCGAGCAGCCGGCCGCGCAGCATATCCTCGTCGTTTCCCGAATCGCCGGCGACCAGCACGTGCTCCAGCGGAATGCCCCACTTGTCGGACAGGTAGCGCACCGCCAGTCCCTTCGACGCCCGCACCGGCAGCAGGTCGAGGAACCGATCGTGGGAGTAGATCACCCGCGCGTGCAGGTCCTCGCGGTAGAGCCGCGTCTCCACGGTCTCCGCGTCCAGACTCCCGGGGGGTTCGACAAAGAAGCTGACCTTGAATGCCCGCTGGTCCGCATCCGGCTGCAGGACCAGGTTCTTCTCCTGGCGCAGGCAGTCGCGCAGCCGGTCCGGCTCCCAGCGATGGCTGATGTGACGCGCCCAGCCGCGATCCTCGGTCTGTTTGGCGCCGTAATGGATCTCGCTCCCCACCGAGGTAATCCAGACATCCGGCGTCGGCACGCCGTGCTCCTCGAGGATCGCCGCGGCGGAGTCGATGCGCCGCCCGGTGGCCACGCCGAAGGCGACCCGCTTGCGGTTACGCTTGAGCCAGGCGACAAACGCGCGGGTGGCCTTGTCGTCGCCCAGCAGGGTGTTGTCGATGTCGGTGATCACGGCGCGATCCATCTGCGCCAGGTGACTGGAGACCCGGCGCTCGTGATGGCGCGCCTGGCGCACCTCGCGGGTCAGCGATTTCACCAGCTTCACGTATTTCTCGGCGTGGCCGTCCCAGGAATAGTGCTGGCGCACGCCCTTGAGCCCGGCGCGCGAATAGCGCTGCCAGCGCGGCCGGTCGGCCAGGATGCCCTGGATGGCGTCGGCGATCCCCTCCGGGTCCAGCGGGTCGATCAGCTGGCCGTTGTGGCAGCGCGAGATGATCTCCTCCGGCCCGCCGTCGTTGGTGGCCACGATCGGGGCGCCGCTGGCGGCCGCCTCGATCAGGGTCAGGCCGAAGGGCTCGGTCAGCGCCGGGTTCACGAACACCCCCTTGCTGGAGGCCACCAGGCGGTAGAGGTCGGGCACGTCCTCGGAGTCATGGTGCTTGGGATACGCCACCTGGCCGTAAAGGTCATGGCGGTCGATACGCAGGAGCAGGTCGGTCAGGACATCCCGTGCGCCCTTGTCCAGGTCCGCGATGTCGTCACGGTTGCCGGCGACGATCAGCAGGTTGGCGTTCTCGCGCAGCCAGTCATTCCCGGCGTATGCCTCGACCAGGGCGCGGATGTTCTTGCGCTCGTCGGCGCGCGACAGCGCCATGATCAGCGGCCGGTCGGGGTAGCGCAGGAAGCGGCGGATCTCCGGCCAGATAGCCGGCTTGCGCTCCCCGCGCTTCGGCGGATGAAACCGCGCCAGGTCGGTACCCGGCGGGATCACTTCCATGCGTTCCGGCTGGTAGTTGTCGTAGGCGGCGTACTGTTCGCCGATCTCCTGGCGGGTGCTGGCGATCACCCGATGCGCATGCGCCAGGGCCTCTTCCTCGGCGTGGATCCGGGTGGAGATGTTGTAGCGGGCCTCGATGTCGGCATCCGACATCCCGCTCTCGCGCAGGCGTTCGCGCTTGACCCGCCCCAGCGAATGGCCGGTCTGGAGCATGGGGGCGCCCAGCAGGTTCGACAGCTGCACCGCGACATGTCCGGCATCGGCATAGTGGCCGTGGATCACGTCCGGGCGCAGGCCCACGCCGCGGATATGCCCCAGGGCGTTGTCCGCGAAACAGTCGAGGTAGGGCCACAGCTTTTCCTTGCGCAGGTAGCGCCGCGGGCCGCAGTCCAGCCGCACGATCCGGGCCCCGTCGCCGAGATCCTCCTCGGGCTCGGCGTAGTCGTCGGCTACCTTGCTGTCGACCACGCGGCGGGTGAGCAGGTCCACCCGGCCCACCTGCGGGTGGCGCGCCAGGGCCCGCGCCAGTTCGACCACGTAGAGCGTCTGCCCGCCGGTGTCGGCATCGCGCCCCAGTTCCAGGTCCTGCCCGCGGATCAGACCGTGGACACTGATCAGGACGAGGTAAAGGCCTTCGCCATCACGAGACTTGCTCTGGGTCTTTTTCATGGCACCTCGGGTTCCGGGCTGTCGAACAGGCTCAGGGTCTCGGGGTTGTCGATCAGGCCCTGGGAGACCAGCACGGCGGTGGCCGACCAGGTCTGGCGATAGTTGGCGCGTCGCCCGACCAGGCGGCCGTGGCGCCCGTCGTAGTACTCCGGCCAGTGGTCGCGATGCAGGCGCTCGGCCGCGACCGCGTGCACACTGCGCGCCAGGTCGGGCCGCCCGACCCGCATGGCGGCCCCGGTGAACGCCCACAGCAACGCCGGCCAGTTGCCGCCGTTGTGGTAGGACCACGGAGTATTCTTGGGGTCGGACCCGGTCAGCAGACGCCATTCCTCGCCAACCATCGCCGGATAGCAGATCTTCACCGGCATGGTCCCGATCAGGTCCTCGAAGCGCTGCTCGAAGGTCTGCATAATCGAGCGCGACTGGTGCTCGTCGGCCAGCCCGAACAGCACCGCCAGCAAGTTTCCGAAGCTGAAGAACCGGAAATCCATCCTTCCCGGCCCGAGGTTACCGACCAGGTAGCCGCTCTCCGACGGGATCCAGTCCACCAGCCAGTCGGGGATACTCTCGGGGTAGATATTCAACGCGTTCTCGGACTCGTGGCCGAAGTGCTCGGTGCGATAGCGGTGGATATCGTTCAACCGCTCTAGATCCAGCCAGTAGTAGTGGCGGATGTAGTCCGACAGCTGCCGGGTACGGATCGCGGACTGCTCGCACAGGAGTTCGGAATCCCGGTCGCAGGGCTCCAGCATCGCCAGTGAGGCCTTCAGCATCCCGTAGAACAGCGCCTGGATCTCCAGCGGGTGGCCGAACACCCCCATGCGCCGGTCGATCATGAAGCTGCCGTCCGGCACCAGCAGGGTCGGGAAGACCTCGAAACGGTCCTGCAGACAGATGCTGAGGATCAGGCGGATGCCGCGCTGCACATCCGCGCTCTTGATGAATTCGTGGTCGCCGGTGCGGTTCTGGTAGGCGCGCAGCAGCAGTACCCACCACATCATGGAATCCACCGGGGCGACGCGTCCGATCGCCCGGTCGCCAAAGTCCGCGGCCAGGGCCTCGCGGCCGTTCTCGTCGGTGAACACCCGGAAACTCGCCGGCATCACTCGCGGCAGCCGGCGGTGACCCTCGATCTCCTCCTGCGTATCGCGGATCTGCAGGATCAGCGCGAGGAAGTCCCGCACCACCTCGGGCTCGTCGTTCAGCAGATAGACCAGCCCCGAGGGCACGAAGTCGCGGATAAAGCAGTCGGCATAGTTCTCCGCCGGCGCCCGCTCGTCCAGGCTCGCCACGGTGCCGACCGTGCGCCCGCGATAGCGCACCTCGGCATCGCGCAGCAGCTGATAGGCGGATTCGAGCGTCGGATTCCGGGCGTCGGGGGGGAGCTGATTCATGACCCCGAGTCTATGGAAAGCGGGCCCGATGTGCACGTGTCACGGACCCCTTCCACGCGGCGCTCAGGCGGACTCGGGGTGGCGCGGCATCGGCGGCTCGGCGGCCGGCCGGGCGAACAGGTAACCCTGACAATAGTCGACCCGATCCTTCAGCCAGCGCCATTCGTCGGCGGTCTCGATCCCCTCGGCCACCACCTGAATATCCAGGTCGCGGGCCAGCTCCACGATCTTGTCGAGGATCTTCTGCTGGTAGATATCGCCATCGATGCCGCTGACCAGTTCGCGGTCGATCTTCACGAAATCCGGGCGCAACTGGGAAAGCATGTTCAGCGAGGCGTAGCCGGCCCCCAGATCATCGAGCGCCACCTGGAATCCGGCCCGGCGGTAGCGCTCCACGATCCGTGACAGGTGCTCGATGTCCGTGACCTGATCGCTCTCGATCACCTCGAACACGAAACCACTGGGCCCGGCACGGCCGGCCGGGCGCGAGTTGATCTCGCGCACCGTCGTCTCCAGGCAGAAGGCCGGATCATAGATGGCGGTCGGGTTGAAGTTGATGAACAACCGGCTGCCGATCCCGCGCTCGCTGGCCCGGCGAATCGCGTTGATGCGCGCCGAGCGATCCAGATGGAACAGCAACTCGGCATTGCGCGCCGTCTTGAACAGCTCCGGTGGCGGGATGGGGTCGCCACCCGGCGTGGAGGCCCGTACCAGCGCCTCGTAGGCGAAGACCTCGGCTGGGTCGGCCGCGTGCACGATGGGCTGGAAGTGGAAGTCCAGGGCATCGTTGGCCAGGATCGCGGAGAGATCGCGGGCATTATGCCGGGCGATCAGCGTGGACAGCAGGTGGGTATCCTGCAGATGCCCGAGCCCGAAGTCCTCGCCCTCGGGCACGAAGGTCGCGCGACAACCGGCCTGCTCCGAGCTGCTCAGGGCCCGCTCCAGGCGCACCAGCATCTCGCCCAGCCCGCCGGCACCCTTCACCGGCAGGGCCAGAATCCCCGAGGTCGGCTCGGCACAGGGCAGCCGTTCGTCTACCATGCGCTGACGCAGGGCCGCGCGAGTATGCGCCAGAACCGGCGCCAGATAGAGGGTGCCGGAGGCCGCCGGCAGCAGGTCAATACGTTCGCAATCGGGACAGCCCACGACCACCTCCAGCGGTCTTGTCTTCGGTCCGGGCCGAGAACCCGGGGTGTTCCTCGGGGTCCCATCACCACAGACCCTCGTCTGTTGGCAGACAATCCTATCGACCCGGAGGTTGCATGAGTCAATCCGATCGTCCGACGGACGCCGAACTGCGCGAACGCCTCACGCCGGAACAATACCGCATCGCCCGCGAAGGCGGTACCGAGCGCCCCTTCACCGGCGCCTACAACAACCACAAGGCCGACGGCACCTACCACTGCGTCGCCTGCGGTGTTCCCTTGTTCGACTCGCACGCCAAGTTCGACTCCGGCTCCGGCTGGCCCAGCTACACCGCGCCGGTGAGCGAAGGTGCCGTCGACGAACACCGCGACCGCTCGCTGGGCATGGAACGCACCGAGGTCCGCTGCGCGCGCTGCGACTCGCACCTGGGGCATGTCTTTCCCGACGGCCCGGCGCCGACCGGGCTGCGCTACTGCATCAACTCGGCGGTCCTCGACTTTCATCCACGCGACTGACACCAGCATCGCCCCCGGGCCATGACGGCCCGGACGATCCTTGAAGGGACTCCTATGCCCGGCCAGACCACCCCGCGCGAGCGCGCGAATGTCCTGATCCTTGCCCTCGGGCAGGCCCTGTTCCTGATCGCCGCGGTCACGGTGATGACCCTGAGCGGCGTGGTCGGGGAACGCCTGGCGGCCGATCCGGCCCTGGCCACCCTGCCAGTCGCCGCGATGATGGTCGGCACGCTGGTCAGCACCCTGCCGGCCTCGCTGTTCATGAAGCGCTTCGGGCGGCGCACCGGCTTCCTGCTGGGCACCAGCGTGGGCGGGGGCGGCGGTGCCGCGCTGGCCGCCGCCGGCGTCTTCGCCGAGGGCTTCTGGCTGTTCGTACTGGGCAACCTTCTGCTGGGGGCCTACCAGGCCTTCGCCATGTACTACCGCTTTGCCGCCGCCGATGTCGCCAGCCCCGCCTTCCGCCCGCGCGCCATCTCGCTGGTGATGGCCGGCGGCGTCGTGGCCGCCTTCCTCGGCCCGTGGAACGCCCACCACGCCCAGGCCCTGTTGCCGGGCACGCCGGAGGCCGGCCCCTATCTGGTCCTCGGCGCCCTGGCCCTGCTGGCGATGACGCTGCTGGCCTGGCTGCGCGTGCCGGCGCCACCGCCGGAGGAACGCGGGCCGGCCCGGCCAATGCGCGAGATCCTGCCGCAAGGGCGCTTCCTCGTCGCGCTGACCGCCGCCGCGCTGGGCTATGCGGTCATGGTGCTGCTGATGACGGCGACGCCGCTGGCCATGCGCCACGCCGGCTTCGACATGGGCCAGATCGCCCTGGTCATGCAGTGGCATGTATTGGGGATGTTCGCCCCCTCGTTCGTGACCGGCCATCTGATCACCCGCCTCGGGATCAAGCGCATCCTGGCGCTCGGCAATGCGCTGGTGCTGTTCAGCGTGGCGATCGCCGCGCACGGGGAGACGCTGGCGCATTTCTGGCTGGCGCTGTTCCTGCTGGGGGTGGGGTGGAATTTCCTGTTCATTGGCGGCAGTACGCTGCTGACGACCACGCATACGGCCACCGAGAAGGGCAAGGTCCAGGGCGTGAACGACCTGACCATCTTCACGCTGGTCACGGCCGGGTCGCTGCTGGCCGGGGCACTGCTGCGACCGCTGGGATGGGACGGGATGAATCTCGCGATGCTGCCGGTGATCGCGGTACTGACCGTCGCTATCCTCTGGCTCTGGCGTGATGACGCCCGCGCCCCGGCGCGCGCCTGACCTCGCCACACGCCCGCCACGAACGCTGAAGGCTTCGCTATCGCTGATTGGCTGGCCCCGGTTCGTCGCTGGTGTTTACGGTGCCTTCGGTCCGGCGCCTGCCTCGCGGTGGCTGGTCCTGGTTCGTCCTCCGGAGTTTACGTGCCTCCGGTCCGCCGCATGCCAGGCGCTGACTCGCCAGCGCGCCGCGAGGTACTTCTTTGCTCGTGCAAAGAAGTACCCAAGAAACACGCCCGACTGCCGCGACCCCGGCCCGCTGCGCGGGCCGGGGTTTCCCTCGCTCCGAGGCTTTTCGCGGGCGGCGCTGAACTCGCTGCGCCTTCGGCTCCGCTCAGACATCCAGCGCCTCTTTCCCCGCGAAAACCCTCTCCACTCGGCGCGACGACAACGGGGAGGCAGGTCCAAACAACGGCTATCCCAGCGATATAGCTAGGGGATGATGGCTAGGCTTTCGGACATCTTGGGCACGCTCGGCCGTTGGCCGTTGCGTGCCGCGCCCGCGAGCGGGCGCCGGGGGGCTGTCGGACGGCAAGGCCGTTGTTGTGTCGTGGGGTCGGAATACCTTCTGTCTTGACCTCCGCCTCCCGTATGGAGCCCCTTGCGGAAGGGTTCTCGGGCCGGGAGAAGGCGCTGGATGTCTGAGCGAAACGCAGCGTAGCGAGTTCAGCGCCGCCGGCCCGAGAGCCCTGGAGCAAGGTTCCCGGGCGGAATCCGGGTGCCCTTCTTTGGGTCCTTTCTTGGGCAAGCAAGAAAGGACCTCGGGGCGCGCTGGCGAGTCAGCGCCGGGCAGTATGTGGACCGGAACCACCGTAAACACCAGAGGATGAACCAGGACCAGCCAACAATCGGCAGACGGCCGGGCGAAGGCACCAGAAACTCCCAAGCTAGAATCAGGCCCAGCCTCAGGGCGCGGGACAACGTCCCAGCGCAAGCACGCGGACCAACTCGGGCGGCAACGCTGGTTCATGCCGCATGCGCGCAACCTCAGCGGGAAACAGCTGCGCGGCGAGGTGGGCAAGCAACTGCTCCCGGACCCGGTTGCCGTCCAGCGGACCGAGCAGCTGCTGCATGGAGGTCGCCGCTAGCCCCGGATAGCCACAGGGATTCATGCGCTGGAACGGCGCCAGATCCGGGGCGACGTTCAGGGCCAGCCCATGGATGCTGCGCCCGTGCCGGATACGCAAACCCAGCGCCGCAATCTTGGCCCCATCGACATACACCCCCGGCGCCTTCTCCCGACGCTGCGCATGGATCCCCCATTGCGCCAGCGTGTCGATCACCGCCTGCTCAAGACCGGCGACCAGACGCCGAACCCCGATCCCCAGTCGCGGCAGATCCACCAGCGTGTAGACGACCAGTTGTCCGGGGCCGTGCCAGGTCACCTGCCCCCCGCGATCGATCGCCACCACCGGCGTCGCGCCGGGGTCCAGCAGGTGCTCGCGGCGGCCATTGCGGCCCTGGGTAAAGACGGGCGGATGCTCGACGCACCAGAACGCATCCGGCCGGGCTGCATCGCGTTCCCGCGCCTGGAGCTGCATCGCCTGCCAGACCGGGACGTAGGGCTGCATACCCAGCAGGCGGACCACCGGCCCAGGCGGGAGCACGTCGGTCACAGGATCATGCGCACCCGGTCGCAACGACCCAGGGAACGGTAGAAGGCGTCCAGCTGTTCCTGGCTGGTCGCGGTAAAGGTGATGGTGATGCCGACGAAGCGGCCGGCGCGCGAGGCGCGCTGCTCGATCACTGCGTCCCCGGCATCCAGATGCTCGGCGACACAGCCCTCGACTGCCTCCATCAGCTCCGGGTGGGCGTCGCCCATCACCTTCACCGGGAATCGGCAGGGAAACTCGATCAGGGTCTCGCGGTCGTCGCTCATGCGGCACCTCCGGACTGCAGGGGTTCGCTCACCGGCGCCCCGGGCTTGGCCGCCTGGTAGGCGGCGTGCACGGCCTGCCAGACCGGTCCGGGGCGCCCCGTGCCCACGGTGCGATCATCCAGCCGCGTAACCGGCAGGATCTCGCGGGTCGAGCTGGTGAGCCAGATCTCCCCGGCCCGGGCCAGCTCGTCGGCGCTGACCCCGCGCTCCTCCACCGGGTAGCCCAGCTCGCGCGCCAGGTTGAGCACCCGCGAGCGGGTGACCCCCGGCAGTACCGATGCATCCAGCGGCGGGGTGATCACCCGCCCGTCCAGGACCACGATGACATTGCTGGCCGCGCCTTCGGTCAACTGCCCGTCCCGCAACAACACGGCCTCGACGGCACCCCGCTCGGTGGCCTCCTGGCGGTTCAGCACATTGGCCAGCAGAGTGGTGGCCTTGATATCGCAGTGGCCCCAGCGGCGGTCCTCGGCCGTCACGGCGGCCACGCCGTCCACGCGGATGGTCTCCGGGAGGGGCCGGATCGGGCTGACCATCGCCAGGACGGTGGGTGGCGCATCCACCGGGAAGGCATGGTCGCGCGGGGCCACGCCACGGGTCACCTGAAGGTAGACCCCGAGATCGGGCGTCGCAGGGTCGGCATTGCGCGCCAGCAAGTCCATCAGAAGCGCACGCCACCCCTCGCGGTCAAACGGGTTGCGGATGCGGATCGCCGCCAGGGATCGCGCCAGGCGCTCCAGGTGCTCGGAGAGCAGGAAGAACTCGCCGGAGTAGCTGGGGATCACCTCGTATACCGAGTCTCCGAACAGGAAGCCCCGGTCCAGCGGCGAGATCCGCACCTGGTCCAGCGGCAGGTAATCCCCGTTGTAATAGGCAATGCTCACGGGCGAAACACGGCTCAGAATGGCCAGGCCGACTGAATGCCCAGGGCCGCACCATCCCACAGGCGGCGGATCAGACCGCCCTGTTCCACCGGCTGCAACGCAACCAGCGGCTGGGTCCGGAGGACCTCGCCGTTCAGACGCACCACGACTTCGCCCACCGGATCGCCCGCGGCCAGCGGGGCCTCCAGCGGCTGGTTGACCTCCATCGAGGCGTCCAGATCGTCCTCGCGCCCCGGCGGGACCATGACCCAGAAGTCCTCCGCCAGGCCCACGGCCACTTCGGTCTGCGCCCCGCGATAGACCCGCGGGGTACCCAGTTCGTGCCCCCCCTCGAACAGCTTGCGGGTCGCGGTGAAGCGCATCCCCCAGTTCACCAGCGCCTGGGACTCGTTGGCGCGGCGAGTACCGCCCTGCTGATGATCCGACGCCTCGATCCCCATGACCACGGCCACCAACCGGCGGTCGTTACGCTTGGCGGACGAAACCAGGTTGTAGCCCGCGTTCGAGGTCCAGCCGGTCTTCAGGCCGTCGAATCCGGCATCGCGCCACAGCAGCATATTGCGGTTGCTCTGCGAGATGTCGTTGTACTCGAAGGAACGTTCGCTGTAGTAGCCGTAGAGATCCGGGAAGTCGCGGATCAGCGCCCGGGCGAGCAATGCCATGTCCTGGGCGGTGGTGTACTGCGACTCGTCGGAGGGCAGTCCGTGCGGGTTGGCGAAGTAGGACTGGCGCATCCCCAGCTCGCGCGCCTGAGCGTTCATCATGTCGACAAACGCCCCCTCCGAACCGGCAACATGCTCGGCCAGCGCGGTGGAGGCATCGTTGCCGGACTGGATGATCATCCCGCGCAGCAGATCCTCGACCGCAACCTCCTCGCCGACCTCGATGAACATGCGCGATGCCCCGCGCATACCGGTCCGCCAGGCACGCTCGCTGACCGTAACCTGGTCGTCCAGCGCCATGCGGCCATCGGTGATTTCGCCAAACACCACGTAGGCCGTCATCAGTTTGGTCAGGCTGGCCGGCTCGCGCTCCACCAGCGGATCGCGGCTGGCGAGCATCAGGCCGGAGTCGAAGTCCATCAGCGCATAGCTCGCCGCCGTCACGTCCGAGGGCGGCCGCGGGATACCGCCGGGCACGTTCGCGCCGGCGCCGGCAACGGGCAGCTCCGACTCCTGCGCCTGCGCCGGAACCAGCGCCAGCAGGAGCGCCAGGATGACCGGCAGGCAGGCCGCCAACAGCGGCAGAAACGGGGTGCGGACGGACGAATTCATGATTGCGAAGGGCCTCCTGAAGGACCGAATTACGATAGCAGAATTGGGGCCCGGTACGGGCCGGAAATACCGGGAACGAGGGCTTACGGCGCGTCGGTCACTACGCGATAGTCCACGTGCGCCGCACCCTGCAGGCGATCGGTAATCGTGCGGACCGCATCGCCATCGGCCAGCGGGCCGATACGCACGCGGTGCAGTTGCGCACCGTTGTCACGTTCGACGCTGGAGATCCGCACCGGCTCCAAGCCGAGCGCGCGCAGATCCTCGCGCACCTGCTCGGCCGAATGGCGCTCGGCGAACGCCCCGACCTGGACGAACCGCCCGGGACCCGCGGCCTCGCCATTGGCGCTGGCCGCGGCCGGCGCCGCGTCCTGCGGTTCGGGCGCGATGTCCGGCTGAGCTGCGGCGGCCACCTCGAGCGGCTCGGGCTCCGGTGACTCCGCCACCCGGGCCGGCGTCGTGTCGCCCGGCCCCACCGCCCGGATGCGGACACGCGCGACCCCGGCATCGGTCATGTCGATGCGATGGGCGGCGGCGTAGGAGAGATCGATGATGCGTCCGTCCACGAACGGGCCGCGATCATTCACCCGTACGATCACCTGTTTGCCGTTTTCCAGATTGGTGACCTCGACGAAGCTCGGCAGCGGCAGGGACTTGTGCGCCGCGGTCATCGCGTACATGTCGTAGGGCTCGCCGCTGGAAGTGCGCCGTCCGTGGAACTTGGTTCCATACCAGGACGCGTAACCCTCTTCCTCGAAGCCGTCGCTCGTGCGCAGTGTGCGATAGCGCTGACCGAACACCTCGTACTCGGACGGATTGCCATAGCGGCTGGGCGGCTCGTCACGCGGCTCCGGTTCCGGGATCAGCGCCAGATCCTGCGGCACATCCGCGGGATCGGGGTAGCTGTCATACGCGGCATCGCCCAGCGGGCGGTCCGGGTCGGCCTTGCGGTCGGGGGTGGACGAACAGCCCGCCAGGGCCAGCGCCAGCAAGGCCGCCAGCGCGGCCCCGCCGACGCCCGCGCGGCGCGGTTTACTCGGCCAGCGCCTCGGCCAGCTGGTGGACGGCCATCGCATACAGCGGGCTCCGGTTGTAGCGGGTAATCACGTAGAAGTTCGGATACCCGAGATAGTACTCGTGGCCATCCTCACCCTCGAGGCGGATGAACGAGTACTGGCCGTCCTCGTCCACGGCCTCGTCGGGGTAGATCCCGTGTGCGGCCAGTTCTTCGAGGTCAAAGCGCGCCTGATAGTTGCGGCTGATCAGCGCCTCGTGGGCATCGCCCTCGACCCGGGCCCTGGCCACCACCGGCTCGCCGTAGTTCCAGTGGTGCGCGCGGAAATAGTTGGCCACCGACCCGATCGCATCCGGCCAGGAGTTCAGCAGGTCACGCTGGCCGGAGCCATCGAAATCCACCGCGTAGTGGCGATAGCTGGACGAGATGAACTGGCCACGCCCCATGGCCCCGGCGTAGGAGCCGCGGGTCTCGCGCGGGTCGAGGCCCTCTTCATCCACCAGCGTCAGGAACTCGCCCAGCTCGCGGCGGAAGAAGTCGGACCGGGGCGGATAGTCGAAGCCCAGGGTCACCAGGGCATCGAACACGCGGAAACCACCGGTGTTGCGGCCGTAGTAGGTCTCGACCCCGATGATGGCGGCAATGATCTTCGGCTCGACGTCAAAGCGGTCCGCGGCGCGCTGGAGCCAGCGCTCATGCTCCTGCATGAACTCGCGCCCACGCTCGATGCGCTCATCGGTAATGAAGATCGGGCGGTAATCCTTCCACGGCCTTGCCTCGGCGGGGCTGGAGATCAGGTCAAGGATGCGCTGTTGCGGATCGGCCGCCGCGAACATCGCCTCCAGGGCCTCGCGGTCACGGCCCGCCTCCACCTGCTCGTCGATGAAGGCCTGGACCTCGTCGCGCTCGAGATACGGCGGGTCACCGGCGCGGAATTCGCTCTCCGCTGCGGCCGGAAGGGAGGCAAACGCCAGGATCAGGGCCAGCCCGACCGGCATCAGGAGTGGGCGGGCAAGACGGGCCCACACGGGGCGCAGGGTCAGGGTCATCGATTCACCAGGCGTTTCTGGGAGGCTATGCTCATGAGAATACCGAAGGCGACCATCAGGGTCACCAGCGACGTTCCCCCGTAACTGACCAGGGGCAGCGGCACACCGACCACCGGCAACAGGCCGGTCACCATGCCGATATTGACCACCATATAGACCGCGAAGGTCAGGCTGATACTCCCGCCCAGCAGCCGGGCATAGCGGTCCTGCGCCAGCGCGGCGATCCACAGCCCGCGGGCGACAATCGCAAAATACAGCAGCAGCAAGAGCGCGACACCAATAAAGCCGAATTCCTCGGCGTAGACCGCAAAAATAAAGTCGGTGGAGCGCTCCGGAAGGAACTCCAGCTGCGACTGGGTCCCGTTGAGCCAGCCCTTGCCGTACAACCCCCCGGACCCGATCGCGATCTTCGACTGGATGATGTGATAGCCGGCCCCCAGCGGATCGGATTCCGGGTTGAACAGCGTGAGTACCCGCTGGCGCTGGTAATCCAGCATCTGCGACCACAGGATGGGCACGGCGGCCGCCACCACGACGCCCAGGCCGACGAACCAGCGCCAGCCCAGCCCCGCAAGAAAGACCACCAGTGCGCCGGCGGCCGCCACCAGCATCGAGGTTCCCAGGTCCGGCTGCTGCATGATCAGATACACCGGCACCAGGATCAGCACGCCGGTCACGAGGAGATCGCGAAAACGCGGCCGCCCACTGCGCAGCGAGAGGTACCAGGCCACCATCATCGGCACGGCGAGCTTCATGATCTCCGAGGGCTGGAAACGCATGAAACCGAGATCCAGCCAGCGCTGGGCCCCCTTGCCGACGTCCCCGACCCACATCACCGCCAACAACAGCAGGATGCCCGCCGCGAACAGCCACGGGGAGATCGCGCGCAGACCGTGCAGTGATACCTGCGCGACCAGCAGCATCGCGGCCACGCCCAGGCCGATGCGCATCAGTTGCCTCTCCACGGCCACCACGCTCTGCCCGGAGGCGCTGAACAGAACGGCCAGCCCGAGCAGCAGCAGGATCGACAGCAGGACCAGCAGCACACTGTCCAGGCGCAGGCTGCGCAGCACCCACTGGCTGACGGACATCTCACGGCCGGTTACGCTGATCATTCGTCCTCCGGCAGAGTCATGCCCGCCCCGTCCAGCAGATAGGCGTCCATCACTTCACGCGCCACGGGCGCGGCCACCCGGCCGCCGGACCCTCCGTGCTCGACCAGGACCGCCACCGCGATCTGCGGATCCTCTGCCGGGGCATAGCCCACGAACAGGGCGTGGTCCCACAGACGCCGGGCCAGCTCCTCTTCGTCGTACTCTTCATCCTCGCCGAGGCTGAACACCTGCGAAGTGCCGGTCTTGCCGGCAATGGTGTAGGCCGGGCGGGTGCTGCCCACGCTGCCCCAGGCGGTCCCGTGGCGGGCATGCACCGCCTCCACCAGCGAGCCGTGGATCGCATCCCAGTGCTGGTCGTCCACGACCACCGGCTCGCGCGTCACCGGTAGCGGATACTCCGGCTCCCCGGTCCCGTTGTCCATGGCGCGCAGCAGGTGCGGCTGATAGCGCACACCGCGCGTGGCCAGCGCCGCCGTGAAATCGGCCATCTGCAGAGGCGTGGACAGCATGTACCCCTGGCCGATCGCGGTGATCAGGGTCTCCCCCGGGAACCATACCTCGTTGTGAGTGGCCCGCTTCCAGTCGCGGCTGGGCAGGATCCCCGCTCGCTCGCCGGTGGAATCGATCCCGGTGCGCTGACCGACCCCGAAGGCGCCAAGAATGGGCACCATGCGATCGATGCCCATGGTGTGGGCCAGATCGTAGAAGTAGACATCCGACGACACCGCGATCGCGCGCGACATGTCCACCCGGCCATGGCCCTCGCGGCGCCAGTCACGATAGCGACGTTCATGCCCCGGGAGCTGGTAGTACCCGCGTGCGAACATCTCGCGCTCGGCGGTCGTAACATCTTCGTCGAGGGCTGCCAGCGCGACCAGTGGCTTGACCGTCGAGCCCGGCGGGTACTGCCCGCTCAGGGCACGATTGAACAGCGGCCGGCGCTTGTCATCGCGCACCGCGGCGAAATCGGCCTGCGAGATTCCGTGGACAAAGGCCTCGGGATCAAAACCGGGGGCGCTGACCAGCGCCAGCACCTCGCCGTTATTCGGATCGATGGCCACGATCGCGCCATCCCGCCCCGCCAGCGCCCGGTAGGCCGCCTGCTGCAGGTTCACATCCAGGGTCAGGGTCAGGTCCGTGCCCGGCTGCGGCGGGGTCACCGACAGCTCGCGGATCACCCGCCCCTGGGCGTTCACCTCCACCTGGCGATAGCCTGGCCGGCCGTGCAGCAACTCCTCGTAGTAGCGTTCGACCCCGCTCTTGCCGATATGCGAGGTCCCGGCATAGGCCCGCCCGTCCACCCGGCGCAGATCCTGCTGGTTGATGCGCCCGACATAACCGACCGCGTGCGAGAATTTGGAACCCAGGGGATAGAAACGCAGCGGACGGGCCTCGATCTCGACCCCCGGCAACTCGTGGCGCGAGACCGCGATACGGGCCACAGTCTCGTCATCCAGCCCGGCCTTCAACAGCACCGGCTGGAACGGGCGCCGCTGCCGAACTCCGCGGTGGAAGCGCTCGATATCGGCCTCGCTCAGTTCCAGATAGCCGCGCAGGCGGCTCAGCAGGGAATCCAGATTACCGGCCTGCTCGACCGTGATCTCCAACTGATAGGACGCGCGGTTGCCCGCCAGCAGGATGCCATTGCGGTCGCGAATCACGCCCCGGGTGGGAGCGATCGGCTCGACCCGTAACCGGTTGTTCTCGGAGAGAGTGGTGAAATGCGAGTGCGCGCCGACTTGCAGCCCCGAGAGCCGCCAGCCCAGCGCCAGCAGGATGGCGGCCAGGATGACCAGTGCCAGCAGGATGCGCACGACAAAGCGCTCCCGGTCCTGCTGTTCCTCGCCGTAGGCATCGCGCTCGGCCATCTCAGCGGGTCACGGCGTCACGACCAGGTCCGTGGCCCGCGCACGCAAACGCCGCACCGACCCTGCGGGACGGCGCGGCGCTGACCGACCGCTGCATGCAGCGGGGCGCGGCGTCAGATCTTGCTCTTCTGGTAACGCTTGTAGCTGGCAACAATCTCCGCCTTGGCTTCGTCGGCGCCAACCCAGCCTTCCACCTTGACCCACTTGCCCTTCTCCAGCTCCTTGTAGCGTTCGAAGAAGTGCTTGATCGAGTCCAGGAGCTCCTTCGGCACGTCGTCCGGGCTCTGGAACCGCGCGGACTGCGTGCACAGCTTGTCCACCGGCACCGCCAGGATCTTCGCGTCCACCCCGGCCTCGTCGGTCATCTTCAGCATGCCGATCGGGCGCGAGCGCACAACCGAGCCCGGCAGCAGCGGCACCGGGGTGATCACCAGCACGTCCACCGGGTCGTTGTCTTCCGACTCCGTGTTCGGGATGAATCCGTAGTTGCACGGATAGAACATCGCGACCGCCATAAAGCGATCAACCACCAGAGCCCCGCTGTCCTTGTCCATCTCGTACTTGACGGGCTGACCCTGGGTGGGGATCTCGATCACCACGTTGATGTCGTTGGGGAGATCCTTGCCGGCTTCGATCTGGTTGAGGTCCATGCTTGAGTAGTTTCCGATTGCTTTGAAGAGTGAGGGATTATACAGGGGAGACACCCCGCAAGGGCACCCATCAACAGTCGCATCAGGGAGACTCGAACGGCCGCGCGCGGTTGCGGCGCATCGGCCTCAGGCGGTATAAGACCGCGCTCGGGAAACGGTTTGCGGCCCGCCCTCGCCCCGGGCCGGCTGCCCGTTTCACCACCGCAATCACCGTGCCGTCCCGTTCCCGGCTAGTCCTGCGGTCCGGTACGGCACCCGGCAGGAGTCAGCTATGCGTATCGTCCTGATGGGCGCACCGGGGTCCGGCAAGGGCACCCAGGCCAAGAAGATGGTCGCCACCTTCGGCATCCCCCAGATCTCCACCGGCGACCTGCTGCGCGCCGCGGTCGCGGCCCGGACCGAACTCGGCAAGCAGGTCGAGAACGCGATGGAATCCGGCAATCTGGTCCCGGATGATCTGGTCCTGGGCCTGATCCGCGATCGCCTGCAGGAACCCGATGCGCAGAAGGGCTTCATCCTCGACGGCTTCCCGCGCAATGTCGCCCAGGCCGAGGCGCTGGACAGCATGCTGGCCGACATCGAGTCGCCGCTGGATCGCGCGATCCAGATCGACGTACCGTTCGAGGAGCTCAAGCAGCGCCTGACCGGCCGCGTGTCCTGCGGGGACTGCGGCGCGGTCTTCAACACCCATACCTTCCCGCCACAGAAGGAAGGCGTGTGCGACCTGTGCGGCGGCGACCTGATCCACCGCGCGGACGACAACGAGGAAACCGTGGTCAATCGCCTCAAGGTCTACGAGGAGCAGACCCGGCCGCTGATCGAGTACTACGATCGCCACGGTCTGCTCAAGCACGTCAACGGCACCCGCGACATCGAGCTGATCTTCGACGAGATCCGCCAGCTGCTGTCCTGACGTCGGGATGAGCCGCCGGCCCGCCAACCCCGCGCCGCGCCATCGCCCGATCGCGCGGCCGGTCGCGTGCGGGATCGGCCTGGTGACCGCGGCGCTGCTCCCGCTCGCGCTGCCCGCGGAGGAGCGCCCCCCGGGATGCGAGTTCGCCCCGGGGGTCGAGTGGCCCGAGCTGCGCACCCTCGAGGGCGGCCTCACCGAGATCGACGCCGACCAGGTGCGCCGGGACGGCGAACGCATCTCGGCCTCGGGCAACGTCCAGCTGTTCGAAGGCGGACAGCGCCTGGACACCGAATTCCTCGAATACGACCGCGCCACCGGCACCGCCCGAACCGAAGGTGACACCCGCCTGTTCGACGGCGACCTGCTGCTGCACACCGAGGGCGGGGAATACCGCCTGGACGCGGAGACCGGCGAGTTCCGCAGGATCGACTTCCTGGTGCAGTCCATCCCGGCCCGGGGCAGTGCCGCCCTGGGCGTCCAGCATGCCCCGCACCGTCACGACTTCGAGGAGGCCGAATACACCACCTGCCCGGTCGGCAACGATTCCTGGTGGCTGCGCACCCGGGATCTGGAGCTCGATCGCGAGACCGGCGTGGGCGTGGCCCGCAATGCGACCATCCGCTTCAAGGGTGTACCCATCGCCTACACCCCGTATATCAACTTCCCGCTGGACGACCGCCGCAAGAGCGGCTTCCTGCTGCCCAGCGCGGGCACCGGCGGCCGCACCGGCTTCGATCTCGCGACGCCCTGGTACTGGAACATCGCGCCCAACTACGACGCGACCTTCACGCCTCGCATCATGGCCGATCGCGGAATCATGCTCGGCACCGAGTTTCGCTACCTCCAGCCCCGGCACAATGGCGTACTCGACGTGCGCTACCTGCCGGACGACCGCGAGACCGGCGAAGACCGCCACTTCGCCCAGTGGCGCCACCAGACCCGCATCACCTCCAATCTGAACCTGCGCGTCGACGCCGCGGATGTCTCCGACCGGGAATACTTCTTCGACTTCGGCAACTCGGACCGCTATGCGGGTTCGACGCCCTATCTGCGCCGATCCGCCGACCTGACCTGGAACCAGCCGGCCTATCGCCTGCGCACCCGCATCGAGGACTACCAGATCGTCGACCCCGAGCTGAGCGCCGCCGGCGAGCCCTACCAGCGGCTGCCACAGATCACGCTGGAGGCCGGGGAATATCTGGGCCACGGCATCTCCTGGGATCTGGATACCGAACTGGTGCGCTTCGAGCGCAGCGAGGACCAGTCCGGGCGCCCCGTGGGTACCCGCCTCGACCTGAATCCCGAGGTCCGCTGGCGCCATGACACCGGCGGCTTCTTCTTCGAACCCGCCACCGGTGTCCGCCATACCCGCTACGAACTGGACCGCCGCGACCAGACCAGCGGTCCGGAATCGATCAGCCGGACGGTACCACGCGCCTCGATCGACACCGGGCTGATCTTCGAACGTTCCATCGCCAACGGCCGCCGCCTGCAGACCCTGGAACCGCGCATCTTCTACGGCTACGTGCCCTACCGCGACCAGGACGACATCCCGATCTTCGACACCGGCGAGGCCGACTTCAGCTTCGACAACCTGTTCAGCCTGGACCGTTTCGTCGGCGCCGACCGCGTGGGCGATACCCATCAGGTCACCACCGCCCTGACCACCCGCATCCTCGACCAGCAGACCGGGCGCGAGCGCCTGAGCCTGTCCGCCGGTCAGATCCACTACCTCGAGGACCGCGAGGTCCGCCGCGGTACCGGACAGGACCCGCTGACGGACTCGCGTTCGGACCTGGCCCTGGAAGGTCGCGTGCGCATCGGCGATGCCTGGAGCGGCCGCGGCTCCATCCTCTACAACGAGGACGCGCGCGAAACCACCCTGGCCGCGATCTCGGTCGGCTACCACCCCTCCGAGCGCGCGCGGATCAACGTCGGCTACCGCCAGCGCGAGGCCGGCGCCCGCTCCATCGACCAGACCGACGTCTCCGTGATGTGGCCGGTCACCGATCGCATCGACGCGATCGGCCGCTGGAACTACAGCCTGCAGGAAGAACGCGACCTCGAACTTCTGGCCGGGCTTCAGTATCGTAGTTGCTGCTATGGTATCCGCGTGGTGGCGCGCCGCGCGTACAGCTTCGACGAGACCTACGACAACTCGATCTACTTCCAACTCACGCTGGACGGCCTGGCAAGGTTCGATTCCGGCGTGGATTCGCTATTGCGCGAGGGTATTGCCGGATATGACGCACGTCCCTGAACAACGCCGCGGCGGGGTCCGCACCCTGCTACCCCTGCTGGCCGTCCTGGTCTACGGCCTCGGCCTGCCGGCCATGGCCCAGACGCCCGGGTCGGCACCCGGCGGGCTCTCGCAGGGCGCGGTCGAGGCACCGGTCACGCCCGGGGCCGCCCGTGACGGCGGTACCCCGGCGGCGCCCATCACGCCCGAGGGCGACCGCTTCACCGACCGCATCCTGGCGGTGGTGGGCGACGACGTGATCACCCAGCGCGAGCTGGTGGAGCGCATGAACCTGGTCGCCCAGCAGATGATCGAGCGCGGCAACCGTCCGCCCGACCAGGACACCCTGGCGCGTCAGGTCATGGAGCGCCTGATCGTCGAGCGCGTGCAGCTGCAGGAGGCCGAGCGCGTCGGCATCAACATCGACGAGATGACCCTGAACCGCGCGATGGAGAACATCGCCCGCGAGAATCGCATGACCCTGCCGCAGCTGCGCCAGGCTCTGATGCAGGACGGCGTGGACTTCAACGCCTTTCGCGAGCAGATCCGCCACGAGCTGACCGTCAACCAGCTGCAGCGCCGCCAGGTCGACCAGCGCGTCCGCGTCTCCGACCAGGAGATCGCCGACCTCATCGCCTCCGAGAGTGGCGCCATTGACCGCGGCGTGCGCTATCGCATCGCCCAGATCATGGTCGCCCTGCCCCAGGGCGCCGACGCCCGGCAGATCGCCGAGGCGCGCCAAAAGGCCGAGTCGCTGCGCGACCGCGTGCGCGAGGGCGAGGACTTCGCCACCGTCGCCATCAGCGAATCCGAAGGGCCGCAGGCCCTGGACGGCGGCGATCTGGGCTGGCGTTCCGCCGGCGAGATCCCCACCGTGTTCGCCCGCGAGGCCGTACTGATGCGGACCGGCGAGGTCAGCGATGTCCTGCGCTCCCCCAGCGGTTTCCACATCATGAAGCTGCTGGACCGCGAGGGCGGTGACCAGACCCGCGTGCAGCAGACCCGGGTACGCCACATCCTGATCAGCCCGGACCAGGTGCGCAGCGACGAGGACGCGCGCCGCCAGGCGCAGTCCCTGTATAACCGCATCCGCGAGGGCGCCAGCTTCGAGGACCTCGCCCGCGCCAACTCCGACGACCCCGGCTCGGCCGCCCAGGGCGGCACCCTCGGGTGGGTCAGCCCGGGCGAACTGGTTCCCGCCTTCGAGGAGGCCATGCAGGCGCTGGAACCGGGCGTGGTCAGCGAGCCGGTGGAGAGCCAGTTCGGCTGGCACATCATCGAGGTCCTGGAGCGCCGCGAGGTGGACACCTCGCGCGAACAGATCCGGGCCCGCGCCCGCGAGATCCTGCAGAACCGCAAGCGCGACGAAGAGCTCGAGCTGTGGCTGCGCCGCCTGCGGGACGAGGCCTATGTCGAATACCGGGTCGACGGCTTCGGCTCCTGATCCGCGCGGGGCCCACCCGGTCCCGCGTCTGGCCCTGACCGCCGGCGATCCCGCCGGGATCGGGCCCGATCTGCTGATCGCCATGGCGCGGCAGCGCGGCCAGGCGCAGCGCGTCGCCATCGCCGATCCTGGCGTGCTGGAGGCCCGTGCCCACCAGCTGGGCGAGTCCCTGCGCCTGGTGCCCTTCGACCCGCAACGCCCGCGCGAGCCCACCCCGGCCCACACCCTGGAGATCCTGCCGGTACCGGTGGCGGCCCCGGTGGTCGCCGGCACCCTGAACCCCGCCAACGCCGAACACGTACTGGCCCTGCTGGCCAAAGCCGCCGACGGCTGCCTGGACGGCACCTTCGAGGCCATGGTCACCGGCCCGGTCCACAAGTGCGTGATCAACCGCGCCGGTATCGCCTTTAGTGGTCACACCGAGTGGCTGGCCGAGCGCGCCGAGGCACCGACGCCGGTGATGATGCTGGCCACCGAGACGCTGCGAGTCGCGCTGGTGACCACCCATCTGCCCCTGCGCGCGGTCCCCGACGCCATCACGGCCGAACGCCTGGAGGCCGTGACCCGCGTGCTGCACCACGACCTGCGCCGTGACTTCGGCATCGACGAACCCGTGATCGCGGTCTGCGGCCTGAACCCGCACGCCGGCGAGGACGGCGTCCTCGGACGCGAGGAGATCGAGATCATCACCCCGACCCTGGATCGCCTGCGAGAGGCCGGCATGCATCTGCGCGGCCCACTCCCGGCCGACACCGCGTTCACCCCGCGCGCGCTCGAAGGCGTCGACGCGGTGCTGGCCATGTATCACGATCAGGGCCTGCCGGTCCTCAAGCACGCCGGCTTTGGCGGGGCCATCAACGTGACCCTGGGCCTGCCCTTCATCCGCACCTCGGTGGATCACGGCACCGCACTGGACCTGGCCGGCACCGGGCGCGCGGAGGTCGGCAGCTTCCAGGCCGCCGAACGCCTGGCGGAAACCCTCGCGGCCCGTGCCGCGGCCCGTGCCGCCGCCAGCAGGAGCATCTCGGGGACATGACCCGCCTCAAGACCTCGTCGCCGATCCGCAAGCGCTTCGGCCAGAACTTCCTGCACGATGCCGGCATCCTCGCGCGCATTGTCGCGGCGATCGACCCGCAGCCAGGAAACGCCGTACTCGAGATCGGGCCCGGCCGCGGCGCCCTGACCGCGGCGCTGCTGGAGCGCCTGGACCACCTCGTCGCCGTGGAGATCGACCGCGACCTGGCCGCCGGGCTGCGCGCCGGTTTCCCTCCGGAGCGCCTGGACCTGCACGTGGGCGACGCCCTGGACATGCGGCTGGCCGATCTCGGCCCCCTGCCCGAACGCGGCTGGCGCGTGGTCGGCAACCTGCCCTACAACATCTCCACCCCGCTGATGTTCCATCTCCTCGAACAGGTCGGCGCAATCCGCGACATGCACTTCCTGCTGCAGCGCGAGGTGGTGGAACGCATGACCGCCGCGCCCGGCAGCAAGCGCTACGGCCGCCTGACCGTCATGCTGGCCGCCCGGGCCTCGGCCACGGCCCTGTTCACGGTGCCGCCCGGGGCCTTTCACCCGCCGCCCAAGGTCTACTCCAGCGTGGTGCGCATCACGCCCCTGGCCGAGCCGCGGGTCGCACCGGCGCTGTACCCGACCTTCGCGCGGGTGGTGAACCAGGCCTTTTCCAGCCGCCGCAAGACGCTGCGCCGCGGGCTGTCCGGTCTGGCCACGATCGCGGACCTGGAGGCCGCCGGGCTGGACCCCGGGGAACGGCCGGAGAACGTCGACATCAGCGGGTTCGAGGCCCTGGCCCGGCAGATCCACGCAGGCGCGCACTGAGCCACCGGTCACCACGATCCGCTACCATGAACCCATGGACCTGATCGTTGCCGATGTCGGCGGAACCAACACCCGTGTCGCGCGCGCCCGCCGCGAGGCGGATGGCTGGTCCCTGCACGAGGCGCAACGCTACCCCAGCCGCGAGCATCCGGAACTGGCCAGCATCCTCGAGCACTGGCGCCACGAATACGCCACAGTGGATACGTTCGCCGCCGCCGGACTCGCGGTGGCCGGCCCGGTCCATCAGGGCCGGGCACGCGTGACCAACCTGGACTGGCCCGCCCTGGAGGCCGCCAGCCTCGGCGAACGCCTGGGTATGCCGGTCACGCTCCTCAACGACTTCGCCGCCATCGGCGCGAGCCTCGACGCGCTGCAACCCGGCGACTGCGAGACCCTCCAGCACGCGACACCCGATCCGGCGGGCCTGCGCCTGGTCGCGGGGGCCGGCACCGGGCTGGGCACCTGTCTGGTGGGTCCGCCCGGCCGGCCCGCCATCTATCCCGGCGAGGGCGGACACGCGCGCTTCTCGCCCGCCGGGCCCGAAGAGGCCGCGCTGGGCGATTTCGTAAGCCGCGAACTGGGCTACTGCACGCGCGAACACCTGCTGAGCGGGCGCGGGATCGCCCGCATCGGCCAGTTCGAGCTCGACCGGCAAGCGGATCCCGAGCTGGCGGAGGCCCTTGCCGCGCGGGACCCGGCAGCCGCTATCGGCGAACTGGCCCGGGCGGGCCACCCGGCCGCCGAGAACGTGATCGACCGCTTCGTCGGGCTGTATGCCGGACAGCTGGCCGACATGGCCCTGACCGCGCTCCCCACCGGCGGCATTTACCTGGCCGGCGGGATCGCGCCCCGCTGGGTCGACGCCTTCCGTGGCCCGCGCTTTCGCTGTGCCTTCCGGAATCGCCCACCGATGACCCACTTGCTTGAGCAATTGCCCGTGGCCCTTATCATGCACCCCGAACCGGGCCTGCTGGGCGCCGCCGTCTGCGCCAGCCGGTCCGCGACCCCCTGATGCCGGGTCTCCCGCTCAAACCTGGAGCCACAACCGCATGAACCCGCCCCAAGAGCACGACGCCGAAGCCCATACCATCGAGATCGAGGTGTCCACCGCCTACGTGGAGGACCAGTCCGAGCCGGATGACGACCGCTACGTGTTCGCCTATCACGTGGTCATTCGCAACGCCGGCGCGCTGACCGTGCAACTGCTCAACCGCCACTGGATCATCCGCGACGGCCGCGACCAGACGCAGGAGGTCCGTGGCGAGGGGGTGGTCGGCGAACAGCCGAGCATCGCGCCCGGCGACAGCTTCGAATACACCAGCGGCACGGTCATCGAGACCCCGGTCGGCACCATGGAGGGCTCCTACGGCATGCGCGACGAACGCGGCAACACCTTCGACGCGCCGATCCCGCCGTTCACCCTCTCCGTCCCGCGCACCCTGCACTAGGCCGGGCGGAACGATGGCGCTGTACGCCGTTGGGGATCTCCAAGGCTGTCTGGACCCGCTGGATCGACTCCTGGAACAGGTGCGGTTCGATCCGGCGGAGGACCACCTGTGGCTGGTCGGCGACCTGGTCAACCGCGGCCCGGACTCGCTGGGCTGCCTGCGCCGGGTCATGGACCTGGGCGATGCTGCCACGACGGTCCTCGGCAACCACGACCTCCACCTGCTCGCCACCGCACAGGGCGTCCGCACGCCCGGTGGCAAGGACACCCTGCGCCCGGTGCTGGATGCCCCGGATGCCGCGGACCTGCTCGACTGGCTGGCCCAGCGCCCGTTGCTGCACCGCGACACCGCCAGCGGCTGGACCCTGGTGCATGCCGGACTCCCGCCCGCCTGGGACCCGGACACGGCCGCGCGCGAGACCCGGCGCGTGGAGGCCGAGCTGCGCGACCCGGCACGACGCCACGCACTGTTCGAGGTCATGTACGGCGACGAACCCAGCCACTGGAGCCCGGATCTCGACGGATACGAGCGCCTGCGCTACACCATCAATGCCTGTACCCGCATGCGCTATCTCACCGCGGACGGCGACCTGGAGTTCGCCGGCAATGGCCCGCCCGAGGAAGCGCCCTCCGATCTCCGGCCCTGGTTCCGGATGCCGGAACGAGCCGCCGCCGGGCACCCGATCGTGTTCGGACACTGGGCCGCGCTCGGGCATCGGGTGGGGGCGGACTGGCTGGCGCTGGACAGTGGCTGCGTCTGGGGCAACTGCATGACGCTTGCCCGCCTCGATCACACCGACGGCGACCCGGCCCGCGTCACCACCTGGCAGACGCCCTGCCCCGCCTGACCCACCCGCTACCGCACACCGCCTTCCAGGCACTCGCCGCTGTCATCCAGCCGCCTGCCTTGTTGTGGCTGGTCCTGGTTCGTCCTCTGGTGTTTACGGTGCCGTCGGTCCGCAACCTGCCGATTTTTGGCTAGGCCTGGTTCGTCCTCTGGTGTTTACGGTGGCTTCGGTCCGCCGCCTGCCGTGCGCTGACTCGCCAGCGCGCCGCGAGGTACTTCTTTGCTCGTGCAAAGAAGTACCCAAGAAACACGCCCGACTGCCGCGACCCCGGCCCGCTGTGCGGGCCGGGGCTTCCCTCGCTCCGAGGCTTTTCGCGGGCGGCGCTGAACTCGCTGCGCCTGCGGCTCCGCTCAGACATCCAGCGCCTCTGATCCCGCGAAAACCCTCTCCACTCGGCGCGACGACAACGGGGGGTCAAGGTCAAGACAACGGCGGTTCCGACGAGATTGCTAATGGATGAAGGCTGGGTCTTCGCACATCTCGGGCACGCTCGGCCTGCGGCCGTTGCGTGCCGCGCCCGCGCAGCGGGCGCCAGGGGCTTTCGAGCGGCATTGCCTATGGTTAGGCGCAAACATGGTGATGCGTTCGGTTTTGACCTTCGCCTCCCGTATGGAGCCCCTCGCGGAGGGCGTGATGGGCCGGAAGAAGGCGCTGGATGTCTGAGCGGAGCGCAGCGCAGCGAGTTCAGCGCCGCCGGCCCAGCACGTCCGGAGCGAGGTTCCCGGGCGAAATCCGGGTGCCCTTCTTTGGGTCCTTTCTTGGGCAAGCAAGAAAGGACCTCGCGGCGCGCTGGCGAGTCAGCGCACGGCAGTACGTGGACCGAAGCCACCGTAAACACCAGAGGACGAACCAGGCCTAGCCAAAAATCGGCAGGTTGCGGACCGACGGCACCGTAAACACCGGAGGACGAACCAGGACCAGCCACCACGAGGCAGACAGCCAGACGAAGGACCTGCCTGCGCTGACGAACAAGCGCCTGGTGAGATGCGGTCAGCGGAGGAAGAGGGAGTAGGCCGGGTTACTGGTCTCCTCGTGCCACGGATACCCGACCTCCTTCAGGAACTCGCGGAACCGGGCCCGATCCTCGGACGGGATCTGCATACCGACCAGCACACGCCCGTAGGCCGCCCCATGATTGCGGTAATGGAACAGACTGATATTCCAGGTCTGCCCCATATGCGTCAGGAAATTCAGCAACGCCCCGGGTCGCTCCGGAAACTCGAAGCGATAGATCCGCTCATTGCGGACCTCGCCCCCGTGGCCGCCGACCATATGCCGCAGGTGCAGCTTGGCGACCTCGTTCTCGGTCATGTCCAGCACCTCGTACCCCGCCCCCTCCAGGGCCTCCAGGATCTCCCGGCGCTCGCGATCACCGCCCTCCAGCTTGATCCCGGCGAACACCTGCGCGTGCTCGTCGTCAGCATAGCGGTAGTTGAACTCGGTGATCCCGCGCTTGCCGATAGCCTGGCAAAACTGGCGGAAACTCCCCGGGCGCTCCGGGATGGTGACCGCGAACAGGGCCTCGCGATGCTCGCCGATCTCGGCGCGTTCGGCCACATGGCGCAGCCGGTCGAAATTGATGTTGGCGCCGCTTAAGACCGCAGCGAAGTTTCCGCCCTGCACGCCCTCGCGCTGGAGGTACTGTTTCATCCCGGCCACCGCCAGGGCACCGGCCGGCTCGGCGACCACGCGGGTATCGTCGAAGACATCCTTGATGGCCGCACAGATGGAGTCGGTATCCACCAGCAGGACCTCGTCGACAAGATCGCGGCACAGGCGGAAGGTCTCCTTGCCGACCTGGCGCACCGCCGCGCCGTCGGCAAAGATACCGACCTGCTTGAGGTTGACCCGGCGGTTCTGCTGCAGCGCCTTGTACATCGAGGGCGCGTCGTCCGGCTCCACACCGATGACCTTGATCTCCGGGCGCAGGCGCTTGATATAGGCCGCCATGCCAGCGGCGAGCCCCCCGCCTCCGATACAGACGAACACAGCATCGAGTTCGCCCGGATGCTGACGCAGCAGCTCCATGGCCACCGTGCCCTGCCCGGCAATCACGTCGGGGTCGTCGAACGGATGGATGAAGGTGTAGCCGTGCTTGGCTTCCAGCTCGCGGGCGTGGGCGGCGGCCTCGTCGAAGGAATCCCCGTGGAGTACGGCCTTGCCGCCGAAACGACGCACCGCGGCGATCTTGATCGAGGGCGTGGTCACCGGCATCACGATCACGGCCTTGATGCCGAGGTGGTTCGCCCCCAGCGCGACCCCCTGGGCATGATTGCCCGCGGAGGCCGCCACCACGCCCTTGGCGCGCTGTTCCGGGGTCAACTGGGCGATCTTGTTGTAGGCGCCGCGCAGCTTGAACGAGAACACCGGCTGCAGGTCCTCGCGCTTGAGCCAGAGCGTCGAGCCCAGGCGCTGCGACAGGGTCGGCATCGAGTCCAGGGGTGTCTCTCGGGCCACGTCGTAGACGCGCGCCGTCAGGATCTTCTCGAGATAGGGGATTTGCATGGCGAAACCATAGCATGCGAGCGGTTCACGGTTCCGCTTGTCCCGGGGCCGGAGCAGTCGGTATCCTCAATGGGTTATGGATCGTACATGCGAGAGATGTTGATGAATCAGGACGAAATGAAGAAGGCCGTGGCCGAGGCGGCGCTGGAACGGATCGAGAGCGGCTGGATCGTGGGTGTGGGTACCGGGTCTACCGCGAACTACTTCATCGACGCCCTGGCGGGCATCAAGGGCAAGATCGACGGGGCCGTCGCCTCCAGCGAGGCCAGCGCCGAGCGCCTGCGCGGACATGGCATCGAGGTGCTGGACCTGAACTCCGCCGGCCCGCTGCCGATCTACGTGGACGGCGCCGACGAGGCCACCCGGCACCTGCACCTGACCAAGGGCGGGGGCGGGGCTCTGACCCGCGAGAAGATCGTCGCGGCCGCATCGAAGACCTTCGTCTGCGTGGTCGACGAGACCAAGGTCGTGGACTACCTGGGCGCCTACCCGCTGCCGGTCGAGGTGATCCCGATGGCCCGCAGCCATGTCGCCCGCGCCCTGTCGAAGCTGGGCGGCAACCCGGAGCTGCGCGAGGGCTTCAAGACCGACAACGGCAACGTGATCCTCGACGTGCACAACCTGCGCATCATGAACCCGGTGGAGCTGGAGTCCGAGCTGGACCACATCGCCGGTGTCGTGACCAACGGCCTGTTCGCTCGGCGGCCGGCGGACGTGATGCTGGTGGGTTCGTCCACGGGCGTCGAGGAGATGACCGCCAAGTAATCGATCGGGGCGATCGCCATGACCGACACGGGCAAGTGGCTGATCGTCATCGGCGGGCTGATCGTGGTGATCGGCCTGCTCTGGCCCTGGCTGGGCAAAATCCCCTGGGGCCGCTTGCCCGGGGATATCGTGATCGAGGGGGAAAACAGCCGGTTCTATTTCCCGATCACCACCATGATCATCGTCAGCGTGGTGATCTCGATCCTGCTGGCGCTTTTCCGGCGCTGACCCGCCGCCAGCGCACGCGCTGTCAAACAAAAGGGCCGGGATCGCATGATCCCGGCCCTTTTTTCGTGCGAAAAACGCAGATGCAGGAAACGCTCCGGGCCGCGCCTAGCGCGCCATCACCTCGTCGTAGAAGCGCTGCAGGCCGCCCTCGAGGAAGCGGTAGTCCTCGACCCCCCGCTCCTCCAGGTGATACTGCAGCCAGCGCACCTGTTGCCCGTTCTGGTCGAAGATCAGCAGCGGGGCACCGTCCCGGCGGGCCTGGTCGACGATCCGATTGAGCGTGTCGATATTCTCCAGCGGCGCGGAGATCTCGCGCCCGGCGAACAGCGAAATCTCGTCGCGTTCCTCGTTGCCACGCACATCCACCACCACGGCATCGTCGTTCTCGCGGACGCGACGGGCAAAGGTGTCGGCCTCCAGCAGACGCGCCTCGAAGGCGTCGTCGGCAATCAACTGCGTCTCGGGGTCCTCGATGGGCTCACCGCGCAGGAGTGCCAGTCCGGGATAGCGTTCCGCCCAGTCCTTGACGCCGGCATCATACGCCTGGGTCGGGCCCAGCCCCGCGGAGTTGGCACGCGCCGCGGCGCGATACGACAGATAGCTCTCACGACCGTTGCAGTAGAACACCAGCGGGCCACCGTGCTGCTCCTCCAGTGCACGGACCTGGTCCTCGAAATCCGGGGCCCCGAGCGGGACGTGATGCGCCCCCTCGATGTGCAGGATGTCGTATTCCAGGCGCGGGCGGACGTCGATCACCGTGGAACGCGACAGCTGACCGCGCAGATCGAACAGGTCCACGGCATCCACACCAAAGCGCTCGTACAGGCTGCGTCCGGGGAACTCGACAAAGGCCTGGGCACTGGCCACGACAGGGGCACCGGCCAGCCCGACACAGAGGGCCATGACGGCAAGGCGGGGACTCAAAGAGCGAAAGGTCATGCGAACTCCCTTGCATGGACGGGTGAACATGCCGCACGCACTGCCGCGGCCCTGTTGGGGCGTATTCGACGCCCGTTGGGCGACGCGGCGAGACGGGGCTTTATTCCCCGGCCCGGCCGCTCGCCTCGCCCGATTGTAGCCAACCCGCACCCTTTGTGTGCAACGGAAACTACAGCAGCACCTTCTCGATCCCGCCCTCGCGCGCGCGGTCGATGAAGTTCTTCTGCCAGCCGTCGCCCATCAGGCGGTTGGCCATCTCGACCACGATGTAGTCGGTATCCAGCCCGGTGTCCTCGCGATAGCGCGAAAGCCCCTGCTGACAGGCCGGGCAGGAGGTCAGCATCTTCACGTTGCCGTTCTCTGCCTTCTCCTCGCCGGTCAGCTCCTTGATGCCCTTGTGCAGTTCTTCCTGCTTGCGGAAGCGCACCTGAGTGGCGATGTCCGGGCGACTCACCGCGAACGTGCCGGCCTCGCCGCAGCAGCGGTTGGACTGCAGGACGTCCTGCCCCATCAGCTTGGAGGCGACGTCGGTCGGCTTGTGCGACTTCATCGGCGAGTGGCAGGGGTCGTGGTACATGTACTGCACGCCCTTGAGCCCCTCGAGCTTCACGCCCTTCTCCATCAGGTATTCGTGGATGTCGAGCAGGCGGCAGCCCGGGAAGATCCGCTCGAACTCGTACTTCAGCAGCTGATCCATGCAGGTCCCGCAGGACACCACGACGGTCTTGATGTCGAGGTAGTTGAGCGTGGTCGCCAGCCGGTGGAACAGCACGCGATTCTCGGTACTGATCTGCTGGCCCTTCTCGAAGTCGCCGCCGGCGTTCTGCGGATACCCGCAGCACAGGTAGCCCGGGGGCAGCACGGTCTGCGCGCCGACGTCGTAGAGCATGGCCAGCGTCGCCAGCCCCACCTGGCTGAACAGGCGCTCGGAGCCGCAGCCGGGGAAGTAGAACACCGCATCCGAATCCAGATCGGTCTTCACCGGGTCGCGCAGGATCGGCACATAGCGCGAATCCTCCAGCCCCAGCATTTGCCGCGTGGTCTGGCTCGGCAGACCGGCGGGCATCGGCTTCTTCACGAAGTGCACGACCTGCTCGTGCACCGGCGCCTTGCCGGTGGTCGAGCGCGGGGTCTTGCCCTCGCCGGTCAGGTTCAGCTTCTTGAACGCGAAGTGCCCCAGACGCTGGGCGGCATAGCCCATCTGGATCGCGCCCTTGCGGATACCCTTGATGGTGGCCGGATCCTTCGCGTTGAGGAAGGCCATGGACATCATCGTGGCCGGCGTCGCCTTGCGCTTGCCCTTCTTGTTGAGGATCGAACGCATGTGCATGGTCACGTCGCCAAAGTCGATGTCGACCGGGCACGGATTCAGGCACTTGTGGCAGATCGTGCAGTGATCCGCGACGTCGTTCATCTCCTCGAAGTGATTGAGCGACAGCCCGCGGCGGGTCTGCTCCTCGTAGAGGAAGGCCTCGACGATCAGTCCGGTGGCCAGGATCTTGTTGCGCGGCGAGTAGAGCAGATTGGCGCGCGGGACATGCGTATTGCACTCCGGCTTGCACTTGCCGCAGCGCAGGCAGTCCTTGATCTCGTCGTTGAGATCGCCCAGTTCACTCTGCTCCAGGATCAGCGCCTCCTGCTTCACCAGACGCAGCGAAGGGGTGTAGGCATTGGACAGCCCGGAGCCCTCGAGCAGCTTGCCGGCGTTGAACACGCCGTTCGGGTCGACCTGCTTCTTGTACTTCGCGAACGACTCGATGCGCTCGGGCTCCAGGTACTGCATCTTGGTCAGGCCGATCCCGTGCTCGCCGGAGATCACCCCGTTCAGCTCGCGCGCCAGGCGCATCACGTCGTCCACCAGACGCTCGGCCTGGTGCATCATCTGGTAGTCGTTGGAGTTGACCGGGATGTTGGTGTGCACGTTGCCGTCGCCCGCATGCATATGCAGGGCGATGAACAGCCGGCTGGTCAGCACGCGGTCGTGGATCCCGGCCAGGCGCTTGCGCACCGGCTCCAGCTGGTGGCCACCGAAGATCTCGAACAGCGGGCGCTCGACCTCGGCGCGGTAGGAGATCCGCAGGCTGCGCCGCAGCAGCAGGTTCATCAGCTTGTCGTGGTCGCGACGGTCAGCGCGGGCCGACTCGTCGAGCAGCTCGTCGCACTCCGACGCGAGCGTGAAGAAGTTCTCCGAGATCGCCTCCCAGCGCTTCTTCACCGCCTCCAGGACCTCCACGGCGCGCTCGCGCTTGGACTCGAACCACTGCTGACCCTCGCCGCCGGTGTCCTCCAGCAGCTCGCGCAGTTCGGGATGGTCGCCGCGCATGCACTCCAGCACCTCGTCGACCATGGTCAGCTTGTTCTTCAGCGACTCGCGCACGTTCAGGGATTCGATCCCCTCGGTGTACTCCGCCAGACGCTCCAGCGGGATCACCACATCCTCGTTGATCTTGAAGGCGTTGGTGTGGTGGGCGATTGCCGCGGTGCGGGCGCGATCCGCCCAGAAGCGCTTGCGCGCCTCGGGGCTGACCGCAATGAAGCCCTCGCCGTTTCGGGCATTGGCCGCGCGCACCATCTGGGCGGCCAGCCGACCCAGCGCATCCTCGTCGTCGGAGACGATATCGGCGACCAGCACCATCTTCGGCAGGTCGCCGCGCGCGCCTTTCGGCGTGTACTTGACCGCGCGTACATAGCGCTCGTCCAGGTGCTCGAGGCCGGCCAGCAGGACGTCGTCCTCGGCATCCACCGCGTCCTTGATCTCGACAATCGCCGGGACGGCCTGGTGCAGGTCGGTCCCGTAGAACTCGAGACACACGGTGCGGATGTTGTCGGGCATGCGGTGCAGGATGAACTCGGCCGAGGTGATCAGGCCGTCACAGCCTTCCTTCTGGATGCCCGGCACGCCCATCAGGGCCTTGTCGGTCACGTCCTTGCCCAGGCCCAGCTTGCGGAAGCGCTGCCCCGGCATCTCGAGGATCTCGGGCTCGCCCTTCGGGGTCTTGCCATCCGGCTGATAGCGCGTCACGCGGAAGCGCACCGTCTCGGCGTCGTGGATCTTGCCCAGGTTGTGATCGAGGCGCTCGATGTACATCCACTCCGCCTCGGGCGTGACCATCGTCCAGGCCGCCAGGTTGTCCAGCGCGGTACCCCACAGCACGGCCTTCTTGCCACCGGCGTTCATCGCCACGTTGCCGCCGATGGTCGAGGCATCCTGCGAGGTCGGATCGACCGCGAACACCAGGCCATTGCGATCGGCCAGTTCGGAGACGCGCTTGGTAACCACACCGGCCTCCACGCGCACCACCGGCACGTCGTGCTCCACGCCCGGCAACGGTCGCCGCTTGACCTCGCCGAGGCCCTCCAGCTTCTCCGTATTGATCACCGCGGAACGCTTGGACAGCGGGACCGCGCTGCCGGTGTAGCCGGTGCCGCCACCGCGCGGGATCACCGTCAGGCCCAGCTCGATGCAGGCCGCGACCAGCGGCCCCATCTCTTCCTCGGAATCGGGGGTCAGTACCACGAACGGCAGTTCCACGCGCCAGTCGGTCGCGTCGGTCACGTGGGACACCCGCGCCAGCCCGCCGAACTGGATATTGTCCTTGTGCGTGAGGCCCTTCATGCGCTTGCGCACCTGATCGCGCAGCGCCGCGGTGTCGGTGAATTCCTTGGCAAAGGCAGACACCGCCGCCTGGGCGCGCTGGGCGAGCTTCAATGCCTTTTCGTTGCCGTCGGCCCGGGCCGTGATCTGGTCCAGGCGATGCTGCATGGCGTCGATCAGCGCCTTGCGGCGCTTCTTGTCCTCCAGCAGGTCGTCCTGGATATACGGGTTGCGGGTGACCACCCACATGTCCCCCAGGACCTCGAACAGCATGCGCGCGGACACGCCCGTCCGACGCTCCCCACGCAGCTCGTTGAGGAGATCCCAGGTATCGGACCCCAGGAAACGGATGACGATTTCGCGGTCGGAGAAGGAGGTGTAGTTATAGGGTATTTCTCGAACGCGTTCGGCGGTCATTGAGGCGTGGCCCCCCGATCAAAGTGAGGCCAAAGAGTAACGGGTCCGCGCGCCCTGCGCATGAAGTCGCACTGTTGGTCCATGCTTTTGGGCACCAAACTATCCCCCGGGAACCACCCGGGCTCGCGGCCCGGGCGGTCCCGCAGTGTGCCCTACCAGTGGGCCAGGAGCCCCAGCACCCCGATCACGATCAGGTAGATCGCGACGATGTAATTGAGGAGTCGGGGGCGGATCAGGATCAGAATCCCCGCCACCAGCGACAGGATGGCCATCAGCAGACTCGGGTCAATATGCAGCGTCATGCAGCGACTCCCTTGCCGAACGCCGGCGCGTTCAGAACAGTTTTTCTTCCATCTCGAGATAGACCGCGTTGGCATTGCTGCGGTTGGTCTGCTCGAAGGCCGGGAGATCCTCGTAGTCGCTCCAGTCCATGGCCGCGTAGGCCTCGTCGAAGGTCTCCATGTTCTCCACGGCCGCGCCCATGTGCTCGCGCAGCTTCACCAGGTAGTCACGCGTGAACTTCACCGCGCGGCTTGCCTGATCGGTGGCCTCGCCATGCCCCGGGACCAGGAATTTAAGGTCCATCTCCATCAGTTCTTCCAGACGATTGACCCAGTTCTCCGAATCCAGCGCGTCGTCCCCCAGAAACGGGATACGGCCGTCAAAGACGATGTCGCCGGCAAACACCACGCCCGTCTCCTCCACCACCATGATGATGTCGTCGGGTGAATGGGCCGGGCCGGCGTGCACGCAGCGAAAGGTCTTGCCGCCAAGACGGATGGTGTACTCGTCATCGAAGAACTCGTCCGGCGGGATGATCTGCGTGTCCTCGTCCACCCATGGCGTCAGCACCCCGCGACGCTGTTCCAGTCGCGCCACCGCGCCTGGCCCGCCGAGGTAGTCGCGTGCCCGTGCCTGACCGATGATCTTCGCGTCGGTATGGTCGGCGAACGCCTGCAGGCCGTAGATGTGGTCCGCATGGTAATGCCCGGCGATCACGTACTTGATCGGCTGGTCGGTCACCTCACGGATCCGGCGGATCATCTCGAAACCCAGCGGCGGGGTCCCCAGGGCGTCGTAGACCACCACCCCCTCGTCGGTCACGACGAATCCGGCGTTCGATGTGTGGCCCTCATTGTCGGGGTCCGGGATGCCGGAGATCCCGATCATGTACCAGGTGTCCGCGCCCTCCACTTCGTGGGCGGTGGTATCGACGGTCACGGGCTCGTAGGGGTTATCGGGTACCGACATCTTTGCTCCACTCCTCTTCTCTTCGGTATTCGGGTCCATTCGGCCCGGTGGCTCCGGGCTCTGCAGCATTGGACGGGAAAAGCGCGCCAGAATTCCCTGCATTTCCCGTTCCCGGTCAGGGGATTGTAGCGGAGTCGGGGACACGGTCGAGGAAGGGGCTGATGCGGGGCCGCGGATCGATGACGAACGAGGGCAGGACGCGGACCGCAAGCCGCCCCTGCAGTATCGACAAGACCTGGCGGGAGATCGGCATCCACCGGCCCAATCGGACGGGCCCGGGTTGGCATGAACCGGAAGACTGCCCGCTCATGCGACATGCGAGCGCACCCCGTCGAGGGGCGCGCTCGCATGGATGGCTGGGGGACCAGGATGATTCGGCGGCTGCGCCGCCTCACCCCTTCGGGGCTGCACGCGCGGCGCGCGCGCAGTGCTCCGCTGCGCTTCGCCGAACCTTCCAGGTTCGAACCCTGGACTCGCTCAAATATCCATAGAAAAGGGCCCCACGAGGGGGCCCTTCTCTATGGATGGCTGGGGGACCAGGATTCGAACCTGGGTTGACGGAGTCAGAGTCCGTAGTCCTACCGCTAGACGATCCCCCAGTAAACCGGATCGCGTGCGTCCCGCAGAAACTCGAGGCGAATTTTAACGCTTCGAGTACTGGGTTGCACGACGGGCCTTGCGCAGGCCGATCTTCTTCCGCTCCACCTCGCGGGCATCGCGGGTCAGATGACCACCACGACGCAGCGGCGAGCGCAGCTCTTCGTTGTACTGCACCAGGGCGCGGGCAATGCCCAAGCGGATCGCACCGGCCTGGCCGTTACCACCACCGCCCTCGACGGTTGCGATCACGTCGAAGTTTTCGGTGGACTCGGTCGCCTCCAGCGGCTGGCGCACGACCATGCGCGAGGTCTGGCGGCCGAAGAACTCGTCCAGCGGCTTCTGGTTAACCGTGATGTTGCCCGTACCCGGGCGCAGGAAGACGCGCGCAGCGGCGGTCTTGCGGCGGCCGGTGCCGTAATACTGATTGGTAGCCATTCGGATCGATTCCCTTGCTGATTCTGGCGGCTCAGACTTCGAGCGGCTGCGGCTGCTGGGCCGTATGCCGGTGTTCGGTGCCGGCGTAGACCTTGAGCTTCTTGAACATGGCCCGGCCAAGCGGGTTGCGCGGCAGCATGCCCTTCACGGCAAGCTCCAGCACCTTCTCCGGATGACGCTCGATCATCTGGGTGAAGTTGGCTTCCTTGATGCCACCCGGATAACCGGTGTGGTGGAAGTACTTCTTGTCCATGGCCTTGTTGCCGGAGACGCGAATCTTCTCCGCGTTGATCACGACGATGTAGTCGCCGGTATCGACATGCGGCGTGTACACGGGCTTGTGCTTCCCGCGCAGACGGCGTGCGATCTCCGTGGCGAGTCGGCCGAGGGTCTTGCCGTCGGCGTCGACGAGAAACCAGTCGCGTTCGACTTCGGCCGGCTTGGCGCTGATGGTACTCATGATGTTCGATGCTCCGAGGTCGGGGCGATTCAGAAAGCGCGCAAGAATAACGCTTCCCTTCACCCGATTCAAGCAAAAGGGACAATTCGCGAGACGGGCCGCGCTCGACGTCCACCGGAGGCGACGTGGCGGGCCGGGGCCTGCGCGAGCGCCCTCCGCACATAATAAAGGGGCCGCCCCGAAGGGCGGCCCCCCTTGCAGGCCCCGGGCGCAAGGCCCGGGGCGGCACACAACCCGTTTACAGCTGGGCTTCGGCGCGCTCCTGCACTTCCTGCATCAGCTCGGGGTCGTTCTGCAGGGCCATGGCGACTTCGTTGTATTCCTCGACGCTCATTCCCGCATCTTCCACGGCGCTGACCATTTCGTCCTGCGCTTCCTGCTGCATGGACTGCGCCTCGGTCTCGTCCTCGGCGTTCTGCAGGCGGTCAGCGAAGTCCTCGCGCACTTCCTGCACCGCGACGAAGGCGGTCACGAAGGTGTCGATGTCCTCTTCGCTCAGGTCCACCTCGGGGGCTTCCTGCATCGGGGCTCCGCCCTGGGCCGCGCCACCCTGGGCGCCACCCTGCGGCGGCTGGCCGCCCTGGGCACCGCCGCCGGCGCCGGCACCGCCTTCCTGGGCCGGGGGCTGGCCACCCTGGGCGCCGCCCATGTCGCCACCGCCGGCGCCGCCTTCGGCACCACCATACTGCGCGGAGGCCGCGCCACCGACGGCAAACAGGGAAGTCAGGGCCATCGCGAGGATCGTCTTGCGCATATTCATCATGTTGCTCCTTTTCCTTTGGTTCGATCGGATCTCGCGGCCGACCGGGACCCGCTCGAGGCGCCCCCGGTCCAGCCGCGCCGCAACCGTGTGAGGAGGAATGAGCCCGTGCGGGCTGCGCTTCTCCGATTGCTGCCTGAGGAGGAGCAGGCATCGTGCCAACAATGGCAACCGGGGAGACATTCTATAGTAATCAGATGGTTAGGACTGAATCAGCTGACATGGCGTCCGCCGACGGCGGGATTGTGAATGGGTCATAATGACACATGGGTCAGCTCGACCCGGGTCAGGATGTCACGACGGGTCGGATTCGCCGAGCTTGCGGTAGAGCGTCTTGCGTCCGATGCCGAGGATGCGCGCGGCCCGCTGCTTGTTGCCGTCCACGTGCTCCAGGACCCGCTGAATGTAGTCGCGCTCACGCTCTTCCAGCGTCGGCCATTGGGTGTCGTCGCCGACTCCCGCTACGGGTAACACCTCTGCGCCGGCACCACCGGCGGCCACACCCGCATCTTCGCCGCCGATCGCGAACACGCGTTCCGGCAGGTCCCGGGTCTCGATCACCTCGCCCGTGGCCAGGGTGGCGGCGCGCTCGATGAGGCTGGCCAGTTCGCGTACGTTCCCGGGGAAGGGGTAGCGCACCAGCGCGCGCAGGGCCTCCGGGCTGAGACGCCGCTCGGGCAGGCCTCGGGCCAGGGCTTGCTGGCGCAGGAACTGCAGGGCCAGGTACTCGATATCGTCACCGCGTTCTCGCAGCGGCGGGATCTCGATGCGGAAGGTCTCCAGGCGATAGTAGAGATCCTCGCGGAAACGGCCGTCGGCCATGTGCGCCTGCAGGTCCTGGTGGGTGGCCGCGACGATACGCACATCCGTCTCGATCTCCTCGTTGGCGCCCACCGGGCGCACCCGTCCGTCCTGCAGCAGGCGCAGCAGCTTGCTTTGCATCGCCACCGGCATCTCGGCGATCTCGTCCAGGAACAGGGTTCCCCCATGTGCCTCGGTGAACAATCCTCGACGGGCACCCTTGGCCCCACTGAAGGCACCCGCAACATGCCCCAGCAGCTCCGACTCCAGCAGGGCCTCGGGGATGCCGGCGCAGTTGAGCGCGACGAACGGCCCGTGCGCCCGGTCACTTTCCGCGTGCAGCGCCCGCGCCACGAGTTCCTTGCCGGTCCCGGACTCGCCGGTAATCAGGACGCTGCCGTCGGCGGCCGCGATCCGCCGGATCAGGTCGAACATCTGCAGCATGGCCGGACTGTGTCCCTGCATGCCATGAAACCCGTCGGCCCGGGCGAGCACCTCGCGATAGCGCCGCACCTCGTCCTTCAGGCGACGCGCCTCGGTTACCCGGTCCGCAGCCAGGCGCAGATGATCGAGGTCCACCGGCTTGGTCAGAAAGTCGTCCGCCCCCGCCTTCAGCGCGGCCACGGCCTGGTCGATGGTCCCGAAGCCCGTCAGCATGATGAAGCCCGGCGCCGGCACCCGGGCGCGCGCGTCCTCGAGCACCTGAAACCCGTCGGCGCCCGGCAGACGCAGGTCACTGACCACCAGACTGAAGGCCTGCTGTGCCAGTGCCCGCGCGGCGTCCTCGGCGCTGCCTACCGCGGTGACCGCGTAGCCGGCCTCGGCCAGCTCCTCGTGCAGCAATTCGCGATGTCCGCGGTCGTCTTCGACGACAAGGACCGATTCCGGGGGCGCGGCGGGTGTTTGTGGCGCGGCGCTCATAGGCGCGTCTCCTGCGGTTCGTCAGTGGCCAGCGGCAGATGCACGACAAAGCGGGTCTCCCCGGGCACGCTGCGATCCAGCGCGACCGTGCCGCGATGATCTTCCAGTGCCACCTGGACAACAGCCAGCCCCAGTCCGGTTCCCTCGCCCGTGGGTTTGGTGGTGAAGAAGGGCTCGAACAGGCGCGCCGCCTGTTCGTCGTCGATCCCGCGCCCGGCGGTCGGACCGTCATCGGCCACCACCAGGGTTACCCGGTCGGCCTCCGCCCGCCAGTGGACCCGCACCTCACCGGCGGCCGCCTGGGCCGCGTTCTCCAGCAGGTTCTCCAGCGCCTGTCCGAGGCGCAGACGATCGGCCGCGACGACCAGCGCCTCCCCGTCCACCTGGAACCGGATCGCGTCGGGCGCGTGCCGCGCGCGCACCCGCTCGACCAGGTCGCCGACCAGTTGCGCGAGGTCCAGGGGGCGTTCCTGCAGGGGATTGCGACGGGCAAAGTCCAGCAACTGCCGCACGATGGTCTCCACCCGCTCGAGTTCGGCCTGCAACGCCTCCATCTCCTTGCGCGCAGGATCCGGCTCCGGCAGGCGGCGAATGGCCCGCTGCACCCGCCCGGCAATAATCCCGAGCGGTGTCCCCAGCTCATGCGCCACACCGGCCGCGAGCTGGCCGATCGCCGCCAGCTTCTCCGAGTGCCGCAGCTTTTCCTCGAGCCGCACCTGCTCGTGGCGCTGCGCCTCCAGTTCCGCCTCCGAGGCCTCGCGGCGCTCCATCATGCGGTTCATCGAGACCGCCAGCCCGCGCAGTTCGGCCGGCCCGTCCTCCGGCGCCCGCAGGCCGCGCTGGCCATCGCCGATCGCGCGCATCGCGGCCATCAGGCGCGACACATGCCGGCCGACGGCGCGGTGGTAGCCGAACAGTACGACCAGCAGGAACAGCGCACTGACCGCCAGCATCAGCAACCCGCCCTGCCACTGCAGCTGCGTGACGAAGGCCCGGAACGGGGTCACATCGCGGGTCACCTGCAGCAGGCCCACGATCCGCCCGGCCGGATCGGACAACGGCAGGAAGAAGGAGAAGGTCTCGCGCCCCTGGTGCTCGCCGAAGGCCCCGAGACTGCCGGTCTCGCTGATGACCCGGGCCTCGCCGCGGCGTTGCAGGGTCGGGCTGGGCGGCCCACTGGCCGCGACCATGCGGCCCTCGGCGTCGTAGACGTAGACCCCGAACACCTCCTCGATCTGGAACAGCGAATCCAGCGATTGCTGCACCCCGGACACGTCGTCCTGCAGCATGGCGCTCGACACCGGGAGGCGGATCGAACGCGCCACCAGTTCGATATCCTCCTGCATGCGGTTTTCCATCTGGACCTGGAATTCGCGCAGGCCGAGCGCCACCACCGCGGCCATCATCAGCAGCAGCGGCAGCAGCACGAAGGACAACACCGCGGTGCGCAGGCTGTTCAGGCTTCGGATCATGGGCGTTGGGTCATCATCGACGGGCCATCCGCGGCACGGGCCGGACTCAATGGTAGACACGCCCGGCAACAGGAGGCGAATCACAGGCAAAAAAAAGCGCGGGTCGAAGCCCGCGCCAAGAAAACCACCAAAGGAGGATGGAGGAGTCCACTAACCACTGACAGGGGGGACAGCGATTAGCGTATGCAAATCTTCTAATATGGCGATGTTCTTGTCAACCGGTGAAATCCGCAGGGGGTCGTCCTTCACCGTTTCGTCATATCACGTACCCTTGAAGACCTGCATACCCCGTAAGACGCACGTCCGCCCGATCTATTCCCGGGCATGAAAACCACCCGCCGGGGATGCACCAAAAATCGACTTCGTTCACGGATCCCGCATCATGCTTCGTCACCTGAGCCACCCCGTCACCTCGCTTGCCCAGAACGCCACGCTGATCTGGTGCGATGCCACCGGGGCCGCGGCCTGGGTCGACCCCGGCGCGGATGCCGCGACCCTCGAACAGATCGCCCGCGAGCACGGCCTGCATCTGGAGAAGATCCTCCTGACCCACGGCCACCTGGACCATGTCGGGGCGACCGCCGAACTGGCCGCCCGTGCCAATGTGCCGGTGATCGGGCCGCATCGCGACGACGCCTTCTGGCTTGACCAGCTCCCGGCGCAGGCGCAGATCTTCGGCTTCCCCGAGACCGCGCCACTCGTGCCCGACCAGTGGCTGGAGGATGGCGACACCATCGCGCTGGGCCAGACCACGCTCCGGGTGCTCCACTGCCCCGGCCATACCCCGGGGCACGTGGTCTTCCACGACTCCGAGAGCGGCCTGGCCCTGGTCGGCGACGTGCTGTTCCACGGGGCAATCGGCCGCAGCGACTTCCCGCGCGGCAACGGGCGCGAGCTGATCGCCTCGATCACCGACAAGCTCTGGCCGCTGGGCGACGAGACCCGGTTCGTGCCCGGCCACGGCCCCGAGTCCACCTTTGGTGAGGAACGCCGCAGCAACCCCTTCGTCGGCGACGCGGCCCTTGCCGCCGGTGGGCAGCCCGGCCGCGGCCGCTACTACTGAGCCCTGCGGAGCAGCATCTCTCAAATGAAACGGGCCGCCCCGAGGGGCGGCCCGTGTACGCACGGCGCCAGGCGTCTTCTCAGCCGTTGGCGCGCAGCGCGGCGATGCGCTGTTCGATCGGCGGGTGGCTCATGAACAGCTTCTTCAGGCCCTGGGCCATGCCGCCACGGATCCCGAAGGCCGCCATCTGGTCCGGCATGTCCACCGGCCGCCCGGAGGCCCGGGCCAGCGACTCCAGCGCGCCGATCATCTTCTCGCGCCCGGCAAAGCGGGCCCCCGCCTCGTCGGCGCGGAACTCGCGCTGACGCGAGAACCAGAACACGATGATGGAGGCCAGGATCGCGAGGATGATCTCGGTCACGATGGCGGTAATCCAGAAGGCCGGTCCGTGACCCGACTCGTTCTTGAAGATCACCCGATCGACGAAGTGGCCGATCACGCGCGACAGGAAGATCACGAAGGTGTTCACCACACCCTGGATCAGCGCCAGGGTCACCATGTCGCCGTTCGCCACGTGGCCGACCTCGTGCCCCAGCACGGCCTCAACCTCACCCTGCCCCATGTTCTGCATCAGTCCGGTGCTTACGGCCACCAGGGCGTTGTTCTTGCTCATCCCGGTGGCAAAGGCGTTCGGGTCGGGCGAATCGTAGATTCCCACCTCGGGCATGCCGATACCGGCCTGCTTGGCCTGGCGCTGCACTGTCTCCAGCAACCACTGCTCGGTGGCGTTGCGCGGCTTGTCGATCACGTGGACCTTCATCGTCTTCTTCGCCATCCACTTGGAGATGGCCAGCGAGATGAAGGACCCGCCGAATCCGAACACGGCGGCGAAGATCAGCAAAGCGGTCAGGTCGAGATCGACCCCCTGTTCATCGAGGATGCTCTCCACACCCAGGATACGCAGGGTGATGCTGAGCACGATCAGGATGGCGAAGTTGGTCGCCAGAAACAGCAGAACACGTTTCATGAAGTTTTCCTGTACTCCATCAATCCATTTACGGGGATGTCGCAATCATCGGGGCGCACCGCGCGAATTCAAGCGCCACCCCGATCAGTGACCACCGGAGCGCCCCGGGGTTCAGGCCGGGCGCACTTCCAGGCGGTCCGCATTCTGGTAGCCGCGTGGCAGCTGGCGCCCGCGCCGGGCGCGCTCGCCCACGTACTCCGCCCACTCGGCCGGGGCCAGTGCCTTGAAGCGCTTGCCGGCGTGCACGACCAGGGTGTCCTGCGGCCCCAGCACGGCCACGTCGAGCACCCGCTCGGAGCCGTCCTTGAGGGCCGCGGACGGGATGCCGATCAGCTTGTTGCCCTTGCCACGCGCCAGCTCCGGCAGCTCGGTGGCCGGGAACAGCAGCAGGTAGCCGCGGGTGGTGACGACCGCGATGTGGTCCTCGTGCGGGTTGCGCACCGGGGCCGGCTGCAGCACAGCCGCCCCAGCGGGCACGGTGAGCACATTCTTGCCCGCCTTCTGCCGGCCCAGCAAATCGCCCAGTTTGGCGACGAAGCCGTAGCCGTGATCCGAGCCCAGCAGCCAGCGGTCTTCCTCCGCACCAGTGGCCATGCCGACAAAGCGCGCGCCCTCCGGCGGGTTCACGCGGCCGGACAGCGGCTCGCCCTGCCCGCGCGCGGACGGCAGGGTGTGCGCGGGGATGGTATAGGTGCGGCCGGTGGAGTCGATGAACGCGACCGGCTGGTTGCTGCGCCCGGTGACCGCGGCCTGGAAGGCATCCCCGGCCTTGTAGCTGAGCCCCTGGGCATCCACGTCGTGGCCCTTGGCCGCGCGTGCCCAGCCCTTTTCCGACAGCACAATGGTCAGCGGCTCGGTGGGCACCAGCGCGGACTCGTCCAGTGCCTGCGCGGCGGCGCGCTGGACCAGCGGCGAGCGACGTTCGTCACCGTAGTCCGCGGCGTCCTTCTCGATCTCGCGCCGCACCTGGGTGCGCAGGCGGCGCTCGGACCCCAGGGTCTTCTCCAGCTGGTCGCGCTCCTTGGCCAGTTCGTCCTGCTCGCCGCGGATTTTCATCTCCTCGAGCTTGGCCAGGTGGCGCAGCTTCAGCTCCAGAATCGCCTCGGCCTGGATATCGGACAGGCCAAAGCGGCTCATCAGTTCCGGCTTGGGCTGGTCGTACTCGCGGATGATCGCGATCACCTCGTCGATATTGAGATAGGCGATCAGCAGGCCTTCCAGCACATGCAGCCGCGCCTGCACCTTCTCCAAGCGCCACTGCAGACGCCGGCGCACGGTCTCGATGCGGAAGCTCAGCCATTCACTCAGCAGCCCGGCCAGGTCGCGTACCTGCGGTCGGCCGTCCAGGCCGATCACGTTCATGTTCACGCGGTAGGTCTTTTCCAGGTCCGTGGTCGCGAACAGGTGCGCCATCAGCGCCTCGACATCCACGCGGTTCGAGCGCGGGGTAATCACCAGACGGGTCGGGTGCTCGTGGTCGGACTCGTCGCGCAGGTCCTCGACCATCGGCAGCTTCTTCGCGCGGATCTGGCTGGCGATCTGCTCCAGCAGCTTGGCCCCGGAAACCTGGTGCGGCAGCGCGGTGACCACGATGTCGTCGCCTTCGCGTTCATAGCGCGCCCGCGCGCGGATCGAGCCCTGGCCGGTCTCGTAGACCTTTCGCAGCTCGGCGGGCGGGGAGATGATCTCGGCCTCGGTGGGAAAGTCCGGCGCCGGCAGGTGCTCGCACAGCTCCGCCACCGTCGCCTTCGGGTGCTCCAGCAGGTGCACGCAGGCCGCGGCCACCTCGCGCAGGTTGTGCGGGGGGATGTCGGTGGCCATGCCCACGGCGATCCCGGAGCCGCCGTTGAGCAGTACATTGGGCAGCCGCGCCGGCAATACCTTCGGCTCGTCCAGCGCGCCGTCGAAGTTCGGCACCCAGTCCACCGTACCCTGCCCCAGCTCCGAGAGCAGCAGCTGCGCGTAGCGCGACAGGCGCGACTCGGTATAGCGCATCGCGGCGAAGGACTTGGGATCGTCCGGCGAGCCCCAGTTGCCCTGCCCGTCGACGAACGGGTAGCGGTAGGAGAAGGGTTGCGCCATCAGCACCATCGCCTCGTAGCACGCCGAGTCGCCATGCGGATGGAACTTGCCGAGGACGTCGCCGACCGTGCGCGCGGACTTCTTGTACTTGGCCGTGGCCGAGAGCCCCAGTTCGCTCATCGCGTAGATGATGCGGCGCTGCACGGGCTTGAGCCCGTCGCCGATGTGCGGCAGCGCACGATCCAGGATCACGTACATGGAGTAGTCCAGGTACGCCTTCTCGGTAAAATCCTTCAGCGGCAGCTGCTCGCCGCTGTTGGCGAACAGGCTGGGGGTCTCGATATCGCTCATCGGCGCTCTCGCGAATGATGGGTGGCGCGGGCTTTTACCCCGGACCGGGCCCGCGTACTGTAGCGGGCACGCGCCCGCCATTCCACGGGGTCACGGGAAAACCGCCGAACCGGGGAGCGGAGAAGCCCCGGAGGAGTCCATTCGTGCTGGATACAGGCTGGATCGCCAGTATCGCTGCCGTCGCCGTGTTTGCCCTCGCGGCGATCAGCGTGGTGCACGCCCTGCTGCAGCGCCGCGACACCGGGACCATCATCGCCTGGGTCGGGTTGATCGTGCTGCTGCCGCTGGGCGGCTCGGTCCTGTACTGGCTGTTCGGGGTCAACCGCATCCGCCGGCGCGCCCACGCCCTGCGCGAGGGCTATCTGATCGCCGACCCCAGCGCCGGGGGCGCCACCCTGAGCGAGCCGCCGGAACGCTGGCAACGCCTGCTGCACTCCGGCGACCGACTGAGCCCTTTCCGCCTGGTCGGCGGCAACGCGATCGAACCGCTGTTCGACGGCGACCGCACCTATGCCCGCATGCTGGACGCCATCGACAGCGCCCGTCACAGCATCACCCTGGCCACCTACATCTTCGACTACGACCGGGTCGGGGAACGCTTCGTGGACCGCCTGCAGCAGGCCCAGGACCGTGGCGTGCAGGTGCGCGTGCTGATCGACGCCATCGGCGCCCGCTACAGCCGCCGCAACACCCTGCGCCGGCTGCGCCGAGCGGGGATCCCGGCCACCACCTTCATGCCGGTGCACCTGCCACGCAGTCTGGCCGCCTTCAACCTGCGCAACCACCGCAAGATGCTGGTGATCGACGGCCACCAGGCCTTCACCGGGGGCATGAACATCCGCCGCGGCCACAGCCACGCCGATCCGGGCCCCCACCCGATACACGACCTCCACTTCGAGCTGCGCGGCCCCGCCTGCACGCAACTACAGCGGGTGTTCACGGAGGACTGGCAATTCGCCACCGGGGAACGTCTGGACGGCCCGCGCTGGTTCCCGGATACCGTTGCCCCGGCCGGGGCCCGTGCCTGTCGCGGCCTGCCGGACGGCCCGGACGAGGACTTCGAGGTCCTGAACTTCACGCTGCAATCGGCCCTGGCCGAGGCCCGCGAGCAGGTCACCATCATCACCCCGTATTTCCTGCCGGACGTGGCGCTGACCGGCGCGCTCAAGGCCGCCGCCCTGCGGGGCGTCCGGGTCGACATCCTGATCCCGGCCCGGAGCAACCTGCGGCTGGTGGAATGGGCCAGCCGCCCGCAACAGGGCGAGCTGCTGGAGCGCGGCTGCCGCCTGTGGCTCACCCCGCCGCCCTTCAACCACGCCAAGCTGATGCTGGTGGATCGCGAGTGGGCCCTGGTCGGCTCCGCCAACTGGGATCCGCGCAGCCTGCGCCTGAATTTCGAGTTCAATCTGGAATGCCTGGATGCCGGCCTGGGCGGCGAACTGGCCACCTGGGCCGACGCCCTGCGCGCGCAGTCGCACCCCCTGACCCTCGACGAGGTCCGCGCCCGTCCGCTCCCCGCGCAGCTACGCGACGGGGCCGCCCGCCTCCTCACTCCCTACCTGTAACGCGGGGCGACACTCCCCGGCCGGCGTGCAGACAGCGTTAGCCGGCCCCCATGCGCCGCCCCCCCGAACCGGGGCGGCGGCCTGCGGTCTTTTGTACTGTAGGCGATGTCACGCGAATACCCGACGGGGCCCGATTCGCTTCGCCGCAGGGGAGTAAAGGGATGTTACGACGCGCGGAAACCGCAAAGGGACATCGATGAACGGGGTCCTGGTGCCGTCGCTCTATCTGGCCGCCGGCCTGGCCGCCTACGCCAGCCTGAGCCACCTGCTGCACAGCCGCCAGAGCGCGCGGCGCACCGAGCACCGCCTGTTCGCCACGATGTGCGCCCTGATGGTGGTGGTCGCCATCGGCTCGGCCCAGACCTACCAGGCCGACAGCATCGCGGCCTACACCCGCGCCCTTACCCTCAACATCTACCTGCTTGCCCCGTTCTACGTCCTGTTCGCCGCCTTCGTCGCGGCCCATACGCGGACGCCCGCACGCGGCCTGATGACCGGACTGCTGGTACTGCTGGGCATCACCTGGGTGGTCAACACGCTGCAGCCCTACAGCATGCAGTACCGCCACATCGAGGAGCTGCGCATCCTCGAGCTGCCCTGGGGCGAGAACGTGGCCCTGGCCGTGGGCACGATCAGTCCCTGGTTCGGCTTCGGCGTCCTCGCGGTCTTTCTGGTGTTCGGCTTCGCGCTGGTCACGTTGATCCGGCATTACCGCCGCCACCGTCAGGCCACCACCCTGCTCCTGCTGGGCGGGATCGGGGTCTTCGTGCTGTTCACCATCCAGGGCGTGCTCGCCCGTGCCGGCGCGCTGGAGATGCCGCAGCTCGCACCGTTCGGCTACGTGGTGATGGTGGTGATGATGAGTCTGGTACTGAACCGCGAGACCGGCGAACGCCTGCGCGACTCCGAGAGTCGCTTCCGCGCGCTGGTCGAGCAGTCCCCCATCGGCATCCAGGTGCTCACGCCGGAAGGCGAGATCCGCCAGACCAATGCCGCCTGGGAACGCATGCATGGCAGTGACGCCTCCCGCCCGGGCGGGAACGTCCTCGAGCGCCCGGATGCGATCGACCAGAAGCTCCTGGAGCCGCTCGCGGATGCCGTGCGCGGGCACTACCGCGAGATCGGCCCGCTGGCCTACACCCCGCCGACGCCTGCCAACACCGGGAGCGAGGCAGGCCCTTCCGGCCCGCCCGGGGAACGCTGGCTCCGGGGCTGTATCTACCCGTTGCAGGATGCGCAGGGCGAGGTACAGGACGTCATCGTGATGCAGGAGGACGTGACCGCCGCGCACCGCAGCGAGGATGCCCTGCGCCTGATCGCCGAGGGCCTGCAGGCACGCTCGCGCGAGGAGTTCTTCCAGCAGCTGGTGCTCAAGCTGAGCAACCTGTTCGATGCCGACTATGCCCTGATTGGCACGGAAGCCCCGGACCAGTCCGGTGTGGTCGAGACCGTCGCCCTGTGCGCCCACGGGCGTATCGTCGAGAACTTTCGCTATGACCTGGCCGAGACCCCCTGCGAACGCGTGCTGGAGATCGGCACCTGTATCTATCCCTGCGATGTTCAACAACGCTTCCCGCGCGACGAGATGCTGGTGGAGATGGATGCCGAGAGCTACCTCGGCGCCCCGCTGCTGGACAGCCAGGGGACGCTGCTCGGGCACATCGCGATGGTTAACCGCCATCCGGTCGAGGATGTCGACAAGGCGATGGAGATCCTCGGGATCATGGCCGACCGCGCGGGCGCCGAGCTGGAACGCCTGCATACCGAGGAGCACATCCACGCGCTGGCCTACCACGACGCCCTGACCGGGCTGGCCAACCGGACCCGCCTGCATGACGACCTGACCCGGCATATCGAGGAGGCCGTCGCCGGCGACCTGCACGGCGGGCTGATCCTGATCGACCTGGATCACTTCAAGACCATCAACGATGCCCTCGGTCACGCGGTGGGCGACACCGTACTGGGGGCGGTTGCCGACCGACTGCGCAGCCATGCCCCGGAGGATGCGCTGATCGTCCGCCTGGGGGGCGACGAGTTCGCCGTGGTGCTGCCCCCCCGCGAAGGGGCCCGCGAGGCGCTCGAGTCCGACCTGCACGCCATCGCCGAGCGCATCCTCGAGGCCCTGCAGCGACCCATCGTGATCGGCGAGCGCACCTTCGGGGTCGGGGCCAGCCTGGGCTGCGTATGCTATCCGGATGCCGGCGAGAGCTCGGCCGATGCCCTGCGCCACGCCGATATCGCCCTGTACCAGGCCAAGCGGGCCGGGCGCGGCGGCGTGCAGTTCTACCGCCATGCGCTGCAGGACGAGGCCCATGCCCGCCTGCAGATCGAGGACGGTCTGCGCCAGGCGGTGGAGCGCGGCCAGCTGGACCTGCACTACCAGCCCCAGCTCGATGCCGCCGAACGCCTGATCGGCGCCGAGGCCCTGCTGCGCTGGCGGCACCCGGAGCTGGGCGCGGTTGCGCCGGACCTGTTCATCCCGGTTGCGGAGGAGACCGGCCTGATCCATGGCATCGGCAACTGGGTCCTGGACCATGCCCTGGAACGCCTGTCGCAGTGGCAGCAGGCGGGGCTGCGCCCGCCGCGCCTGGCCCTGAACCTGTCGCCCTGGCAACTCTCGCGCCCCGATTTCGTCGACCAGTTCCAGGCCCGCCTGCGCCACCACGGGGTCGACGCCAGCGCCGTGACCCTGGAGGTCACGGAATCCGGACTGCTGCGCGACCTGCCGGATGCGATCGCCAAGCTGGGCGCGCTGCAGACCCTCGGCGTGCGCATCGCGCTGGACGATTTCGGCACCGGGTACTCGTCGCTGGCCTATCTGCGCGATCTGCCGGTGGACGAACTGAAGATCGACAAGTCCTTCGTGCAGGGGCTGCTGGCCGGTGGCGACCGGACCCTGATCGAGAACATCGTGGACATCGCCCGCAACATGGAGCTGGACGTGATCGCCGAGGGCGTGGAACACGCCGAGCAGCGGGACCAGCTACTGGCGCTGGGCTGCACGCGCTTTCAGGGGTTCCTGTTCAGCGAGCCCCTCGCCGAGGAGGCCTTCGCCGCCCGGCTGCGGCAATAGCACCGGTTCAGTCGCGAGCGGACGGGTCCTCCAGCCCGCACCCCAGGGCGCCCCGCCGGCGCAGCGCCAGATCGGTTGCGCGCACCGCCGCCTCGGGACACTCGTGGTAGAGCACGATACGGCTGCCACCCTCTTCCTTGGCCAGATACATGGCGCGGTCGGCACGCTGCAGCAGGGTCTCCGCGTCGTCGCCGTCCCCGGGATAGAGCGCCGCCCCCATGCTGAGGCCCACGTACACCGCTTCGCGGTTCACCTCCACCGGTTCCTCGAAGCGCTCGATCAGCTTGAGGCCGACACCGGTGACGGCATCGGGATCACGGATATTCTCCAGCAGCAACACGAACTCGTCGCCACCCACGCGGGCGACCACATCACTCTCCCGCACCCCCTCGCGCAGGCGCCGCGCCACGGTCACCAGCATCACGTCCCCGGCGTCATGCCCCAGGCGGTCATTGATCGGCTTGAAGCCGTCGAGATCGCAGACCACCAGGGCCAGCCCGGTGCCGGTCCGCTGGGCCCGGCGCAGGGCCTGCTGCAGATGCTCCTGCAACAGGCTGCGGTTGGGCAGGCCGGTCAGAGAGTCGTGGTGGGCCTGATGCCACAGGCGCTCCTCCGAGGCCTTGTCGCGGGTGATGTCGCGCACCATGCCCAGCACCTGCACGGCCCGCCCCTCGGCATCACGGTCGATCTCGCCCTCCACCCGGACATGGCGGACCCCGCCGTCCCGGCGCACGACCCGGTGATCCACCCGGTAGAAATTCTCGCGGTCCAGGGCCTCGTTGGTGGCGCGCCGCACGCGGGTGCGATCATCCGGGTGGATGGCGCGCATGTACGCCTCGAAGCCGGCACTCTCGGTGCGCGGATCGAGACCGAACAGTTCGAAGACATGCGACGACCAGTTCATGCGCTGACCCCGGATATCCCAGTCCCAGTAGCCGGCCCCGGCGATCCGCTGCGCCTCTTCCAGACGCTCGGTGGTCTCCTGCAACGCCGCGGTGCGCCGGGCCACGGCGGCCTCCAGCCCGGCCTGCGTCTCGCGCAGACGGGCCTCGACCTGCTGGCGGCTCTCCAGCTCCTGGCGCAGCGCGGCATGATCGCGCCAGATCCGCCGGCGCACGCGCACCCACATCAGCAGCATGATCAGGACCGTGATGCCGGTGGCGATCAGCGTGATCTGCTGCGCCTGCTCGTGACGCCGGGCCATGGCGGCCACCGCCTCCTCGTTGTCATGCTCGAAGGCCTGCAGGATGGCTTCCATCTGCTCCAGGACTTCCTCCTGCACCGGCATCGCCTCGGCATACAGGAGGGCCAGCGCCTCGTTGCGCCCACCCGCGAGGGCGACGTCCACGAGTTCGGACAGGATCGGAGCCCCGGTCGCGGTCAGCTCGCGCAGCTCCGCCAGCAACGCGGCATCGCGCGGGGTCCGGGCCAGCAGCTCGGCGCCCGCTCGGGCCTCCAGAAAACGTTCGGCCAGTTCGCGAAACTCCCGCTGGTAGCGGTCCTGCAGGGCCGGATCCTCGGCGCTGATGACCAGCGAGGCGCGCAGCATGCGCTCGCGTACCAGGCTGCGCATGCGGTGCACGCGATCCACCTTCTGCACGTATTCCTCGGTCAGGGCCTGGACGTCGTACTGCAGTTGCTGCACGCGCAGCCAGCTGGCCATGGCGACTACCGCGACCAGCAACAGCACCACGACAAAGGCACTGGTCAGACCGGGGACGACAGGACGCGAGGGCATGGCTGCTCAAGCCACCAAGGATACGGGCCACGCCCCATACGCACACAGGCCGGTTGCCGGCGAAACCCCGCAAACCGCTGTCGCATCCTTGACGCGCATCCCGTTCCCCCTGTTTGATCGATCGCATCTGCACGATCCAGCCGCGAGGGTGCCGCGAGATGTCCACCAATACAAGCGCTGACGCTGCCGACCCCGCCCCGGGGCGCGCGGAATGCGCCCCAACCAGATCGCGACGGGCTGAACTGGAACAGGCCTACCGCAAGGCGCGGTACTGCGTGGAGACCGCGGACGGTTCATGGGTGCTGCGCATCGACCGGGCGGCCGATGAGGTGGCGGCCTGGATGGCGGGGCATGGCACCCACCGCCTCGTCGTGCTGACCGCCTGCAACCCGGGCAGCCAGCCGCTCACCGAGGAAGAAAACCAGCAACGCCAGCAGCGGTTGGAGCGAGCCGTGACGGAACAGGGCCTGCGCGCCTGGCCGGCCTGCAACCGCGATCCCCTGGGCCACTGGCCGGACGAGCCGGGCCTGGCGATCGCGGACCTGCCCGAACACCTGCTCGCGCGCTGGCTGGAGACATTCGGCCAGAACGCCGCCGTGCTGCTGGAGCCGCCCGAACCGCCACGACTGGTCTGGAGGGCCGGACGGACCGGCCGTCCTGTGCCCCCGCCAGGGGATGCAGATTAGAGCGGCAGGCGCCCGCCGGAGGCGACCACGATCGTCGCCAGGCCGATCAGGGTATTGATCCCGACCAGGATGCGGATCTGCCCCAGCCGGCGCAGGCCTTCCTGGGCGTCATCCGCGGCAATGGCCAGGCGCATGCGGCGAAACGGCGCGAAGAACACATGGGCGAAGATCGCCATCATGATCAGACCCAGCAGCAGCATGGTATGCACGCTGGGGTGGACGTCGCCCATGCCGCCGAACACGCCGAAGATCATGTAGAAGCCGGTCGCCAGGATCACCAGCACCGAGGCCCAGACCCACGGGAAGAAACGGGCGAACACGCCCTCCCAGAGCTTCAGCCGGGGCATGCCCTCGAGCTGCTGCCCCGCCACCGGGCGCAGGAACATGTAGGCGAAGAACATGCCGCCCACCCAGATCACCACCGCCAGTACATGCAGCACATTCGCCAGTGCGTATCCCGTCATTGCCTGCTTCCTCTGTGTCGTTGTCCGTGTGCCGCGCAGTGTATCCGTCCGCGCCCCGGTCTGCCGAGTCCGCGGACACCCCACACGGGCGTCCGGATCAGTAGAATGGCGCCATCCGCGACAATCTATCCGGCCGAACAAGGAGCCCGCATGTCCCGCGAGATCATCCAGACCGATAACGCCCCGGCCGCCATTGGCCCCTATTCCCAGGCCGTGCGCGCCGGCGACACCCTGTACCTGTCGGGCCAGATCCCGCTGGATCCGGCCACCATGGAACTGGTGGGCGGCGGCATCGAGGACCAGATCCGCCAGGTATTCGCCAATCTCCAGGCTGTCCTGGAGGCCGCGGGCGCGAGCACCGCGGACATCGCCAAGCTGAACATCTTCCTGACCGACCTGACCCACTTCCCGCTAGTCAACGAAATCATGGGCGAGGTCTTCGGCGAGCCCTACCCGGCACGCGCCGCGATCGGCGTGGCCGCCCTGCCCAAGGGCGCCCAGGTGGAGATGGATGCCATCGCCTGGTGCCCGCGCGGCTGAGCACCCGACGCGAGCCCCTGCGGTGGACCTGCAGGCCCCGCTGACCACCCTGAAGGGTGTCGGCCCGGCGGTGGCCGAGCGCCTGGAACGCCTGGGCCTGACACAGGCCGGGGACCTGCTGTTCCACCTGCCCCTGCGCTTCGAGGACCGCACCCGGCTGACCCCGATTGCCGCGCTGCGCCCGGGCCCGGCCGCGCTGTTCGAGGGCCGCGTCACCCATGCCGAGGTGGTGCACCGCCGCCGGCGCATGCTGGTGGTCACCCTGGCCGACGACCAGGCACAGATCCTGCTGCGCTTCTTCCACTTCGGCGCCAACCAGCAACGGCGCCTGGGACCCGGCACGCGCATCCGCGCCTTCGGCGAGCCGCGCGGCCTGCCCGGGGCGCTGGAATGCGTGCACCCGGAGCTCCAGACCGTGGGGGATACCCCGCCCGCGCTGGAATCGCACCTGACCCCGATCTACCCGACCACCGAGGGCATCTCGCAGAAGCTGCTGCGCCAGCTGGTGACGCACGCCCTGCCGGGCATGCAGGCCCTGCCCGATCTGCTGCCGGAGCTGTCCCGCCAGGGCCTGCCCGGGCTGCACGCCGCGCTGGAACAGCTGCACCATCCCCCGGCGCGGGCCGATGCCCTGGGCGAACTGGATACCGCGGAGAACCGCAGCCCGGCGCGCACCCGCCTGGCGCTGGAGGAGCTGTGCGCCCACCAGCTCGCACGCATGCAGCAAAGCCGGACACCACAGGACGCGCGCGGCGCCCCGGTCATCCAGCCGCCCGGGGCGCTGTGGCAGCAACTTCGCGAACAGCTTCCGTTCGCGCCGACCGGCGCGCAGGAACGCGTGACCGCCGAGATCTTCGCCGACCTGGCGCGACCGCAACCGATGAACCGGCTGGTGCAGGGAGATGTGGGCTCGGGCAAGACCCTGGTGGCAGTCGCGGCCGCACTGGCCGCGGTGGAGGCCGGCTTCCAGGTCGCCTTCATGGCCCCCACGGAGCTGCTGGCGCGCCAGCACGGGCGCAACCTCGCCCAGTGGCTGGAACCGCTGGGGATTGCGATCGCCTGGCTGGGCGGACGCCAGACCGCGAGCGAACGCGGCCAGCTGCTCGCCGAGCTGGCCGCGGGCCAGCGGCAGGTCGCCATCGGGACCCACGCCCTGTTCCAGGAGGAGGTCCGCTTTCACCACTTGGGGCTTGCGATCATCGACGAGCAGCACCGCTTCGGCGTGCACCAGCGCATGGCCCTGCGCGACAAGGGCAACGGGTACATGCCGCACCAGCTGATCATGACCGCCACGCCCATCCCGCGCACCCTGGCCATGGCCCTGTATGCGGAACTCGCCAGTTCGGTGATCGACGAGCGCCCGCCCGGGCGCACGCCGGTACGCACCGCGCTGATCAGCCACGAGCGCCGCGACGAGGTCATCGAGCGCATCCGCGCCGCCTGCGGCTCCGGCACCCAGGCCTACTGGGTCTGCCCGCTGGTGGAGGAGTCGGAACAACTGGAGGCGGAATCCGCGGAGGCCACCGCCGAACGCCTGCGCGAAGCGCTGCCGGAACTGACCATCGGCCTGGCCCACGGACGCATGAAGGGCCCCGAGCGCGACGCGGTGATGGAGCGCTTTCGCGCGGGGGCAATCGACCTGCTGGTCGCCACCACGGTCATCGAGGTCGGCGTGGACGTACCCAACGCGAGCCTGATGATCATCGAGAACGCCGAGCGCATGGGACTCTCGCAGCTGCACCAGCTGCGCGGCCGGGTCGGGCGCGGCAATACCGCCTCCGCCTGCGTACTGCTCTACCGCCCGCCACTGGGCGAGACCGCGCGCGAGCGCCTGGAGGCGATGCGCCGCACCGACGACGGCTTCGAGATCGCCGAGGTGGACCTGAAACTGCGGGGGCCGGGAGAACTGCTGGGCACGCGCCAGACCGGCGATCGCAGCTTCCGCGTCGCCGACTGGGGTCGCGACCAGGACCTGCTGGACGAGGCCACCACACTGGCCGCACGAATCGAGAACGACCCAGCCCGCGCCGGCGCCCTGATCGAACGCTGGCTGGGCAGCGCCACCCGCTACGCCACCGTGGGGTAACCGAAAGGCGATCGCACTACGCAGGCACCAAGGGAAAAAGCGTCAACAGGAAGACGGGAAGGTTTGAAGGGGTTCAGGGCATTGCGATTACCACCGCATCATTCAACAAGAATTTCTTCCTGTCTTCCCACCTTCCTGTAAATTGCTCTTGACCTTTCTTGTGCCTTGGCGCGCTTCGGGGTAGAGGATTCAGGGGCGCAGCAACGGGCCTTCGACGGCGTCGCGGGCATCGCGGCCGGCGAGCTGCTCGATCAGGGTCAGGGCGAAGTCCATCGCGGCGCCCGGGCCGCGGCCCGTGATCAGGCGGCCGTCCACCTCCACCGGGGCGCCGGTGGACGGGATTCCGACGTCGTCCAGCGCGCCGGTGAAGGCCGTCACGCGCCGGCCTTCCAGCAGGCCGGCCTCGGCCAGCGCCTTGGGTCCGGCGCAAACCGCCGCCAGGTAGCCGTCGCGCTCGGCCTGCGCCCGCAGGAGTCCCTGCACCCGGGCATCGTCGCGAAGGTGATTGGCCCCCGGCAGACCACCCGGCAGGACGATCAGGTCAAAGGCCGCATCCAGCACCTGGTCCAGGGTGGTATCCGGCTGGATGACCGTTCCGCGCGAGCAGGTCACCGGCCCGGGCTCCAGCCCGGCCACGATGACCTCGAATTGCGCGCGGCGCAGCAGGTCGATGATAGTGACTGCCTCCAGTTCCTCGGCCCCGGCAGCCAGGGGCACCAGTACGTTCGGCATCGGTTCTCCGTCGATCGCGACCCCGCCGCGTTCAGCGGCGGTTGTAGAAGTTCAGGCCCTTCAGCAGGTTCAGCGCCTCGCTCAGGCCGTAGTCGCGCTCGGCCAGGGCCTCGCCATTGTCCTCGTCATCCGCATCCACCGACTCCGGCAGACCATCCCGGCCCATGCGGGCGCCGCCGTTCTCGCTGTCGCTGCGCTGCACCACCAGTTGCTGCAGGCGGATGTCCGGCTCGATCCCGTCCTCGTTGATCGCGCGACCCTCGGGCGTGAAGTAGCGCGCGGTGGTCAGCTTGATCCCGGTATTCTGGGTCAGCGGCAGGATGGTCTGTACCGAGCCCTTACCGAAGGTGTTCTGGCCCATGACGACGGCCCGCTTGTGGTCCTGAAGCGCGCCCGCCACGATCTCCGAAGCCGAGGCCGAACCGCGATTGACCAGCACCACCATCGGCGCGCCCTTCAGCACGTCGCCCGGCGAGGCCTGGTAACGGAACTGCGAGTCCTCCAGACGGCCCTCGGTGTAGACGATGAGGCCGTCCTCGAGGAACGCGTCCGAGACTCCCACGGCCCCGTTCAGGATGCCGCCCGGGTTGTTGCGCAGGTCCAGCACCAGACCCTTCAGCTCGCCCTGCTCCTGCAGGTCCTCGACCGCCCGCACGAGATCGCGCGCGGTGCGCTGCTGGAAGTTGCTGATCCGCACATAGCCAAAGCCGTCCTCCAGGATCTCGGAGCGCACGCTCTGCACCTGGATCACATCCCGGGTGATGGTGATCTCCATCGGCCGGTCCTCGCCATCGCGCAGCACGGTCAGGGTGATGTCCGAGCCCTTCTCGCCGCGCATCTTGGCGACCGCGTCGGACAGCGACATACCCTTCACCGACTCGCCGTCCAGGCGGATGATCAGATCACCGGCCTCGATTCCGGCACGGCTGGCGGGGGTGTCGTCGATCGGCGCGATGACCTTGACGAACCCGTCTTCCATGCCCACCTCGATCCCCAGGCCACCGAACTCGCCGGAGGTGCCGACCTGCATGTCCTCGAAGTCCTGTTCGTCCAGGTAGGCCGAGTGCTGGTCCAGACCGGACAGCATCCCCTGGATCGCGTTGTCCAGCAGGTCCTTGTCGTCGACCTCGGTGACGTAATTGCGCTTGATGCGCATGTACACGTCGGTGAAGCGCTGCAGATCCTCCACCGGCAGGGCGGATTGCGCGCCATTGTCGCGGTCGGCGTAGACGGCCACCGAGACACTCAGCATGACCCCGACGACCAGTCCGACGATCAGGGCGTATCCGGTGCGACAAGACTTGCTCATTACCTTTCCTCGTTACGTGAGGTGATCAGTGTGAGGATGGTAGCACCGGCAATGTGATGGGCGCCTGAATGCAGGCGCTCCATCCGCCTTTTGCCGGACCCCGGTCTCACTTCTCTCTGTCTACTGAGAGGGCCACCAGCCCTCGGGGTTCAATGGTCCGCCGTTATGCCGGATCTCGAAGTAGAGTCCGGGCGCGATCGCCTCGCTGCCCGCGCCGGCCACGGCCAGCTGCTCGCCAGCGCCCACCGTTGCGCCTTCTGCCACCAGGATCTCCTCCACATTGGAGTACAGCGTCAGGTAGCGCTCGCCGTGATCCACGATCACCAGGAAGCCGTAGCCCTGCATCCAGTCGGCGTAGACCACCTGCCCGTAGTGCACCGCACGCACCGCCGCGCCGTTCTCGACCTCCAGCACCGTGCCGCGCCAGCGCGAGCGCAGGCGGCTGCCACGGGAATCATTGAAGCTGCGGATCACCCGGCCGTCGGCCGGCCGCGGGAGTTCGCCCTGCAGCTCGGCGAAGGCCACGTCGGGTTGCGCGGGGGCGGAGTCCCCGGGGGCCTCGGCGCGCGCCGCGCTGCGCGCCTCGACCTCCTCGATCACCGCCTCCAGGGTCTCCGCGTTGCGCTGCAGGCGTTCCAGCTCCAGCGCCTCGTCCTCGATGGCCGCCTCCAGTTCCGCCATGGCCTGGCGCTGGCGTGCCTCCTCGCGTTCCAGATCCGCGACCGCGGCGCGCGCCTGTTCCTCCTGTTCCGCCAGGACCGCGCGTTCCCGCGCCAGGGCCTCGCGCTCCGCCTCCAGCCCCTCGATCCGGTCACGCAACGACTCCAGCGCCTGCTCCCGGGCCTCGCGGATACGCACGGCGAACGCCACCTGATGACGATCGTTCCCGCCCTGGCCGTTCAGGCGCCCGACGTGGCGTTCGCGCTGCCACTGGTCGCGCACCAGCCGGGCCGCCGCGCGGCGTTCCGTCTCCAGGTGCTCCCGGGCCTCTTCCACCCGCGCCTCCTGGTCGGCGACGACCGCCTCCTGGCGCGAACGCTCCTGCGCCAGCTCGCGCAACTCGCGGCGCGAGTCCTCGGTCCCGCGCGCGGCATCCGCCAGCAGGGCCTCCAGTTCCTGCAAGGCCGCGTAGCGCTCCTCCTGGGTGCGTTCCAGGTCCTGGATCGCCTCGCGGGTCTCGCGCAGTTCGGCCTCGGGTTCCAGCGCCAGGGCCCCCGGGGCCAGCAGCAGACCGGCCAGTACCGCGCACCAGAACGGGGCACGGAGGCCATATGGATGACTCAGGATTGCGCAGATTCGCATATCGGGGTACGTTTAGGTTCTTATATTCTGACCCGGTTGCGAGGATTTCCCTCGCTCGCAAGAGAGGTATGCCGTGAGCCACGAAACGGTTGAAGACGATCTGTCCGTCGAAGACGGCCTGATGTCCCAGGACGAGGATATCGAACGGGCCTCGCGCTCGCTCAAGGCCATGTCCCACCCGCTGCGCCTGAAGATCCTCTGCATTCTCGGCGATCGCGAAATCAGCGTACAGGAAATCGTCGACCAGGTCGGGACCTCGCAGAGCAACATTTCGCAGCACCTGGGCATCCTGCGCGACAAGGGCATCCTCGCCACGCGCAAGGATGCCAACCGGGTCTACTACCGCGTGGGGGACTCCCGGACCCTGCGCCTGATCGGTATGATGCAGGACGTTTTCTGCAGTTCCTGACAATCACCCCTCCGATCCGGTCTCCCGAATGCTTGAACGCCTGCCCGAATTTCTCGCCAATCACCCGATCCTGACCGGCGCCCTGCTGGCGGTGATCGGGATGATCCTGTTCGTCGAACTCCGACGCCTGAACCGCAAGTACCGCTCCCTGTCGCCGGCCGAGGCGGTGCGCGTGATCAACCAGGACGACGCCCTGGTGCTGGACGTACGCGAGGACAGCGAGGTCGCGGCCGGCCGCATCGGAGGCGCCAAGCACATCCCGCTGGGCAGCCTGAAAAAGCGCATGGGCGACATCGAGAAGTACAAGGACAAGCCCGTGGTGGTCTACTGCCGCAGCGGCAACCGCTCCGCCAGCGCCGCGCAGCAGCTAACCGCGGCCGGGTTCGAGGACGTGGTCAACCTGCAGGGCGGCATCCAGGCCTGGCAATCGGCCAACATGCCCATCAAGAAGAAGTAATGCAGTTCGAAGTCTACTCCAGCGGGCGCTGCCCGTTCTGCCTGCTGGCCCGGCGCCTGCTCAACCAGCGTGGCTATCCGTTCGCGGAATACGCCGTCGACCGCGAACCGGGCCTGCGTGCCGAGATGGAGCAACGCGCCGACGGCCGTACCTCGGTCCCGCAGATCTTCCTCGGTGAGACCCACATCGGCGGCTTCGACGAACTGCAGGCGATGGACAGCAGTGGCGAACTGGCGCGCCTGGCCGCCGCGGCAGGGGTCGAGCCGACAGCCGCCGGCAGTCCCGGATAACCGGCAGCGCCCGCACCACCGGGCAGCGCTTCCGGCCACCGCACCCGCAAGGCGCGCGCACCCCCTTACAATGCCCCGATTCAAGACGACTGCGAGATAGAACACCATGGCTGAAGAGAACTCCCCCAACAGCGGCAACGGCGCGGCCCAGGGCGAACAGAACGACCGCCCCGATTTCTCCATTCAGAAGGTCTTCATCAAGGACCTCTCGTTCGAGGCGCCGGACTCCCCCGAGGTGTTCATGCGCGAGTGGAAGGGCGAGACCAACATCCAGCTGAACACCAACGCGCGCCCGATCGACGAGGCCGCCGGGGCCTTCGAAGTGGAACTGGGCCTGACCGTGACCACCGAGTCCGACGGCAAGACCGCCTACCTGGTGGAGATCAAGCAGGCGGGCGTCTTCATCGTGCGCAACTTCCCCGAGGACCAGCGCAATCACCTGCTGGGCGCCTACTGCCCCAACGTGCTGTTCCCGTTCGCCCGCGAAACCGTCGCCGACCTGGTCCTGAAGGGCGGCTTCCCGCAGCTGCTGCTGCAGCCGGTGAATTTCGAGTCGCTGTACGCCCAGCACCTCCAGGAGCAGAAGCAGCAGGCCGGCGGCGAGCAGACCGCGCCCAGCCAGCAGGCCTGACGCCAGGCCCCTGAAGGACCTGGCGTACCGACGCGAGCGCGCGTACATGAAGCATGGGGTTTCCTAAGATGCGCATCGCGGTCCTCGGCGGCGGCTGCTGGGGCACGGCGCTGGCCCTGCATGCGGCGCGGCTGCATGCCGACGTGGCCCTGTGGGTACGCGGCGATGACACCGCCGCGCGCCTGCAGGCCGAACGCGAGAATGCCCGCTACCTCCCCGGCCACCGCTTCCCGGACAACCTCCGCGTCAGCGCCGACCCCGCGATCGTCGACGGCCGCGATCTGGTCCTGATCGCCGTCCCCTCCGGCGCCTTCCGCGCGACCCTGCGCTGGCTGGCCCCGCGGCTGGCGCGCGGACAGGTGGTGGCCTGGGCCACCAAGGGCCTGGAGACCGCCACCGGCGCCTGGCTGCACGAGATCGCCGAGCAGGAACTGGGTCCGGAACACCCGCCCGCCCTGATCTCGGGCCCCTCCTTCGCCGCCGAGGTCGCGCAGGAGCAACCGACCGCGCTGTCCGTGGCCTCCACCGACGAAGGCCATATGGATCGCCTGGTGGAGGCGCTGCACGGGCGTTCCCTGCGTCTGTACCGCAACACCGACGTCATCGGCGTGGAGCTCGGCGGGGCCCTGAAGAACGTGCTGGCGGTGGCCACGGGCATCGCCGATGGCGCCGGGTTCGGCGCCAATGCCCGCGCCGCCCTGATGACCCGGGGGCTGGCCGAGATCCAGCGCTTCGGCGCCGCGGTGGGCGCCCGCCCTGCCACCCTTACCGGCCTCTCCGGGCTGGGTGACATGATCCTCACCTGCACCGACAACCAGTCGCGCAACCGCCGCCTGGGGCGGATGCTGGGCGAGGGGGTGGACCTCGAGACCGCCCGCGCACGGGTCGGCCAGTCGGTGGAGGGCGTGGAGACGGCCCGGGTCGCCGTGGTGCGGGCCGAGGCACTGGAGGTGGAGATGCCGATCTGCGCCGAGGTACACGCCGTGCTCTACCAGGGCCGCCCGGTGCGCGACACCGTGCGCCGCCTGCTGGAACGCGACCCCACGCGCGAAGAGGGCTGACGCAGCGCCGGTAAAACCCTCGCGCGGCACCCGCACAATCGCCCCGCGCCCCGGGTTGCGGCTACCGTGGCGCTACACGTGAACGCAACGGAGGCAGGGATGAGCAAGGCCTGGAAGGAACTGGACCTGGAGGGCGGCGGCCTGCAGTCCATCAATGCCAAGCTCGCCAGCGAGATGCGCACCCGGCCCGCGGCCTACGCCGCGTGGGTCCTGTTCCCGCTGGGCCTGCACCGCTTCTACCTGCGCGAACCGCTGGGCGGCGCCGGCTTCCTGGCGCTCACCGCGATCACCCTGGCCCTGGCCTTTTTCGTACCCGCCCTCTGGTGGCTGCTACCCTTGGGCGCCGGTGTGCTGTGGGCGCTGGTGGACCTGTGGTGGATCGACCGCCGGGTCACCGACTACAACAAGGAACTGCGCAAGCAGGTCTTCCTGCGCAAGGGACACAAGCCGCCGCAGGACTACCGTGGCCGCTACACCAGCGACGAGGATGCCCGCCGCGAACTGCAGGAGTATCAGCGCATCAAGGACGCCGAAAAGCCGGGCCAGTCCGGCCAGGCCGGCGCCAGCGAACGTGACCGCGACGCGGGCGGCAAGCGGCGCATGCCCAGCTTCAACGAGCAGGAAGCCATGCTGCGCCAGATGCGCAAGGACCGGGGCGAAGGCGGCGACAACGGCTGACGCCGGCGCGCCGCCAGCCCGGATCAGTTGTCGCCGGGGCGCCACACGCCGCTGGCTTCCTGCGGCGGCGGCGCGGCCTGCTTGCGACTCTCCACGTCCACGAACACCGACTCGGTGAACTGCGACAGCTGCTTCAGGTATTCCTTGCGCTCGTTCACCGACTCCGGCATCTGCGCGACCATGAACCCGGTAATGGCGCTCAGGTACTGGACGGCCACGATGGGCTGTTGCGCCTTCGGATCCACCTCGGTCAGCACCTCCTGGACCTTCTGGATCAGCTCGCCGGACAACTGCAGGGTATCGCTCATGGGGCTTCTCTCGCGGTTCGGTTGACGATGGGCGCACAGGCTACGGCAAGCCCCGCCCACCCGAAAGTGGGCGCAGGATGCGCGGGCCTTTCCTGCGGCTCACCACCAAGCGCCCGAAAAACCAAAGAGCATTTACAGGAAGAAGGGAAGCTCGGAAGGATCTATTTGGATTTAGGTGCATTGGATGCATAGCCCTGAACATCCACCGCGAAGCGCAAGGGGTTTCCAACCATTCATTCTTCCTGTCTTCCCAACTTCCTGTTAATCGCTCTTTACGGTTTTTGCCGTGATGGAAGACCGGGGCCGTCAGGGAACCCGGCGGTCGTCCTCGTCGCGGGCCTCGGGGGCGTCGTCGTCTACGTCGAAGTCCTCGTGGACGCGGTCCGGCGGGATGGTCCACGGCTCGCTGGGCGCGACCGTGTGCTCGCCCGGACGCGGCGCGTAGCGCTCGTCCTCCAGAGCGCGCATCAGCCCGACCACCATCATCAGCATCACCAGCGAGAACGGCAGCGCCGCCAGGATGACCGCGTTCTGCAGGACCTCCAGCCCGCCGGCCAGCAGCAGGACCCCGGTCACCAGCCCGATCATCGCCCCCCACAGGATCAGGTGGATCGCCCGATGCTCGGTGGATCCATGGGCCAGCAGGGTATTGATGACCACGATCCCGGCATTCGCGGAGGTCAGCAGGTAGGTCGCAATCAGGATCGTGATCAGAATCGCCCCCGTCTTCGCAATCAGCCAGGGCTCCAGGGTCTCCATGGTGGCGAAGGTCGCCATGGTCAGGTCCTCGGACACGCGCTCGGCGATATTGGCGATGCCCTCGACCTCGGCATGCAAAGCGGTGCCACCCAGCAGCGCGAGCCAGAAGAAGGTGATCAGGGTCGGCACCAGCAGTACGCCCATCACGAACTCGCGCAGCGTGCGGCCGCGCGAGATGCGCGCGATGAACAGCCCGACGAACGGCGCCCAGGCCAGCCACCAGCCCCAGTAGAAGACCGTCCAGTCGGCATGCCACTCGTCCATATGGTGGGCGTGGGTGTACAGCGAGAGCCCCAGCAGGTTCTGCAGGTAGCTGCCGCTGGACTGCACGACCAGGGCCAGCAGGTACTGGGTCGGCCCCGCCACCAGCAGCAGCCCCAGCAGCGCGACACTGAGCCAGAGGTTGGCCTGGCTGACCCGCTGCACCCCGGCCTGCATCCCGGTCACCACGGACACGATCGCAATCACGGTCAGCAGCGCGGTCAGCATCAGTAGTCCGCGGTCCCCCTCCAGGGAGATCCCAACGGTGTGCGCGAGTCCGGACTCCAGTTGCTGGATCCCCAGGCCCAGCGTCGTCGCGATCCCGAAGACGGTGGCGATGATCGCCAACAGGTCGACCAGGTCCCCCGGCCAGGTGTGACTGTACTTGCCGATCAGCGGGTGCAGAGCCGAGCGCAGGGCCAGCGGCTGGCCCTTGCGGAAACCGAAGTAGGCCAGGATCAGGGCCAGCAGGGCGAACACGCCCCAGGCATTCAGCCCCCAGTGGAAATAGGTCAGGACCATGGACATGTCCGCGGCCGCGGCCCGGTCGCCATTATCGATCAGGAACGGGTTCCCGCCGTAGTGCGACAGCGGCTCGGCCACCGCCCAGAACAGAAGCCCCACGCCCATGCCTGCAGCGAACAGCATCGACAGCCATGACAGGGTGGTGAACTCGGGAACCTCGTCGTCACGCCCCAGGCGCACGTTCTTGTAGCGCCCGACCCCGAGCCAGACCACGATCACCAGGAAGAAGGCCATGACGACCACGTAGTACCACTCCAGAAGCGGCGTCACGAAGGTACGCGCATCGCCCACCACCGCACCCAGCTGCTCGGTGCGATACACCCCCAGCAGGGCGATGATCACTACCAGGATCAGCGCCAGCGGCGCGACGCGCGGATTCAGCCCCTTGAATGGGCCACGGGTGGCAACGTTGTACATCGGGCGTCCTTTCGCATGAGTGGCGGGCGCGCCGGACCGCGCGCCCCCGGCGTGCGCTCAGGTACCGGTGGCACCCGCCAGCGCGGCACGACAATCCGTGCGGAAATCCTGAATGACCTGATGCACGAACGCCAGCTTGGCGATGGCCGTGGCCGTCAACACGAAGGGATAGACATGCGGATGCCCCATGCTGCGGTTGAGGCTGTTGAGGGCGCTGACCAGTGGCAGCCAGTGCTCCATCAGTCCATCGAAATCGGCCGCGGCATAGGCGTCGAAGGCCGGTGCATCGGCCTGCGCACCCAGCCGTGCTGACGGGCCGGCACCGGGCACGATATCCATGTTGTAGGCGGACGCGGTATCCAGGGTATCCACGATGTGCAGGTAGTGGGCCCAGGTCTCGGCCCAATCCTCCCAGGGATGCGAACTGGCGTAGGCGGAGACGAACGAGGCCTGCCATTCGGCGGGCGGCCCGTCGGCATAATGGCGGCGCAGGGCTTCGTCATAGTCCGCGCGCTCGTCGCCGAAGCGCTCGCGGAAGGCGGCATGCCAGGGAGTATCGCGGATCAGGCGGTCCCAGTAGTAGTGGGCGGACTCGTGGCGGAAATGGCCGAGGATCGTGCGATAGGGTTCGGCCATCGCCTCGCGCATGCGCTCGCGGACCGCCGGGTCGGCCTCGGCGATATTCAGGGTAATGAGCCCGTTCGCATGGCCGGTGACCACGCCACCGCCCTCGCGGAACTCGGGGGCCGTATCGGCCAGGAAGTCGAATGCGATCCCCTTGGGATCATCACGTCGCGGCACCACCGGCAGGCCCAGACGCAACAACCCGTAGACCAGGCGCCGCTTCTCCGTCTCCAGGCGCTCCCACAGACGTGCATTGCCGGGGACACTCAGGTCGGGGATGGTCCGGTTCAGGCGGCAGGCCCGGCAGAACGGGTCGGCGTCGCCGTGCGGCACCATCCAGTTGCAGACCGCGTCCACCGCATAGTGGCGACACTGGCGGTACAGTGCCCCGTCCGGCTCGTCCGCCACCCGCCACAATCCGCCAGGCACCGGGTGCCCGCGGGCATCCGTGGCCTCTCCCGCCGGCGCCAGGGCAGACACCTCCAGACGATCCGGGAGAAACCCCAGCCGGTGGCCACAGCGTGTGCAGTAGGTGTTGTCGAAATACACCCCCTGCCCACAGAACTCGCACTCGAACAACTGCATCGCGTTCCCCGTTAAACCGCCGCCCGCTCGAAGTGCGGCCGGGTGGCCCCAGACTACGCCGATCCCGCTGCCCCGTCGCGGTGCAGAGGCCGCCGCGGCGCAGCCATTACCGATCCTCCACCCGGGACAGGAGTTCCTCGACCCGCTCCAGCGCCAGCGGATGCGACAGGATGCCGGCATGCGTGGTCGCCACGCCGAAGACCGAGGCCGCCTCGCGCTGGGCCGGCGGGTGCAGCATGCTGGCCAGCGTCACCACCCCGTCCGCGGTCGCGCGCGCACCCCCTTCGCCGCGCTGGTAGCCGAACACCAGATGCAACTCGCCTGCCCCCGCGCCCGGATGCGGGAACAGGCCTTCCAGGTAGTCGCTGCCCGGGGCCATGTCGCGCCAGACCGGGATCACGACCGGCGAGCGATCCACCCCCTGCTGCGCCCGCTCGTGCCCGGCCCAGGGCGTGGACAGGGTGATCATAACCGGCACCGGTGCCGCCGCCTCGCGCCGAGCTCGCTCGTTCAGGAACCCCCGCGCCACCAGCCCGCCCATGCTGTGCGCCACCACCGGTAGCGACTCGACCCCGTGACGCACTTCCAGCTCCTCCACCACCTGTGCCAGGTGCGCGGCCGCCGACTGCAGTGGCAACCCGGAGGCGTAGTAGTAGAACCACGGCTGATAACGCTCGCGGTCCAGAACCTCCAGCAGCCCGGCAAAGTCCCGCGGCGAGCCGTTCATCCCGTGCACGAACAGCACCGGCGTCCGCGTCGGGTCATGGGGCTCGAGGAAGTACACCCCCGCGTAACCGTCCATCACGAAGTCCAGGGGTCGCCACTGGCTGCCGCGGGCCACCTCGGACGCAAAACGCGGGTCGTCCAGGTGGGTTATCGCGCCGAAGGCGGTCACCCGTCCCAGGCTCAGCGGAAGGTCGCTGGCGCCCTCGGCACCCACCAGGCCGCGTGTGGCCGGCAGCGCAACCGGGTGGGCCAGGCGATGGTCCCCGTTCACGCGGATCTCGATCCCGGTCAGCCGCCCGCCGGGGCCACAGTCCAGCGGATCGCCGCCGGCCACATACTGCACCGGGGCACCGGCGGGATGGGCCCGGTCACCCTCCTCGTCGCGGAAGGCCAGCACACGATAGCGACCCGGCTCCAGCCCGAAGAACCAGCTCCCGCCCTGGGCGCTGACCACATGGTCCACCGGCTCGGGCACCCCGGCGCCACCGACCGACTCGCGGAATACCGCCACGATATAGGGCCCCGTCCGACCCGCCTCGGACGCCGTCGCGTCCGGTCCCACCGTGCCGCTGATCACACAGGCCCCGCCCATGCGCGCGAGCTGTTCGCGCGCATCCAGCAGCGAACACCCCGCCAGCACGAACCCCAGCGCCAGGACCGCAACCACCCGTACCACCGCCATCACGAACATCCCGTTCCGTCTTTCCTCCCCCCGAGTGTAGCGGTCCGGAACGCCCGGCTCGCCACGCACACCGGCATTTCAATCCGGGCGGTCCCGGTCTCCGTCCTGCGGATCGTGCCGCGCGTAGCTCGCCGCCTCCATCTCGGTCACCTCGACGGTGATTACCGCCTCCCCGATCCGGTCCTGCAGGGCCCGCAGGACGGCCTCGCTCAGCGCCTGGCGCTGCGCCAGCGAACGGCCGGACTTGAGACGCACCTCGACATGCACGAAAGGCCGCACCTCGCCCCCGACCCGATACTGCGACACCGGGTGGGCGCGGACCTTGATATGCGACGCCGGGAACAGCCCCGAAGCGCAGGCCGCCGCGTGCAGGGCGTCCAGCCAGGCAGCCACCTCCGGCCCCGCAGCCAGGTCCTGTGAATATTCGACCCGCAAATGCGGCATGCCCACCCCCCTCGGCGCGCGCGGCGCGCGTCCCGTTGCGCCAGGCCCGCGATTGTGTCGCAGCGCGGACCCGGCATGAAAAAGGCCCGCACCGGGCGGGCCTTGTCGATGTCGCAGGATACCGGACGGATCAGGCCGCGGCCGCCGCCCGGGTGAAGGCCAGCTGCTCGCCGGCCATGTCCACCTCGATGGTATCTCCGGGGCCGAACTCGCCGGCCAGAAGCGACTGCGCCAGCGGGTTCTCCAGCTGGGTCTGGATCGCCCGCTTGAGCGGGCGCGCCCCGTAGACCGGGTCGAAGCCCGCGGCCCCCAGGTGATCCAGCGCGGCGTCGGTGATGGTCAGGCCCAGGTCGCGCTCTTCCAGCCGCTTGCGCAGGTACTGCAGCTGGATATCGGCGATCGCGCGGATCTGTTCGCGCTCCAGCGGATGGAACACCACCACGTCGTCCACACGGTTGATGAACTCGGGACGGAAGTGCTGCCCGACGATCTCCATCACCGCGCCCTTCATCGCCGCGTAGTTCTCCTCGCCGGCCATCTCCTGGATCTGCTGCGAGCCCAGGTTGGAGGTCATCACGATCACCGTATTGCGGAAGTCCACGGTGCGGCCATGCCCGTCGGTCAGGCGGCCGTCATCCAGCACCTGCAGCAGCACGTTGAAGACATCCGGGTGCGCCTTCTCGACCTCGTCGAGCAGGATCACGGAGTACGGCTTGCGGCGCACGGCCTCGGTCAGGTAGCCGCCCTCCTCGTAGCCGACGTAGCCCGGGGGCGCCCCGATCAGCCGCGCCACGGAGTGCTTCTCCATGAACTCGGACATGTCGATGCGCACCATCGCCTCTTCGGTGTCGAACAGGAACCCGGCCAGCGCCTTGGTCAGCTCGGTCTTGCCCACGCCGGTCGGGCCAAGGAACAGGAACGAGCCGTTCGGGCGGTTCGGGTCGGACAGGCCCGCCCGCGAGCGGCGGATGGCGTTGGCCACCGCGCGCACCGCCTCGGACTGACCAACCACGCGGTCACCAATGGCCTCTTCCATGCGCAGCAGCTTGTCCTTCTCGCCCTCCAGCATCTTGGAGACCGGGATGCCGGTCCAGCGCGAGACGACCTCGGCGATCTCCTCGTCGGTGACCTTGTTGCGCAGCAGCTGGGTCTCCTGGCTCTCCATCTCGTGAGCCATGGCGAGGGACTTCTCCAGGTCCGGGATACGCCCGTACTGCAGTTCCGACATGCGCGACAGATCCCCGGCGCGGCGGGCCGTCTCCAGCTCGGTGCGGGCGCGCTCGAGCTCTTCCTTCAACTGGGCCGCCCCGGAGACCGAGGCCTTCTCGGACTTCCACACCTCTTCCAGGTCGGAGTACTCGCGCTCCAGGCGTTCGATCTCCTCCTCCAGCGTGCCCAGGCGCTTCTTCGAGGCGTCGTCGGACTCCTTCTTCAGGGCCTCGCGCTCGATCTTCAGTTGGATCAGGCGCCGCTCCAGCCGGTCCATGGACTCGGGCTTGGAGTCGATCTCCATGCGGATGCGCGAGCTGGCCTCGTCGATCAGGTCAATCGCCTTGTCCGGAAGCTGCCGGTCAGTGATGTAGCGCTGCGACAGCTGTGCGGCGGCGACGATCGCCGGGTCGGTGATCTCGATCCCGTGATGGACCTCGTAGCGCTCCTTCAGCCCGCGCAGGATGGCGATGGTGTCTTCCTGCGTGGGCTCGTCCACCAGCACCTTCTGGAAGCGGCGCTCCAGCGCGGCATCCTTCTCGATGTTCTGGCGGTATTCGTCCAGCGTGGTCGCGCCGATGCAGTGCAGCTCGCCGCGCGCCAGGGCCGGCTTGAGCATGTTACCGGCGTCCATCGCGCCCTCGGCCTTGCCGGCGCCCACCAGGGTGTGGATCTCGTCGATGAACAGGATCACGCGACCCTCTTCCTGCGACAGCTCCTTGAGCACGGACTTCAGCCGCTCCTCGAAATCGCCACGGTACTTGGCCCCGGCCAGCAGCGCCCCCAGGTCCAGTGCGAGCACGCGCTTGTCCTTGAGCCCCTCCGGCACCTCGCCGTTGATGATGCGCTGCGCCAGGCCCTCGACGATCGCGGTCTTGCCGACCCCCGGCTCGCCGATCAGCACCGGGTTGTTCTTGGTGCGCCGCTGCAGCACCTGGATCGAGCGGCGGATCTCCTCGTCGCGCCCGATTACCGGGTCCAGCTTGCCCTGCTCGGCGCGCTCGGTGAGGTCGATGGTGTACTTGTCCAGGGCCTGGCGGTTCTCCTCGGCGTTCGGGTCGTCCACCTGGGCCCCGCCGCGCATGTCCTCCACGGCCTTCTCCAGGGAGTCCTTGTTGGCGCCAGCGTTGCGCAGCATCTCGCCGACACCGGCCTTCTCGTCGATCGCCGCGAGCAGGAACAGCTCGCTGGGGATGTACTGGTCCTTGCGCTCCTGGGCGAGCTTGTCGCAGACGTTCAGCATGCGCCCCAGGTCGTTGGAGACATGCACCTCGCCCGCGGCGCCTTCCACCTTCGGCAGGCGATCCAGCGCCTCGCCCAAAGCGGAGCGCAACTGGCGCACGTTGGCGCCGGCGCGGTCGAGCACGTGACGGATCGTGCCCCCCTCCTGGTCCAGCAGGGCCAGCAGCAGGTGGGACGGCTCGATGAACTGATGGTCGCGGCCAACCGCGAGCGACTGTGCGTCCGCGATGGCGGACTGGAATTTGGTGGTCAGGCGATCCATTCGCATTGGGAAACCCCTCGGTCGAATCTTGTTGAACTGACACCAACGTTGGGGACAATCCCCCCGGCTTCAAGGATAGACGCGCGGAAACCGCTACGCGGGGCCAGAGCCGAGGCTCGCCGCGAAACCAGCGTCGGGGTGTATCCAGCGACTGCCACGGCCCCTGGCAGGGCCTCGCAGTGACAGGTGGCTATCGCGCGGGGTCGGGGGCGAACCACACGAGCGTGCCCATGCGGCCGGTCGCTCCTTCGCGACGATAGGAATAGAAGGTCTCCGCCTCGGTGAAGGTGCAGCGGCCCCCGCCGGCGACCTGCGCCACACCGGCCCGCTGCAGCCGCTGGCGCGCCAGCCGGTAGAGATCCGCCAGCAGGCGCCCCCCGGCACCGGGCCGAAACGCGGCATCGGCCTCCGGATCCTGCGCCCGGAAGGCCTCGCGCACCTCGGGCCCGACCTCGAAGGCGACGGGTCCGATGGCAGCCCCCATCCAGGCCTGGATTGGCACACCTGGCCGCAGGCCGTTCAGCGCCGTGATCGTTGCCTCCAGCACCCCATCTGCCAGCCCACGCCAGCCGGCGTGGGCCACCCCGACCGCCGCGCCGTCCACTGTCGCCAGCACCACGGGCAGACAATCGGCGGTCTGCACGGCGCAGATCGCCCCCGGCCGGTCGCTGACCACCGCATCGGCCTCGGGCGTATCGCCCGCCTTCAGCGCCGCCTGCAGGGCATCGGCGGTGATCACGGTCGTCCCATGGACCTGGCGCGGCCAGGCGATGGGCGCGGCGCACCCCAGGGACTGTTCCAGTCGGCGCCGGTTTTCCGCCACGTGATCCGGGGCATCGCCAGTATGCAGGGCCAGATTCAGCGCGGCCCAGGGCCCGGTACTGACGCCACCCGTCCGGGTCGTCTGCAGCGCGTGCACCCCGGCCGGGAGTTCCCCGGGCCCGGGTTTCAACAGCGGCAGGGCCTCAGACATCCCCGTCCTCCCGGGCATCGGCGCGCAGGGCCGCGAGCAGGGCCTCGAAATCCTCCGGCAGCGGGGCCTCGAAGGCGCAGGGCTCGCCCGTCTCCGGATGCTCGAACTCCAGGCGGGCCGCATGCAGGGCCTGGCGCTTGAAGGCCGCGACCGTCGCCTTCGCCGCGTCGCCCATGCCCTTCACCGGGCGCGGACGGCCGCCGTAGGTCAGATCCCCCACGATCGGGTGGCGGATATGTGCCATATGCACACGGATCTGGTGCGTGCGCCCGGTCTCCAGACGTACGTTCAGCAGGGTGTGCGCGGGAAAGCGCTCCGCCACACGGTAATGCGTGACTGCGGGCTTGCCGGCCGCGGTCACGGCCTGGCGCTTGCGATCAACCGGATGACGCCCGATCGGCTCGTCGATGGTGGCCCCGCTGATCACTCGGCCCTGGACCAGGGCGCGGTACTCGCGGTGTACGCTGCGCGCCTGCAATTGGCGCACCAGGGCGGTCTGGGCCTCGGGCGTACGCGCGACCACCATCAGGCCGGTGGTGTCCTTGTCCAGGCGGTGGACCACCCCGGCGCGCGGCAGCTGCGCCAGCTCCGGGGCGTGGTGCAGCAGGGCATTGACCAGCGTGCCGTCGCGATGCCCGGCCGCCGGGTGGGCCACCAGCCCGGCGGGCTTGTTGACCACCAGCACCGCGGCGTCCTCGTACACGATGTCCAGCGCAATGGCCTCGGGCCGGGCCTCCAGCACCGGCGCATCGGGCGCCGTCAGCTCGACCCGCTCGCCCCCGCGCACCGGCGTGCGCGGGCGGGGCGAGCCACCATCCACCCGCAGCGCGCCCTCCTTCAGCCACTGGGTCAGCTGGCTGCGCGAGTACTCCGGGAACAGCCGCGCCAGCGCGGCATCCAGGCGTTGTCCCGCCGCTTCTTCCGGCAGACAGGCTTCCCGCGGTTCACTCATTGCGCGGCCTCCCGCTCGTCGCCACCGGGGCTTGATGTTGTAGAATCCCTGCACTTCGGTTCATCTGTGAGGCCTCGCCGTGATTTCTGTCCCGCACCTGTCGCGCCTGCTCGTCGTTCTGATCGTGGCGCTCGTGGTCGCCGGCTGTGCCGGGCGCGAAGACCCCACGCTCGGCTGGTCCGCCAGTCAGCTCTACGGCGAGGCCAAGAACGCCCTGAACGAGGGCAACTACGACCAGGCCGTCGAATACTACGAAAAACTCGAGGCCCGCTACCCGTTCGGGCGCTACGCCCAGCAGGCGCAGATCGAGATCCCCTACGCCTACTACAAGGCCGGCGAGCCGGAACCCGCCCTGGCCGCGGTGGACCGCTTCGTGCAGCTGAACCCGCGCCATCCGAACCTGGATTATGCGTACTACCTGCGCGGGCTGATCAACTTCAACCGCCAGCAGGGCTTCCTCGCCAACCTGTTCCCGCGCGACCCCGCCGAGATGGACCCGGAGCCCTTCGACCAGGCCTTCCAGGACTTCGACCGCCTGATCCGCGAGTTTCCCGACAGCCGCTACGCCCCGGACGCCTACCAGCGCATGATCTACATCCGCAATGCGCTGGCCGCCTACGAACTGCGGGTGGCCGAGTTCTACATGGAACGCACCGCCTGGGTCGCAGCCGCGCAGCGCGCCCGCAACGTCATCTCCACCTACCCCGGCGCCGAGGTGATGCCGAAGGCCCTGGCCGTGCTGCATCGCGCCTACACCGAGCTCGGCCTGGACGATCACGCCGAGAACACCATGACCGTGCTGGAGCTGAACTATCCGGACGTGGCCGTGGCCGTGCGCGCGGGCGAGCCGGTGGAACTGGAAGGCGAGGAACGCCGCGGCCTGTGGCGCGTGATGGACCGCATCCCCTTCCTCACCAACTGAGCCCCCGGGCACTCGTTCAGTCCGCTACGGCACAGAGGGAAAAGCGTCTACAGGAAGGTGGGAAGACTGGAAGGTTGAACGGGTTTGGCCGCCACGGATATTGCGTACGTTCGGGGCTGCGACAGACACCAGCCAACCCCACACCCCAATCACGCTTCCCCTCTTCCAGCCTTCCTGTTACCCGCCCTTGACCTTCTTCGTGCCTTCGTGCGCTTCGTGGTAGATCCATCAAGCGCCGGAGGATCCGTCGTTCAGAGGGCCTCGCTGCCCTCTTCGCCGGTGCGGATGCGGACCACGCGCGACATATCCGACACGAAGATTTTGCCGTCCCCGATCTTGCCGGTGCGCGAGGCCTTCACGATCGCATCGATGCAGGGGTCGACCCGGTCGTCGTCCACCACCAGTTCCAGCTTCACCTTGGGCAGGAAATCGACCACGTATTCCGCGCCCCGGTAGAGCTCGGTGTGGCCCTTCTGGCGCCCGAAGCCCTGGACCTCGGTCGCGGTCATCCCGGCGATACCCATCTCGGTCAGGGCCTCGCGGACATCTTCCAGCTTGAACGGCTTGATGATCGCCTCGATCTTCTTCATGCGAATCCCTTTGGTTGTGCCCGCTGCGCAGGCGCTTGTCTCACCCCTGAAAGTGTATCAAACCCCCGGGGCTGCGCTGCGGTCCTCGCCTTCTCGCGACGTTCGACGCTGCTTGGAATCGACCACGAAGCACACGAAGGCACGAAGAAGGGCCAGGTCAAGGGCGTTTAACAGGAAGACGGGAAGGCTGGAAGAGGGCCTGTGGTTGATCGGGGAAGTCCTTTCCGGTCCGCAATATGCCGCCGTTTCGGATACGTCGGACGGAGCGAGGCACCGAGTCAGTATTGTCGGGGCCCTAAGACCGCAGCCCGGGACACCCCATTCAGAACCTTCGGTACTTCCTGTCTTCCTGTGAACCGTCCTTGACCTTCTTCGTGCCTTCGTGTGCTTCGTGGTGAACTCTGCGCGCGTCGGCGCGGATCAGTCCGGGCGGTAGCCGGAGGTGATCGGGTAGCGCCGGTCGCGGCCGAAGGCGCGCGGGCTGACCCGTATTCCGGGCGCGGCCTGGCGGCGCTTGTACTCGGCGATGAACACCATGCGGGCGATGCGCTCCACCGTGGGGCGGTCAAAACCCTGCGCGACGATCTCGGCGACGGACCGTTCCTGTTCGACAAAGGCCTCGAGGATCGCGTCCAGCACCTCGTACGGCGGCAGCGAGTCGGCATCCTGCTGATCCGGCGCCAGCTCCGCGCTGGGCGGACGTTCGATCACCCGTTCCGGGATCGCCGGCCCGCGCGTGTTGCGCCAGCGCGCCAGGCGATACACCCACTGCTTGGAGACATCCTTCAGCGGCGCGAAACCGCCATTCATATCGCCGTACAGCGTGGAGTAGCCCACCGCCATCTCGGATTTGTTGCCCGTGGCCAGCAACAGCTTGCCGCTGCGGTTGGACAGCGCCATCAGGAGCACACCCCGGGCGCGCGCCTGCAGGTTCTGCTCGGTTACGTCCCCCGCCCCGGCCGGATACGCGGACAAGGCATCCCCCAGCCCCGCCATGAAACTCTCGACCATCGGTTCGATCGCGATCTCGTGATACTCCAGCCCCAGCAGCCGGGCCTGTGCCTCGGCGTCCTCGATGCTGATCGAGGCGGTATAGCGATAGGGCATCATCACGGCCGTGACCGCCGCCGGGCCCAGGGCGTCGGTGGCCAGCGCCGCGGTCAGTCCGGAGTCGATCCCGCCGGACAGGCCCAGCAGCACCCCGGGAAAGCCGTTCTTGGTCACGTAGTCGCGGATGCCGATCATCAGCGCCTGGTAGAGGTCGCGGGCATCGGCCTCGTCCGGTTCCGGACCGGGGTCGGTCAGCGTCGGCCGGATGCCGCAGGCGGACAGGTGCAGGTGCTCGTCGCGGGGGTGCAGGACCGGACCCTGCGCCCCGCGGCGCGCCTCTACCTGCCCCTGGCCGGTCGCCCAGGCCGGCAGCACGGCCCGCGCCCCGTTGACCGGATCCTGCACGAAGGAGCGCCCGTCGAAGACCAGCTCGTCCTGGCCGCCTACCTGGTTCACGTAGACGACCGGGCAGCCGGTCTCGGCGACGCGCTGGCCCACCACGCGCAGGCGTTCCTCGGCCTTGCCGCGGTGGTAGGGCGACGCGTTGAGATTCAGCAGGAGCTCGGCCCCGGCGGCCCGCGCCGCGGTCGCCGGACCCGGCTGCCAGATGTCCTCGCAGACCGTCAGTCCGACCCGCCAGCCGTCCAGTTCGACCACGCAGGCCTCGGTGCCGGCGACGAAGTAGCGCTCTTCGTCGAACACCGAGTAATTGGGCAGGACCTGCTTGGCATAGCGCGCGATGCAGGCCCCGTCGCGCAGCCAGAGCGCCGCGTTGATCAGGCCCGCCTCCCCGTGCACCGGGGCGCCCAGGATCACATCGATACCCCGCGCCGCCTCGGTGATCGCGGTCACCACGCGCTCCACGCCCAGCAGAAACGCCGGACGCAGCAGCAGGTCCTCCGGCGGGTAGCCGGTGACCGCCAGTTCGGGGAACACCACTGCGCGGGCGCCGCCGGCGCGGGCCTGTTCGATCGCCTCGAGGATGCGGTGGCGGTTGTCCTCCAGACCGCCCACCACCGGGTTGATCTGGGCCAGGGCCAGACGCAGGGGCGAATCGGCGCTCATCCGCGGATCAGACCAGTGCGGACTGCATCGCGGCGCCCAGTTCCGCCGGGCTCTCGGCCACGGTCGCACCGGCCTCGCGCAGGGCGGTCATCTTCTGCGCCGCGGTGCCCTGACCACCGGCGATGATCGCCCCGGCATGGCCCATGCGCCGGCCCGGCGGTGCGGTGGCGCCGGCAATATAGGCGGCAACCGGCTTGTCGAATTCGTCCGCGATAAAGCGCGCGGCGCGTTCCTCGGCGTCGCCACCGATCTCGCCCACCATCAGCACGCCGTCGGTCTCCGGATCCTCGCGGAACAGGCGCAGGCAGTCGACAAAGTCCAGGCCCTGGATCGGGTCACCACCGATGCCCACGCAGGTGCTCTGGCCCAGTCCAAGGTCCGAGGTCTGCTTGACCGCCTCGTAGGTCAGCGTACCCGAGCGCGAGATGATGCCGATGCGCCCGCGGCGATGGATGTAGCCGGGCATGATCCCGACCTTGCAGGCATCCGGGGTGATGATGCCCGGGCAGTTGGGGCCAATCAGGCGCGTCGGGCTGCCGGCCAGCACCTGCTTGACCCGGACCATGTCCTGTACCGGGATGCCCTCGGTGATGCAGACCGCCAGCTCGATCCCGGCGTCCGCCGCCTCGCAGATCGCGTCCGCGGCGAACGGGGCCGGCACGTAGATCATACTGACGGTCGCGCCGGTGGTCGCCACCGCGTCGGCCACGGTATCGAACACCGGCCGATCCAGATGGGTCTGCCCGCCCTTGCCGGGGGTTACGCCCCCGACCAGGCGGGTCCCGTAGGCGATGGCCTGTTCCGAGTGGAAACTGCCCTGCTTGCCGGTGAAGCCCTGACAGATCACCTTGGTGTCGCGGTCGACGAGAATGCTCATGCCACGGCCTCCACTACGGCCCGCGCTGCCGCGTCCAGATCAGCGGCCGGGATCACGTCCAGGCCCGAGTGCGCCAGCGCACTGCGGCCCTGCTCGGCGTTGGTGCCCTCCAGGCGCACCACCACCGGCACCTGGACCTGCACCTCGCGGATCGCGGCGATGATGCCCTCGGCGATCAGGTCGCAGCGCACGATGCCGCCGAAGATATTCACCAGCACCGCCTTCACCGAGGCATCGGACAGGATCAGCTTGAAGGCCGCGGTCACCCGCTCCACCGTCGTGCCGCCACCGACATCCAGGAAGTTGGCGGGTTCGCCGCCGTGGTGCTGGATCAGGTCCATGGTCGCCATCGCCAGGCCGGCACCGTTGACCATGCAGCCGATGGAGCCATCCAGGCGGATGTAATTGAGGTCGTGCTCGTGCGCCTGTTCCTCGGCCGGGTCGCGCTGGCGCGCGTCGCGCTCTTCGAACAGCGCCTTCTGACGATAGGCTGCGGAGTCGTCGATGGTCAGCTTGGCGTCGATCGCCAGCAGCCGGTCATCGCCGGTCAGCACCAGCGGGTTGATCTCGAGCAACTGGGCATCGAGCTGCTGGAACAGGGCATGCGCGTTGGTCACCAGCTGCGCCATCGCCTTGGCGGCGGCGCCGGCCAGGCCCAGGGTCGAGGCCACCCGGCGGCCATGAAACGGCATTACCCCGGTGGCCGGATGGATCGGCAGGGTCACGACCGCCTCGGGGCGCTCGGCCGCCAGCGTCTCGATATCCATGCCGCCCTCGGCGGAGACCACCAGCGCCAGGCGCTCGCGCGCGCGGTCCACCAGCATGGCGAAGTAGAGTTCGCGGGCAATATCCACCGCCGGCTCCAGCAGCAGCTGGTCCACCGGCAGCCCCTCGGGGCCGCTCTGGCCGGTGACCAGGCGCGAACCCAGCAGGTTCTCCGCGGCCACGCGCGCCGCCTCAAGGGAATCCGCCATCACCACGCCGCCGGCCTTCCCACGACCGCCGGAGTGGACCTGGGCCTTGACCAGCACGCGCTCGGCACCCAGCGCCTGCCAGGCGCCGGGTAGTGCATCGATCGCGGTGATCACCTGACCGTCGGGAACGGGGATGCCGGCGTCGCGAAAGCGCGCCTTGGCCTGAAATTCGTGGAGATTCATGGGCGTCGAGGATAGCGGCGCGCCCCCGGCCCGACAACTGCGGGCGGGCCGTGCGCGGAGGAGAGGGAAATCAGGCGGCCTGGACCGGGATGCCGTGACCGGTGCGAATGATCCGGTTGGCGGCGTCGAGATAGACCAGGTCGGGGGTGAATTCGCGGGCCTCGGCGGCCTCCATCTGAGCATAGGCGCAGATGATCACGCGATGGCCCACCGCCGCCTTGTGCGCGGCCGCGCCATTGACCGAGATGATGCCGGAACCGGCCTCGCCCTCGATCGCGTAGGTCGTGAAGCGCTCGCCATTGTCGATGTTGTAGATCTGGATCTGCTCGAACGGCAGGATGCCGGCCGCCTCCAGCAGGCGGGTATCGATCGCGCAGGAGCCTTCGTACTCCAGCTCGCAATGCGTGACCCGGCCCTGATGCAGCTTGCCTTTCAGCATAGTGACAACCATACGGAGAATTCCCGGCTTGTACCTCGGAAGGGCGGAAAATTATCCGCGATCCCGGCGACCACGGCAAACCCGCCCGTTCGGGTCAATGTTTTTTCACCACGAAGCCCACGAAGGCACGAAGAAATTCAAGGGCCATTAACAGGAAGGCTGGAAGACAGGAAGGGATTCTTGATTGGCGGTGCGTAGACGATCAAGGGCCATCCGGCCCTCTTCAAATCTTCCCGTCTTCCTGTGAACGTTCTTTGCTTCGTGGTTGCCAAAAAGGATCAGGCCGGGCGGGTGCGGACGTTGTCGATCAGGCGCACGTCCTCCAGCCAGGCGGCGGACAGGACCACGAGGTCCTGCTCAGCCAGCGGTACGCCCGAGGCCGGCTCCAGCAGGTCCTCGGCGCGGCGGATGGAAAGGTACTCCGGATCGAAACCGGCCTCGCGCAGTCGTTCGCAGGCCCGTCCCTCGACCTCGGGGATGCGGTCGGCGTCGAACACAGTGGCGGTACGGCAGACCATCGCGACCTCGTCCAGCACCCGCTTGAGTTCGGGGGCTACCGCACGGGCGGCCTCCGACAGCTGATGGTTGCGCGAGCTGAAGGCCAGACCGTCCGCCTCGCGCACCGTGGGGATGGCCTCCACCCGGGTCGGGATGTCCAGCCCCTGCACCATGCGCTCGATCAGCTTGAACTGCTGGAAGTCCTTCTCGCCGAACAGGGCCAGGTCCGGGCGCACCAGGTTGAACAGCTTGGTCACCACGGTGGCCACCCCGTCGAAGTGCCCCGGTCGGTAGTCCCCCTCGAGGATCTCCGACAGCCCCGGCACGACCACGCGCACCGGGGGCATGCCGTCATCGGGATACATGTCCTCGTTGCTGGGGCAGAACAGCGCATCCACGCCGGCATCGGTCGCCAGACGGGCATCCTCCTCCAGGGTGCGCGGATAACGCTCCAGGTCCTCGGCGCGATCAAACTGCAACGGATTCACGAAGATCGAAACCACCACCCGCTGGGCGCGCGCCCGCGCATGCCGGATCAGGGTCAGGTGCCCCTCGTGCAGGTTGCCCATGGTGGGCACCAGCGCCACGGTGCCGCGCCCCTTGCGCGACCACTCTCGATGCATGGCCACCAGCTGTGGCCGATCACGCAGGATTCTCATGCTCGGGCTTCCGTGTCAGGTAAAGGTATGGACGCCGGATTGCGGGAACGCCCGGGTCCGCACGGCGTCGCAGTAGGCGCGTACCGCGCCTTCCAGGGAGCCCCCCTCGGCGAGGAAATCCCGCGCGAAGCGCGGCGGCTCGGGGGTCAGGCCAAGCACATCGGACAGCACCAGCACCTGGCCGTCACAGCGCGGACTGGCGCCGATGCCGATCACCGGCACCCCGGCGCTGCGCACAATGGCATCGGCCAGGCTCTCCGGGATGCCCTCCAGCAGCAGGGCCTGCGCCCCCGCACTCTCCAGGCGCGCGGCCAGGGATTCCATCTCGGCCGCCGCCTTCGGATCGCGCCCCTGCACGCGGTGGCCACCAAAGCGGTGAACGGCCTGCGGCGTCAGCCCAAGGTGGGCGCAGACCGGAATGCCGGCGGACACCAGGCGTTCCACGATCGGTACCTCCACCGCCCCGCATTCGACCTTGACCATGTGCGCCCCGGCCCGCAGCAGTGCCCCGGACTGGGCCAGGGCGGTGGCGACATCGACATCGCCCAGAAACGGGATATCCGCCATGATCAGGGCGTTCTCGCTGCCGCGCGCGACGTTGGCGACGTGATAGACCATGTCGTCCAGCGTCACCGGCAGGGTGGTCGTGTGGCCCTGCACCACCATGCCGAGCGAATCGCCGACCAGGATCACGTCGACCCCGCAGCGGTCCAGCAGCCCGGCGAAGGCCGCGTCGTAGGCAGTGAGGCAGGCGATCGGCTCGCCGGCCTGCTTGCGCCGGGCCAGGGTGTTCACGGTAATCGGCCGCATGTTCATGCCTCCCGGGCAGTCCGGCTTGCCACCCTCTAGAGCGAGATGGGCAACGGGTTGAAGTAGTGCCGCCCGCCCTGGATCGGCTCCAGAAACTGCACCAGCTGGTCGAAATCGGCCGGGTTGTTCACCCAGTCAATCTCGGTGGCGTTCACAATCACGAGCGCCGGTCCTTCGAAATGATAGAAGAATTCCGCGTAGGCGGCGTTCAGCCGTTCCAGGTAACCGGCCTCGATGTGACGTTCGTACGGTCGTGCCCGGCGGCGGATGCGCTCCTGCAGCACGTCCACCGGCGCCTGCAGGTAGATCACCAGGTCCGGACGCGGCAGGCCGCCGCGCAGGTGCCGGAACATCTCGCGATAGATCTCCAGCTCATCGGGGTGCAGGTTCAGCTCGGCGAACAGCGGGTCCTTGTCCATCAGATAGTCGGACACGTGCCGCTGCTCGAACAGCCCCTTCTGCGCCACTGGCGTCAGCTGGCGCACGCGCTGCACCAGGAAGTGCAGCTGGGTCGCCAGGGCGTGCTTGTCCGGCTCCTGGTAGAAGCGGTCGAGGAACGGGTTCTCGTCCGGCGCCTCGAAGATGCCCTCGGCCTGAAGGTGCTCGGCCAGGCGTTTCGCCAGGCTGGACTTGCCAACCCCGATCGGCCCCTCGACCGCGATGAAATCGAAATCGCCCAGGCTCATCGGCGTCCCTCCGCCGCCGCGATGCTCACCTCCGGCTCCGCGATCGGAATCAGGCTCGCGCCGTCGAAGCGCCGCGCCAGCCCCTCCAGCGGGCCCGCACCCGGGATCTGCAGACCAGGCGCCAGCTCCAGCAACGGCAGGACCACGAAATCACGCTCGGCGATGCCGGCATGCGGCACCTGCAGGCCCGGCAGATCCAGCGACTGTTCACCGAACAGCAACAGGTCCAGATCCAGAAGCCGCGGCCCCCAGCGGCTGCCGTCGCGCTTGCGGCCGCAGGCGCACTCGATTGCCTGCAGACCCGCCAGCAGGTCCAGCGGCTCCAGACGGGTGTGCAGCCGAGCCACTGCGTTCACGTAGTCGGGCTGGTCCTGCGGGCCCATCGGCGGGTTGCGGAACAGCCGGGAACGCCCGGTCAGGCGCGTCTGCGGCAGTTCCTGTGCCAGACGGTCAAACGCGTCGCGCACCTGCGCCTCGGGCTCGCCCAGGTTGGCGCCGATCCCGATGAAGGCCTGCACGCCGTGATCGGCCGTGCTCACTCGCCACCCCCGGCATCCGGCTTCGAGGCCGTTCCCGCGTTCTCGCCACCACCCTTGCGGCCCCGGCGCCGACGACGACCACCGCGCCGCGACTTGCCCTTGGCACCCGATTTGCCGTCACCTTTCGGCCCCTTCGGGGCCCCGGCCATGGCCTTCTGACCGGCCTCGTCCTGCTCCTGGATCTCGGTCCACCAGCGACACAGCTCGGGGTCGGCATCGCCGGCACGGGCGCGCAGACAGAGGAAGTCGTAGCCGGCGCGAAAACGCGGATGGGTCAGCAGGCGCAGCGCGCGGCCGCCCCGATGGCGCTCCAGGCGCGCCTGCAGTTCCCAGATCTCGCGCACAATCAGGCTGAAGCGCTTGGGGATGGAGACCGTCTTCACCTGCCGATCGAGCACCTCGGCCATCGCCTGTTGCCAGGCGGGGATCTCCTGCTCGCCGTCGTCAATCCGTTGCGCCGCGGCCACCTGAACCGGGGCCCACAGGATCGCGGCATAGAGGAAGGCCGGGTTCACGCCCAGCCCCTCGTTGATGCGCTTGTCGGTGTTCAGCAGCGACTCGACCAGGAACTGGCGCCGCTCGGGACCGACATCCGGATCGGCAAAGCAGTCCGCCGCCTCGGGGAACATCGCCTCGAACAGGCCAAAGCGCTCGAGCTCGTCCAGGCAGGTCACCGCCGCACCGCTGTGGAACAGCTTGATCACCTCGTCGAACAGCCGCGCGGGCGCCACGGTCTGCATCAGCGAGGCCAGCTCATGGATGCCGGCCTCGACCTCCGGTGCGATGGTTAGCCCCAGCTTGGCGGAGAAACGCACCGCCCGCAGCATGCGCACCGGGTCCTCGCGCAGCCGGGTCTCGACGTCGTCGCCGATCAGGCGCAGCACGCCCGCGCGCAGATCCTCGACCCCGCCGGTGTAATCCAGCACCGAGAAGTCCTCGATGTCGTAGTACAGGGCGTTGACGCTGAAGTCGCGGCGGATCGCGTCCTGCTCGATGGTGCCGTAGCGGTTGTCCCGCAGGATGCGTCCTTCCTCGCTCAGTGCCACCTGGCCCTCGTCCCCGGACTCGTCGTCATGCGGGGCGCGAAAGGTCGCCACCTCGATCATCTCGCGCCCGAACAGCACATGCGCCAGGCGGAAGCGGCGCCCGATCAGGCGACAGTTGCGGAACAGCCCGCGCACCTGCTCGGGCGTCGCGTCGGTGGCAACGTCGAAATCCTTCGGTTCGCGGCCCAGCAGCAGGTCACGCACGCCGCCGCCCACCAGACAGGCACGGTAACCCGCGTCGCGCAGGCGATAGAGCACCTTCAGGGCGTTGTCGTCGATCGCCGCGCGCGAGATCCCGTGATCCGCGCGCTCGTAGACGCGCGGTTCCGGCAGCTCGCTGTCGGGTCGAGTCGGGGTTGCGGGGTCAGCCTTTGTCACGCGATACCGTAGCGGTGGTCGAAAGCGCCGTATGGTAACAGCTTGGCCGGCTTCATCCCGCTTTTCGCACCGGGCGTGGCGCGGCGGTTTCACCGGTCAGACGCCAGCGGCGGTAGTCATCGAGGATGCGCCGGTGATCGAACACCAGGACCGGATCCGGATCCTCCGGGTCCAGCCAGGCGCAGTCGGTGGCATCGTCGGCGGCCTTCGCCTCGCCCCGGCCACGGGCGATATAGACCGCGCTGACGGTATGCCCGCGCGGATCGCGCTCCGGGTCGGAATAAACGCCCAGCAACACCTCCAGCTCGACCTCCAGCCCGGTCTCCTCGCGCGCCTCGCGCACCGCGGCATGCTCGGCGGACTCGCCAACGTCGACGAAGCCCCCGGGGAGCGCCCAGCCATGCGGGGGGTTGCGCCGCTCGATCACCAGCACCCGACCGGGCTGGGCCGGATGACGGATCACCAGATCCACCGCCACACGCGGGGTCACCGGAGGGCCACTGCCTTCGAGGGATGTCACTCGGATTCGCTCCTGTCGCTGTCATCCTGGCGAATAAAACGGCGAATCTTGCGCCGCTCGCGCTTGTCCGGCCGGCGGCTGGGCGCACTGTCCGCCACCGCGCGCTCGGCCCGGCGGCGCTCGCTTTCCGCCTCGCGCCGGGCCTGGCTCTCCGGGGTCTCCTCGTACAGAGCCTGTGCCTCGCGGGCCGGCCGGCGCTGCTCGTTCAGCCCCACCACGTCCAGCTCCCAGACCTGCGGGCCCCGATGGATCGTCAGGCGGTCACCGGGATGCACGCGCCGCGCCGGCTTGCAGCGCTCGCCGTTCACGTGGACCTTGCCGCCGCCAACCGCTTCGCTGGCCAGCCCGCGCGTCTTGTAGAAACGCGCGGCCCACAGCCACTTGTCGATCCGCAGCCCGGCGCTGGGCGCCTCGTGGTGGCCGCTACCCCTGGCCAAGGCTTCCCCGGGCCTGCGCGAGGGGGGACAATGCGCAACCTTTCCAGGCCAGGCACCGACGTTCCGCGGTCATCCGGACCGTGACCTGCCCCGACCCAGGACGCCAAGGACCCTCATGAATCTGCCGCATCTGCACCTGATCAGTTTCGCCATCTGTCCGTTTGTCCAGCGTAGCGTGATCACGCTGAAATACAAGCAGGCCCCGTTCGAACTGAGCCTGATCGATCTGGCCGACCCGCCGGAGTGGTTCCGCGCGCGCTCGCCGCTCGGCAAGGTGCCGGTGCTGATCGTCGACGACGACACCGTGCTGTTCGAGTCGGCGGTGATCAACGAGTATATCGATGCCATCACCCCGCCCGCCCTGATGCCGGTGGACCCCCTGGAACAGGCCCGCACCCGGGCGTGGATCGAGTACCTCTCGGAACAGACCTTCGCCCAGTATCACTGGATGACGGCCGCCACCGAGGACGCCTTCGAGCTCGCGCGCCATACGGCCGCGCGCGGGCTGGAGCGCCTGGAACAACAGATGACGCGGGATGATCGCCTGGCCACCCCGGATTTCTCGCTGATCGACGCGACCCTGGCACCGATCCTGATGCGCTATGCGCTGCTTGCGGACCCGGACAGCCCCTGGGAGGCGGAGGCGTTTCCACGGCTGGCGCAGCGCTGGGAGCGGCTGCGCGAGATGCCGGCCGTGCGGGACTCGGTCCCGGCCGACTTTGCGGCCCAGCTGGCCGACTACCTGCGCAAGCAGGAGGGCTTCGCGCCGGCGCATTTCGCGGCGCAGCTCGACGGGTCCGCCTGACCCGGGCTTTTCCCGACCACCCACCCCTTGGGTTGCGCCCGGTTCGGCATCGGGTGTTTGCACTGCCTAGTAGTGTGCTGAGTTATGTGCAGAAGCTGGCAGGAGGTGAGCGGCCATGGTATTCGGGTTGGTTAGCGACCACCGGAACCCCTCAAGGAGGGCGAGACCATGACCACTCACAAGAGCCAGGCTACTGCGGATCGCACGTCACTGCGAGCGTTATTGGGGACAGACGAGGAACTGATGCGCACGCTGGTGCGCGAGGCGGTCCAGCAGGTTCTGGAAGCCGAGATGAGCGACCAGCTCCAGGCGGCACCGGGCGAGCGCACCGAGGGCCGCCTGGGC